>QMMC01000091.1 GCA_003647065.1 Deltaproteobacteria bacterium | reverse complement strand
CGCACGACGAACCTCAGCAAGCGAGTGTCGCGGCGGTCGTGCCGGAGGACGTTTCCGCGGAAGGATCCGATGCGGACGCCGGCCGGAATGACTCACCAATCGAGCCACTGGAGCTTTCCGCGGAAACGTCTGCGACGCCACCCCGAGCAAGTCGGGCCGATGCCCTCGTCAAGCTCGCCGATCTCGCCCTCGCAGCACCGGCGAGTGAACTCGAACCGAAACGCACGGGAGGTGATCGGGCCACCCTCTTCATTCACGTCAGCGACAACGACCTGACCGGCACCCGCACCGCCGAACTCGACGACGGAACCCGGCTCCCGACGGAAACGTTTCGCCGTATAGCCTGCGATGCGGGCCTCGTCGCCGTGCACACGACCGATGATGGTCAGCCCCTCGATGTCGGTCGAAAAACCCGGGCGATCCCGCCGGCCATTCGCCGCGCCCTCGGTGTTCGGGACCGAACCTGCCGTTTCCCAGGATGCGACCATCATCGGTGGCTCGATGCCCACCACATCGAGCACTGGCTCCACGGCGGGGAGACAAAGCTGGATAATCTCATACTCGTGTGCCCGACCCATCATCAGCTCCTTCACGAAGGCGGGTTCACGGTTGCCGTCCAACAAGAGAACGGCGTCGAGCGACAGGTGCTCTTTCGCGATTCGGCTGGCCGCGCGATCGTCCTCAGTCCGCGCCAGCCCCTCACCGCCGAGAGCGCCATCATGCGATTGTGTGCGGCCAACGAAAACGCCGGCGCGCAAGTCGACTCGAGGACGTGCGAGAGCGAATGGCGCGGCGAGCGGCCCGACTATGACTACATGGTGGCGAGGTTGATGTAGTGGACGTTGACCATCGAGTTACGCTCGACCGCTGAACCGGCGTCCGCCGCGCGGTGGATCAAATATCATCGAAACACCATGACCGCAGAACCGATCATCGCTGGGCGCTACGCGCTGGTCCGCAAGATCGGAGAGGGTGGCATGGGCGTCGTCTGGGAGGGGCGCCACATCACGACGGGAAAACGATGCGCGATCAAGTTGATGCGGATCGAAGGGGATCTGACAAGCGCGTGGCACGAGCGCTTCTTCCGAGAAGCGCAGGCCCCGGCGGCGATCGATCACCCCGGCATCGTCGATGTGTTCGATGCCGGAGTAGACCCCGAAGACGGGCAACTCTTCTTGGCGATGGAGCTTCTGGCGGGCCAGGACCTCGAGTCATTCCTGGCCGAGACCGACATCGACATCGACACCGAGGCGCGGCTTCAGTTGCTCGAAGAGTTGCTGGAGGTTCTCGCGGCGGCACACGACGCAGGGTTCGTCCATCGAGACTTGAAGCCAGCAAACGTATTCCTCACCCGAGATCACCACGGCAATCGCCGGCTGAAATTGCTCGATTTTGGGCTCGCAAAGAACGTCAGGAGACCGTCGCAGCTCACTGGGGAGGCCGTCGCCATGGGTACGCCGCACTACATGAGTCCCGAGCAATGGAAGGGCGCGCGTGATGCGACGGCAAGTACCGATGTCTGGGCGTTCGGTGTGCTCGCGTACGAGGTACTGACCGGGACGCTCCCGTTCGAGGCGCCGACCAACAGCGCGATCATGTGCCGCGTTCTTACGGAAGCTCATGTGCCGATCGCGTCGCAGCTTCCCGGACTCTCGAGTGAGTTGGGGGCGCTCCTCGAACGTTGCTTGCGAAAAGATCCTTCGGAACGGCCACAGTCGGCCGGGGAGGTGCTCAGAGAGCTTCAACGATGTCGCCAGGGAGTCATGGCGACGATGCTCGCCGACCCGACAGTCTCCTCGTCGGCGGAAGCCACTCCCCAGATTCTCTCCGCAGGACTCGCGCCGGAGGCCGGATCGATTCAAACATCCACCGGAGAGGGGCGCTTGAACCTCGGACCGCTTTCCGTCGGAATCTTGCTGGGGTTGGCGATCATGGGCATCGGACTTCTCGTGTTCACCTTGGCGGGTGGTGAAGAATCCAATGTCGGCGAAACACAGAGTGCGTCCGTCGGCCTTCAGGCTCCCGGTCTAGCCGAGAGTCCGGCCACGCCTGTCCAGCCCGAATCATCGGACTCGCCGGACCCATCGGGTCCACAAGACTCGCCAGTTGGCGCGAGTATCACCGATGTTCGTCCGGAAGCCACTCCGACCGCCGCCGTCGGAGGGGAGAGCAGAGTGCTGGAACCGGATGACGTAGCGGCGTCCTCATTCTGGTCGAGTCGGCGAAGGGACCGGCGTTTCCCGCCGGAACTCGCCTTTGATGGAGACCAGGCGACCGCCTGGAACGAAGGCGCTGCCGGCGCGGGGGATGGAGAATGGCTCGAAGCGCGCTACGACACCGCCGTCCGTGTCGAGTCGGTCGCCTTCGATACAGGTTGGGATCTGGTTCGCGACGACGGCCGCGACCTCTTCGTCGTGAACTCTCACCTCCGCGAGGTCGCCGTCCTAGTGGACGGTGTCGAGGTGGCCCGAACTCGATTGGCCCCTGATCAGCGCCGCGCGCGGCTGACCGTTGATGCGGAGGGTCGTACTGTTCGTCTCGTGGCCATTCGCGTGTGGCCCGGAACCGACCACGAAGACCTCGCGATTTCTGAGGTCGAGATCATCGGCCAATCTCTGAACGAGGTTGAACCGTAAGCAAGAACGCGGCCTCGGGAGCGAACCCTACGAATCGTGCTTCCGAGCTGACGGCCGCTTCCGGTCGACGAACTTCAATAGTTCGACCACTGGAACCGGGAGCGCCGAGAGGCCGAGGACCAGGGCCCACTGGGTAGGGGTGAGGGCCTCCGTTAGGAAGATGCCCCGGAGCCCGGGAACGGCGACGGCGATGACCTGGAGCGACGCGCTCACGGCGATCGCGAGCCACAGAGCCCGGTTGGTGAACCAGCCGACCGTGAAGATCGACTCGGTCGGGCTCCGGCAGTTGAAGGCGTGGAAGAGCGGCGTGAACGCCAGGAGGGCAAACGCCATGGTACGGGCCGAGGCGAGGCGCTCCGCTGGGGTGCTTCCGGAGGCGAAGAACTCGGGGCGCGCTTCAGCCATCCAGTAGAAGGAGAGCGCCGCGAGGCTCATGATGGCCCCGACGCCGACCACGCCGAGGAGGTCCCGGCCGCCGACGATGCCCTGGGTCGGGGGGCGGGGACCGCGCTTCATCTGACCCGCCTCGGGCGGATCGATGCCCAGGGCGAGGGCGGGCAGGCCGTTGGTGATGAGGTTGATCCACAGGAGCTGGAGAGCCGTCAACCGGGGGAGCCCATCGGTGAAAGCGAGGGCTACGACCACGAAAACCAAGCCCGTATTCGAGCTCGCGAGAAAGAAGATGAACTTCTGGATGTTCGAGAAGATCGCCCGCCCCTCGCGCACCGCCTCGACGATGGTGGCGAAGCGGTCATCGGCGAGGACCATCTCGGCGGCCTCACGAGCAACGTCGGTCCCGGTCCCCCCCATCGCGACGCCGATGGCGGCCTCACGCAAGGCCGGGGCATCGTTGACCCCGTCACCGGTCATCGCCACGACGTGGCCGCTCTCTTCGAGGGCCCTCACGATGCGCAGCTTCTGTTCGGCCGTGACCCGGGCGTAGACGCGCACGTCGGGGGCGACCTCGGCGAAAGCCTCGTCGTCGAGGTCCCGGAGCTCGGCGCCGGTCAGCGCTTGGGCACCCTCCTCCCAGATGCCGAGCTCGGTCGCGATGGCGATCGCCGTGAGGTGGTGGTCCCCGGTGATCATGGTCACGTCGATGCCGGCCCGACGGCACGCCGCGACTGCCTCCGCGGCGTCTTCCCGAGGCGGGTCGATCATCGCCGCGAAGCCGAGGAAGGTGAGGTCCTGCTCCGGATCGCCGTCGCCCGGGTCGCCACGCTCCGCGATCGCGAGGATCCGGTAAGCGCGGCCCGCGTGGGCCTCGTTGGTTGCGATCAACCGAGCTCTTTCGTCGTCGGTCATGGGCGTGACCACCCCGTCTCGCCACAGAGACGTCGATCGGCCCAGAATGGAGTCTGGGGCTCCCTTCACGCAGACCGTCCGGGCCCCGGAGGGCTCTCGGACCAGCACGCTCATGCGTTTGCGGTCGCTGTCGAAGGGGTGGGTGGAGAGGATCTCGTGATCCTCGTCGAGCACGCTCCTCGGGACGCCGCCCTTTTCGGCGACGACCAGGAGCGCAGCCTCGGTCGGATCGCCGACTACGGTACGCTCCCCCGCCACCTCTTCGAACGAGGCGGAGCTGCAGAGCGCGGCGGCGATGAGCAGGCGCCGGGTGGTCTCGTCGACCTCTGGGACCGCGTGACCATCCCGCGAGAATCCCCCCTCGGAGCCGTAGCCGTGGCCCGATACGTCGAGGTAGCCGTCGGCGGTTTCGACGATGCGCACGGTCATCGCGTTCTCGGTGAGGGTCCCGGTCTTGTCCGAGCAGATGACCGTCGCCGAGCCGAGAGTCTCGACGGCCGGGAGCTTGCGCACGATGGCCCCCTGCCGAGCCATGCGCTGCATACCGAGGGCGAGGGTGATGGTGGTGATCGCCGGCAGCCCCTCGGGGATCGCCGCCACGGCGAGACTCACGGCGACGAGGAGCAGCATGGGCACCGACCCCGTGCCTCGGATCACACCGACGGCAAAGACGAACGCGCTGATGAGCACGCAGATGACGAGGATGACGGTGCCGAGCTTCGCGAGGCGCTTCTCGAGGGGGGTCGGGGTGCGCTCCATCTCGCCGAGGAGCGTTCCGATGCGGCCGAGCTCTGTGCGGGGCCCCGTCGCCACCACGACCGCCCGGCCACTTCCGCGGGTCGCCGTCGTACCGGTGAAGACCATGGACGTCTGGTCCGCCACCGTTGCAGCCACGTCTTCGCCGGCCTCGGCGTTCTTCTCCACGGCCGTGGACTCCCCGGTGAGGGCCGCCTCCTCGACGGCGAAGTGAGCCGCGTCGAAGAGGCGTCCGTCGGCCGGAATGGCGTCTCCTGCGGCGAGGACGATGACATCCCCGGGAACCAGAGACGCCGCGTCGACATCCCGGACCTCCCCCTCTCGAAGCACCCGGGCCCGGGGCGCCGCCATGGACCGGAGGGCCGAGAGCGCCTCTTCGGCGCGGCGCTCTTGGAAGAATCCGATCACCGCGTTGAGAGTGACGATGAGCAAAATCGCGATGGCGTCGGCCCAGGAGCCTCCCTCGGCACCGGATGCAGCGACCACCACGGCGACGACGGCGGCCACGAGCAAGGCACCGACGAGGGGGTCGGCGAACTGCCCCAGGAACTGCAGGAGCGCGCTCTTCGGCGGAGCTTCGGGGAGAGAGTTGGGGCCGTACTTCGCCTCGCGACGGAGAGCCTCGGCGTCGGACAGCCCGGCGGCCACGTCGACGTCGAACGCCGCCACCGCTGCCGCGGAGTCCCGCGCGTGCCAACTCTCTCGGGGCGCCTGTTCCATCGGCGGGAAGATTACCTGAGGAGAGGGCTCTTCGCCCCCCTTGGCTCGCGTCACTCGGATCGGGCGAGGTGTTCCCGGGCAACATCGGCGGGGTCCCGGGAATCCGCGTCGACAGCCCGATTCATGGCGCGCATCGTATCCGCGTCGATGGACCCCTCGAGGAGTCGCAGCGCATCGACGACCTCCGGCTCTTCCCGGGAAAGGCGCGGGCTCACGAGGATGATCGCGTCGTACGGGGGTATGGCCCGTCGGTCGTCTTCGAGCACCACGAGGTCGTAGGCGTCGATGCGACCGTCCGTCGAGTAGGCGCTGATCACGTCGACGGCCCCGGTCTCGACGGCCTCGTACATGAGCGAAGGGTCCATCGCGCGCTCCTCGTCGAATTCGACGCCGTAGCTCTCCTCGATGCTCTCCCACTCCTGTCGGTCGAAGAATTCGAAATCGCCGCCGATGGACATGGTGGATGCGACGAGGCTGAGGTCGGAGATACGGGTGACCTCGAGTTCTTCTGCGGCCTCCTGCCTCATCGCCAAGCAGTAGGCGTTCTCGAACCCGAGGGGCGCGACCACGACGACCCCGAATTCCTCGTCGAGGTACCGGCGCATCTCGATCATCACGGCGCTGCGGTCCTCGGGGACCTCTTCGCGGCCCATGATCGTCGCCCAGATGGTGCCGCTGTAGTCGACGTACACGTCGATCTCTCCATTGGCGAGGGCATCGAAGGCCACCGTCGAACCCAGGGACTGCACCGTCTCGACCTCGCGCGAGGTTTCGGCCCCGAGGTGCTGGGCGATGATCTCACTGAGCACGTACGACTCGGTGAAGGCCTTCGCCCCGACCCGAACTGGGCTCGCGCCCCCGGCCTCGACGACCGCCGAGAGCCCGAGGACGATGGCGAAGAGGTAGAGCCCGCCGATCCCCACCGCACCAAAGCGCAAGCGCCCCTTCGAACGCTCGCGGAGCCCCACCTCGACGGAGCGCACGAGGAGGTCGAGGACCTGAGCGAGGACCGCGGCGGCGACACACCCGACGAGGAGCGCCGTGTAGTTGCGGGTCTGAAGCCCCGCGAAGATGTAGTTGCCGAGGCTCGGGGCGCCGACCGGGGTCGAAAGCGTCGCCATCCCGACGCACCAGATCGTCGAGGTCCGGAGGCCCGAGACGATGACCGGAAGAGCCAGGGGCAGCTCGACCATCTTCAAGCGCTGCCCCGGGGTCATACCGACGCCTCGGGCGGCTTCGATCATGGCCGGGTCGACCTCCCGGATGCCAGTGATGGTGCCCATCAAGATGGGAAACATGCAGTAGAGGGTCAGGCCGATGATCGCGGGCAGGTAACCGATGCCGCTCGCACCGAGGGCGGCGAGGAGGGGCACCATCATGGCGAGCATCGCGAGGCCAGGCACGGTCTGGATGACACTCGCGGTGCCGACCGCGACCCGCTCGAGCCACGGGATACGCGTCGACGCGATGCCTAGAGGCACGGAGACCAGGGTCGATACGAGGAGGGCCACGAGGGTCAGCGACAGATGCGCCGACAAGAGGTCGGGCATCTTCTCGAGCTGCTGGGCGATCTCGTCCATCTATGAAGATTTCCCGCGAGATTTCCCGCGAGACTTGCCGCGAGACTTGCCGCCTGACTTGCTCCCGGCCTTGCCGCCAGATTTGCCCGTCGACTTCCCGGTCGGCTCTTGGGCCAGGAGTTCCTCGACGAAGTCGGCCTGCTGGCGCGGCGTCGCCATGAGGCTCTCGACGTAGTCATCGGCGGGCTTCGTGAGAAGCTGCCGAGGAGTGCCGACCTGAACCAGGTCTCCCCGATTCATGACGGCGATCTGGTCGCCGAGGATCAGTGCTTCGACCATGTCGTGGGTGACGAAGATGGCCGTGAGCCCCGTCTCTTTTCGGATGCGAAGGAAGAACTGCTGGATGCGATCGCGGGTCAGGGGGTCGAGGGCGCCGAAGGGCTCGTCGAGGAGCATCACCTTGGGCTCGGCCGCGAGGGCCCGAGCGACGCCGACGCGCTGCTGCTGACCCCCGGAGAGCTCGGAAGGGCGGCGATCGCGGACCTCCTTGGGATCGAGTTCGACGGTCTCGAGGAGCTCGTCGACGCGCCGACGGATCCGCCCCGCCTCCCACCCGAGAAGCCGCGGCGTGACGCCGACGTTCTCGGCGATGGTCATGTGGGGGAAGAGCCCGATCTTCTGAAACGCGTAGCCAATGCGCCGCCGCACCTCGTGGGCCGGCATCTTCAGCACGTCCTGGCCATCGAAGAGGATGGACCCGCTCGTCGGCTCGATGAGCCGGTTGATCATCTTGAGGGTCGTCGTCTTGCCGGACCCGGAGCCCCCGAGGAGGACGAGGAGGGTGCCCTCGTCGACCTTCAGCGAGACTTCATTGACCGCGGTGAAATCACCGTAGCGCTTCGTCAGGTCGCGGAGCTCGATCACTGCGGGTGACGGTAACGAGGGCCCGTTTCCCTGTCACGGGGTCAATGGGGCGACAGCTGCACTGAACAGACGTTTCGAGCATAAAGGCGCATTTGGAGCCCGAGTTGGGTATTCTGCGGCCTCGGATGAGCAGGCGCGACGAAACGGAGCCGCCGGACTTGCTTGGGGGAGTCCGTGACCCACGGGTCATCCCCAAGCTGGGCGCGGTCCCCGAGACCAAAGAAGAGATCCGTCGCCGGAAGGTGACGCGCATCTCGACGGCGATTGCGATCGTGGTGGCGATCGCCATCGCCATCTACGTCGGCATGGCCCTCTCGCACAGCGCCGCGATTCGGGAAGCGGCCCACGCCGCCGGCGATGACGGGCGGACCGCGTCGTTCGACGCGGCCATCGCGCTGATCGCCGACGAGGCCGACCCGGACCACCGAGCCCTCCACGCACGGCTCCTCGCCATGCGGGTCCTCGAAGCCAACACCGCCGATACCGACGAGGTAACCGCCATCCTCGACGCCCTCCCCCAGGGAGAACGCTCGATGAACGCGGTGGTCGCATCGACCTTCCTGGCTCTGCACGCCGACGACCTCGAGCGCGCCCAGGCCGAGGCAGCATTGATCACGGTCGGCGGCGAGTACGCCGCCGAGGCAGCCCATGCCCGGGCCCTCGTCGCCGTCGCCCTCGGCAACCCCGAGGCCGCGACCGCCGAAGCGCAGCTCGCGTTGGACAAACGGCCCGGAGCCCCCCGACACGCAGCGCTCCTGGCTTTGATCCAGTCTCGCATGGGCGACCACCAGGCAGCCTTCGCCACCCTCGATGGCGCGACCGACCACGCGACTTCGCCGCGCATCCGTGCCACCCGCGCGCGGCTGCTCCTCGAAGCCGGGGAAGACCCCGAACGCGCGGCAGAAGAGTCCGAAGCGGTGCTCGGTGCTCTCGCCGGCCAGGCGCTTCCTCCGGAGACCGCCTGGGCGCAGCTCATTCGCGGCTGGGTCGCCGCGCATCGCGGAGACTCGCAAGGCGCACTGACCGACGCCCGGGCGGCAGCCGAGCAACGTCCCCCGGCCGACGAGATGTTCCCCGTGGCCCTCGCCGAGACCTACCTCGGAGCCGGCGCCCTCGACGCCGCCGCCGAGACCCTCGATTCGGTGCAGCCCCGAACCGCCCACATTCGTGGGCGAAAGGCGCAGATTCAGGCGGAGCTCGCACTCTCCCGGGGCAATACGGAGGCGGCCCAGGCCGCCCTCGCCGAGGCCCTCCCGGGCACGCGGTCGGACGTCATCCGAGCTCGGCTCCTAGAGAGCGGAGACGACGCCGCCGAGGCGCGCGCCCTCTACGCTCAGGCCGCCGAAGTCCCTGCTTTCTTCGTCGAGGCGAGCGCGCGGCTGGCCGCCCTCGAGCTCGCCGAGGGCGAGGCCCAGGGCGCCTGGGATCGAATGGCCCCGGTCGTCGAACGCACGCCGAGCCACCCCCTGGTGGTCCCCATCGCCGTGCGCGCCAAGGTCGCCCTCGACGACAACGCGGGGGCGATGGCCATCGTGACCCGAGCCCTCGAGGACCACCCGGAGGACCCGGATATCCTGGCCGCTCGAGCCGAAGTCGAGATCGACAACGGCGACGACCAAGCCGCCCTCATATCTCTCCGCGCCGCGATCGAGCGCCGAGAGGACGCGCCTCGGCTCCAGCTCCTCCGCGCCCAGGCGGCGCGCCGGGTCGGAGAAGTCGCTGAAGCACGCACCGCCTTCGACGCGGTCCTCGCCCGGGAGCCGGCCCACCCGGAGGCCCTCCTCGCGGCCGCCGAACTCGCCATCGAAGACGCCGACCCGGACCGAGCCAAGCTCGCCCTCGACGCGATTCAGGAGGCCCACCTCCGCAGCGACGCCATCGAGTATGCCTGGGCCGGGTACCTAGTCGGCTCCGCCGCGGGCCAGCGAGGCTTCCGGCGGGTGCGCGTCGCCATGGGTCGCCTGCCGCGCAACGCGGCGCTGCAGAACGCCCTCGGAGAGCTTTTCGTGCAAGCCGAAGAATACCGCGCCGCGGCCAACGCGTTCAGCGCAGCGCGCAACTTCGAAGACGGCAACCCGCAGGCGATCCTCGGGCGAACGACCTCGCAGATCCGCCTCGGGGTCCTCGGCCTGGCCCTCGACAACCTCAGCGCAGCCCGGGAAGCCGGGGCGAGCCTGGGCAC
Organism: Deltaproteobacteria bacterium; assembly: GCA_003647065.1. GTDB lineage: Bacteria > Myxococcota_A > Polyangia > Polyangiales > B10-G4 > B10-G4. The sequence goes on along the minus strand of QMMC01000091.1, from coordinate 8,353 downwards.
AACCTTCGAGGCGCGGATCCTCGCGAATGAGGGGCGCGTACACTTGATGGAGCGCCGGTACAGCGCCGCCGAGGAGTCGGGCCAGGCCGCCGTCGCCGCCGACCCCCGGAGCGGCGAGGGTCACCTCCTCCTCGCCGACCTCGCGTCCCACCGCAACCAGGACTCTCTGCCCGAGCTACGCCTCGCCGCCAACGGCCGCATCCCCCAACCCGAGGCCATGGCCCGGGTCTACCTCGCCGAACAAGAAGCCGACGACGCGTGCACGAACGCCCGCGGCTACCTGCGAGCCGCCCCCCAGGGGCGCTTCGCCACGCGCATCCGCGACCTCGCCCGGCGCTGCCCCAGATAGTTGCTGGCAGTCGCTGCGCCTTGGGGCTATGCGTCCCTCTGCGCTCCGGTGTGCGTGGTGCGCGGTGCGATGGCGCACCCACGCCGAGAGCTTCTGCCGCGGCGGATTTCAGCGCCGCCCCGGCTCAAGCGCAAGATAGCCCGTCGTCGGGGTCCATCGTTGGCGCCAGGATCTCGCCCGAGGCGGTGTGGTTCGTGTCACAGGCATCGTCGATTTCCCAGCCGATAGCTACGAGCCCGGTGTAGGTGGCCGAAAGCATGGAGATGTCCGCGACCAGGGTGTCGCCATCGACCGAGAGGATCGGGGCGAACACGAAATCGGAGCCTCCTCCCTCGAGCTGAATCTCGAGCTCGAGGCTCCCGGTCACGATCTCGTTCATGCCGGGCTTCAGCCGCATCGTGAGGGTGCCGCCCGCGCGGTCAAAGACCGTGCTGCCGAGATCGAAGCTATCGCACGCGAGGAACGCCGCGGGACACGGCTGACAGGTCACCGCGGAGAAATCTCGCCACTCTCCGTCCGCGCACACGAAGCTCGCGTCGGATGCATCCGTGCTGGCGTCCGTGCTGGCGTCCGTGCCGGCGTCCGTGCCGGCGTCCGTGCCGGCGTCCGTGCTGGCGTCCGCACCAGAGTCCGCAGCGACGCTGGAGTCGAGCGGGCCTGAATCGACGTCCGCCGTGCTGTCGCCGGAGCAGGCACTGACGATGCTGGAGCCGAGGCAGAGGCCGATAACGCAGAGCTTCCGCAGGAGGGATTGTTTTCTGATGAACATGCTGTTGCGTACGCAGCTAGCACGCACAGCCCGGACGCCATAAAAACAGGGCAGTCTGGAGGGGCTCACCTTGAAGGGGACGCCGAGGTCTCGGGACGCTCAGAGCTCGAGGCAGCGGCCGCCGCCAGAGTTGGTGCAAGCGCCGGTGGTCGGGTTGCACATGCAGGGTGGCGGGCAGCCGAGTTCAGCCTCGCAAACCCCTCCGGTGCAGCGGTCGAAGCGCGAACAGATGTCCCCGTCGTCGCACACCGTGCCGTCCGTGTCGCGGACGCAGCTCTCCATCTCGGTCGAGGTCGAGCCCACGCATCGGCTGCTCTCGCAGCGGAATGTCGCCGTCTCTCGACTCCGGGAGCCATCCTCGGAGCACACGTTGGCGAACCCACCGCAGACGCCCCAGGCGCCGACGACCGGGTCGGGGCAATCGATGTCGGTGACGCAATCCCCGTCACAGGCGCCGGTGCCCTCGTTGCACACGAGGGTACCACAGGGGTCGCCCCCGTGAACGGAGCAGCTTCCGTCAGCGCAGCTGTCGGCGCCGTTACAGAAAACGTCGTCGTCGCAGGCCCCGTCGCTGTTGGTGTTCTCGCATCCAGCGGCCGTGCAGCGATCGATCGTGCACTCGTTTCCATCGTCGCAATCCACGGGGACGCAAGGCACGCCCGAGTCTCCGGGGCCCGCGTCGGAGCCGCCGTCCCCAGGGCCGCCGCTGTCCGCGCCGGCGTCGCCGAGGGCGGAGCACGCCCCATCGACGCAGCGTTCTCCGTCGGGGCAGTCCGAGCTGCTGACGCACTGGGCGGGGTCCTCGGCACTACAGGCCGCGGACGTCACGATGAGCGCATACAAGAGGGCGAGGGAGAGGATGGAAAGCGAGTGGGAAGCCGAAAGGCAACGCTGCATGGTCACCACGTTAGCAGGTCCCACCGGCCGATGCGCTAGAGGTCGAGAACTACTCGTACCATTTCGTCGAGTGCAACAATCGTCTTGGGTCGCAAGTGCCCGACGGCGCCGGGCGCCAGTCGCTCCAATGAGATCGTCCGAAGCTGGGTGGGAAGCGCGACGTACCGTTCAGTCGCACCAACCTCCTCTGGGGAGACTGGCACCGTAGGAATCCCATCGTAGAGGTCCAACGCAAGGTCGAGGGGGACCACGATCGTAGTGGGAAGCGCGGCGTTCAACTCCGAGGCTTGCATGACCACAACTGGCTCACCAAGGTCGCCCTGGCCGAAGCCAAGCTTCCTCTTGAGGCGAAACACCGCGCCCCGTTCAGCCATCGTCACCCTCGAACGCGGCGACGATCTCCAGCTGTCTCTTCCTCAATGCAAGGCTCTGCGAGGCCGCGACCTTGCCATAGAACTGCCGACGGTCGTCGTCCTGAAGCGCAGCCACGAGCAGCCGTCGGGCTGTTTCGGATTCACTGAGCTTCAGCCGTTTGGCAACTCGCCTCAGATGCGCGCGCACCTTCGGTGGGACATTGAGATTGATGCGTTCCATAAAGCATCCTCTACTTGGATGTATCCTTGGATGCATAGCAGGATGCATTGTGGATATCAAGGCCCCCACGCTCAGAGGTCGAGCGCGTGGAGGGTCGACGGTGCGAGATCCGCGCCCCGCCCGACGGCCCTCGGTGCGGCGCGGGCGCCTGCGCGGCTATGTGAACGTCAGTTGCCCGGCGCGAGGAAGGTCGCAGTCACGACGCGCGTCTCTTCAGGGGCGCCGTCGAGGGCGACTTCGATGCGGACCTCTCGGCCGGCGCTCCGGCCATCGAGGTCTTCCTGGAGCACGGTCGCGAAGATCGGGATGTGCGTGCCTTCGAGGGATCCGATGGTGACCTCGGCGAGCGGAATCACCAACTCGACGTCGTCGGTGAGAGACCGAATGCGGAAGGTCGCGTCGCCTTCGAGCTTGTTGACGAGGTGGATCTCGAAGGCGTTGCGCACGTCGCCGTCGTCGGTGACGACGAAGGGGGCGCCGGGCTGGCGCAGCAGGTTTGCCTCGTAGACAGTGCGGCCCTGGAGCGAATAGCTCGCGACGGCGAGGCCCACGGCCCCGAGGACGACGTACATGAAGAGGCGCGGCCGGATGAAACGCTTGGCCTTGCCCTCGAGGCCGTTGAGGGAGTCGTAGCGGATGAGGCCCGGGTCGCGGCCGAGCTTGCCCATGACTTCGTCGCAGGCGTCGATGCAGTTGGCGCAGCCGATGCAGTCGAGCTGAAGCCCCTCGCGGATGTCGATGCCCGTGGGGCAGACGGTGACGCAGCGGCTGCAGCTCACGCAGGCGCCGGCGTCCGGGTCCTTGGCCTTGCCCCGGGGCTCACCGCGCTTTTCGTCATAGCCGACGATGATCGAGTCGTTGTCCATGAGGACCGACTGGAGACGGCCGTAGGGGCAGACGATGAGGCAGAGCTGTTCGCGGAAGAAAGCGAAGTTGCCGTACATCAGCCCGGCCATGCCCATCGCCCAGGCGAAGGCCTCGGGGTGCTCCGCGGGATTCCGTTGGACCATCTCGAACACCCCCGGCAGCGAGACGAAGTAGCTCAAGAAGATGTGGGCGACGGCCAGGGCAGAGACGACAAACGCGACGTGCTTGACCGTCTTCCGCCAGACCTTGTCGAAGGTCATGGGCCCGGCGTTGCGCTTGATGCGCTTAGACCGGGGCCCCTCGATGAGGCGCTCGATGCGACGGAAGACCCCCTCGAGGAAGACCGTCTGGGGGCAGGCGTAGCCGCACCACACCCGGCCCGCGAGGGCCGTGGCGACGATCAGCAGGAAGCCGATGCCCGAAAAGAGAAAGAACGAAAGCCAGAAGTCCTGGGCGTTGAAGGTCGCCCCAAAGAGGTAGAACTTGCGGCGCGCGATGTCGAGGAAGACCGCCGGGTGCCCCCCGATGGTGATCCAGGGGGTGACGGCATAGATCGCGATGAGCGCCGCGAACCCCCAGCGGCGGAGGCTCGTGAAGCGTCCTTTGACATCCGCTGGGTGAACCCAGTTCCGGTGACCGTCGCGGCGGAGAGAGCTCGTCGTTTGTCCGAGTACCGGAAGCTGGTTCTTCACTCTTCGCTCTCAGCCGCCCCCGGTTCGGGTTCCGCTTCGTCTGTCGCACCAGCCTCTACAGTTTCGGCGCCTTCTTCTGCGGCCTCGTCGAGGGCTGGCTCGGGGGCCTCCTGAATCTCGGGTTGTTCCGGAGGGTCGTCAACCGGCGCCGACGGATCTGCCCAGAGCTCGCCCTGGGCCTCCTTGCCCTCGACGTTGGTATTGCGGATGGAGAGCACGAAGGCCGTCACCTCTTTGACGCCCTGGGGCCCGAGGGCGGCGAGCCAGTTGGGCATCCCCTTGTCGAGAACCCCGTCGGCGACCGTGTGATAGATGTTTTCGGGGCTGCCGCCGTGGATCCAATACGAGTCCGTGAGGTTGGGCCCGATGTCGCCCTCCCCTTCGGTCTTGTGGCAGACGACGCAGACCGCGTCGTAGTGAGCCCGGCCGGCGGTGGCCATCTCTTCGTTGCCTTCGAGGGCGGCGATTTCCTCTGGGGTCACCGGAGGAAACTGCTCGAGGTGGGCCGCGACGGCCGCATGGTACTCCTCGTCGATCGTCGGGAAGAGCCCGTACTCGTGCAGACCGAAGTAGTAGACGACCGCAAAAACGACCGCGAGGTAGAAGGTCAGGAGCCACCAGAACGGGAGGTCGTTGTCGGCCTCTTCGATCCCGTCATAGACGTGGATGATGTCGCCCTGGATCTCATCTTTGCGATGGACTTCACTCATCAGTCGTCCTCCGAGAGAGGGAGCTGGGCGAGGCGGTCGACCTCGCTCTTTTTCAAAAACAGAGCCTTCAGAGACATGGAGATGAAGATGGTCATGAAGATGCCGAGGGCGATGACCGGATAGATGAGCACGGGGCTCCGGGCGAAGAAATCACTGGCAAACCAACCGAGCATCAGCGGCCTCCTTCCGGGTCCGTAGTGTCATTTGCAGACTCGGCGAGGCGCGCCTCAGCGAGCTCTTCGGCGTCTTCGGCGAACTCTTCGGCGGCCTCGTCAGCCTGGGCGACCGCCGTCGGGATGCGGCCGAGGCGCTGGAGGTAGGCGATGAGCGCCACCATCTTGCTGTCCGGTGCCGCCTCGATCTGCGCCTCTTCGCGCAGGTTGTCGGCGATGCGCTGGCCATCGACTCGGGCATCTTCGAGGCCGCTGTGGATCTGATCCACCGTGTAGGGCACCCCAACGGTGCGCATGGCGCGCATCTTGGCCTCGGTCTGGTCGAGGTTGACCCTGTCTTCTACGAGGTGCGGGTAGTTCGGCATGATGGAGTCCGGCGTGACCGCCCGCGGGTCGATCATATGACGCCAATGCCAGCTGTCCGGACGCAGACCGCCCTCGTGGGCGAGGTCCGGGCCGGTGCGCTTGCTACCCCACTGGAAGGGGTGGTCGAAGATGCTGTCGTCGATGGTCGAGACACGGTTGCCGTAGCGGGCGGTCTCCCACTCGAAGGGCCGCACCTGCTGTGAGTGGCACGTGTAGCAGCCCTCGGAGATGTAGACGTCCCGGCCGTGGAGCTCGAGGGCCGTGTAGGGCACGTTGCTCGTCAGCCGGGTGTCCTCGTTGGTGGTGACCACCAGGGGGATGAGCTCCGCGATGCCGCCGACGAGGACCGCGACCACCGTCAAGACGGTGAAGATGAGCGCCCGGCCTTCGAGGACCGCATGCCACGCCGGCTTGCCGTCCTTCTTGCCCTTCACGATGGAATAGGCGCCGCCGATGGCGATGCCCAGAGCGACGACCAGGGCGGCGATGCTCATCGCCCCGCTGACGAAGCCGATGGCGATGACCGCGGCGACGGTCCCGTAGGCGACGAGGGCGGGCTTGCCGAAGACGAGCGCTACCCACGAAAGCTCGTTCTCGGGCTTGGGCTCCACCGGAACCTCGACCACGGTCTCCACGGGCGAGCCTTGCTTGGCCGTCATGTAGACGTTCCAGGCGAGCATGCAGTAGCCGATGAAGTAGAGGGTGCCGCCGGTCATGCGGGTCCAGTACATGGGCTTCATCGCGACGACGGTCTCGATGAACGTGTACTGGAGCGCCCCGGTGTCCTCGTTGACGGCGCGCCACATGAGGCCCTGGGTGATGCCCGAGACCCACATCGAAACGACGTAGAGCAGGATGCCGACGGTGGCGATCCAGAAGTGGTAGTTCGCTGCCTTCTCGGAATAGAGCTTGGTTCCCCAGAGGCGCGGGTAGAGCCAGTAGAACATGCCCGCGGCGAAGAAGCCGTTCCACCCGAGGGTCCCCGAGTGCACGTGGCCGACGATCCAGTCGGTGTAATGGGCGAGGCCGTTGACCGCCTTGATGGAGAGCAGCGGGCCCTCGAAGGTGGACATGCCGTAGAAGGTCACGCCGGCGGCGAAGAACTTGAGCACCGGGTCGGTGCGCAGCTTGTCCCAGGCGCCGCGAAGCGTGAGCAGGCCGTTGATCATCCCGCCCCAGCTCGGCGCCCAAAGCATCAGAGAGAAGACCATGCCCACCGTCTGAGCCCACTCCGGGAGCGACGTGTAGAGCAGGTGGTGGGGGCCGGCCCAGATGTAGATGAAGACCAGGCCCCAGAAGTGAACGATCGACAGCCGGTAGCTGAAGACCGGGCGGTCGACGGCCTTGGGCAGGAAGTAGTACATGATGCCGAGGATCGGCGTGGTTAAGAAGAAGGCGACGGCGTTGTGGCCGTACCACCACTGGACCAACGCATCCTGGACGCCGCCGAAGACCGAGTAGCTCCCGAAGGCCGAGTAGGGAATCGCGAGGGAGTTCACGACATGGAGGACGGTGATGGTGACGATGGTCGCGATGTAGAACCAGAGCGCCACGTAGAGCTGCTTTTCGCGGCGCTTGGCGAGGGTCCAGAAGAAGTTGATCGCGAAGGCCACCCAGACGACGGCGATCATGATGTCGATGGGCCACTCGAGCTCGGCGTACTCCTTGCTCGTGGTGATGCCGAGGGGCAGCGTGACCGTGGCGCCGACGATGATGCTCTGCCAGCCCCAGAAGTGAAACCAGCTGAGCTTGTCGTTGGCGAGGCGCGTCTTGAGCAAGCGCTGGGTCGAGTAGTAGATGCCGGCGAAGATCATGTTGCCGACAAACGCGAAGATGACCGCGTTGGTATGCAGCGGGCGGAGGCGCCCGAAGCTCAGGTAGGGCGGGAGGTTCGTCTGCCACGCCGCGAGCTGCAGCGCGACGGTCACCCCGACGAGCATGCCGATGAGGCCCCAGATGATGGACGCACCTGCGAACCACCGGACGATCTTGTCGTCGTAGACGACGCGCTCTGTCTTCATGCCTTCGAGCTCCTGCTTCGCCGCACGGTGCGGCGCAGCTCACATATCAGATTTGCTGGGGGTGCGTTTGGACCCGAGTACGCGGGCCGGGGAGTCGTCTTCGAGGGGGAGGAGGGTGAGGCGGTCGGAGTGGTCGTAGACGCGCTCACGAAGGCCCCAGGCGAAGAAGCCGACGGCGAGGGTGACCATCACTAGGCTGACGAAGATCAGAAGAATTAGGACTTCCACAACGCTCTCCGACTCGACAGGGCCCAAGTGGTGAAAGCGAGGATCAAGAGGCTGCTCGTTGGCATGAGCACCGCCGCGACCCACGGCTTCATCAGCCCCGCCCAGGCGAGACCCACCGCACCGGCGTTGTATATGACCGCGAAAGTGAGGTTCGCACGCACGACTTGCGATAATTCTCGCGCTGCGCGCAGGGCCAGCGTGACCGGACCCAAGCCCGGGGTCACCAGGTAGAAGTCGGTCCTCGCGGGCATGAACGGGCGGTCGACGGCAGGGGTCCCTGAACAGAAGGCCCGGTCCGCCGCGAGGGCGTCGTTGATGCCGTCGCCGACGAAGAGCGTATCGCCGTCGTCGTGGGCCTCGAGCCAGGCCGCCTTGTCCTCCGGGCTCTGGCCACCGAGAGCGACCTCACGGGGCAGGCCGAGGACGTCGGCCATCTCGGCCACCCGCTCGGGGGAGTCACCGCTGAGCACGCCGACTTCGTAGCCGAGGTCCCCGAGGCGGGCGACTTCGCGGGCGGCGTCCGGGCGCGGGAGGTCGGTGGTGGTGAAGCGGGCGCGGATGTTGTGGTCGACGGAGTAGATGAGATCCGTGGCCGTGTCGGTGTCCGTGGCCGTTCCCGTTCCCGTGGCCGTTCCCGTTCCCGTTCCCGTTCCCGTTCCCGTTCCCGTTCCCGTTCCCGTTCCCGTT
>QMMC01000090.1 GCA_003647065.1 Deltaproteobacteria bacterium | reverse complement strand
GGTCCGGGCGTAACCCTGCCGGGCGAGGACGCGGATGGCGGCGTCGACGATCTGACCTGCGCTGATCTCGCTTTTCTTGTACCTCATCCGGGGCCGCACGATGCCGGGCCGTCGTCCCAGCGTCAACCGACGAGCATGGCCGGAGTCGGCACCGGCGCGCGCGCCCCGGGCTCGCACGCCCGGGTCGTCGCGAGCACGGCAGCCAATACGACGAGGCAGAGCACGCCGAAGGCCGCCGCAATGGCCAGGCCGCTTCCGCGGCTTGACTCTCCTTGCTCTCCGCGAGACATCGCGGCGACGGGGTCAGCCCGCTCCGGCGGACGCCGACGCGCTGACCGAAACCGAAACGTTGACGCTCACGCTGACACTCCCGAAGGCGTCACCGAGGGCCGCGACGGACTGGGTTGCGCAGCTGACGGCGGTGAGCCCCAGGTTGTTGACCGCTCCGGGCACGTCGCCGGCGCGGTTGACGAGGGTCTGGCCGGACCGCTGCAGACGCTCGAGCTTGGCCCCGACAGACAGGATGCGGGGAAGGCCGTTGCTCAGGGCCTGCCGCAGGCGGCCGAGGCGTTCTTCGGCGTCCGCACCGACATTGCCTTCGATGGTGACTTCGGTGTGGCCGGCGGTGCACTCGGCCCGGGCGTCGAGCTGAGCGTCGCAGCTGGCTTCGCAGTCGGCGCTGACCGACGGGGCCCGCACCGTGCCCGTGCAACTAGGCTCCTGGAATTCGACGGAGCAGCCGCCGCGGCACTCACCTTCGCACGAACCGCTCGCCTCGACCACGCAGCTGCCTTCGCAGGTGCCGTCGCATCCACCTTCGCAGGAGCCCTGGCATCCCGCACTGCAGGTGCCGGTGCACTGGCCCTGGGCGTTGGTCGCGGAGCATTCGCCCTCGCAGGTTCCGTTGCACGAACCGTTGCACGAACCCGAGCAGGTGCCCTCACAGGTTCCGGAGCACGACGCGCTGGCTTCGACCGAGCAGCTGCCGGTGCATTCGGCGGAGCATCCGCCGCGCATCTCGCCGCCATCGCACTGCATCTCGACCTGGCCCGGGTCGTAGTCCACCTCGCACTCGGCGGCGCAGCTCGCGTAGGCGTCGACGCTCACCTCGCATCGGGGCGGCTCGCTGACGATCGTTACGCGAAGTTCGCCGGTCGCGCGGAGGTCGGTCATCTCCGACTGGATCTTCGCGGCGACCGCGTCGCAGGCGGCCTTCACCGCCGGCGTATCGCCGCTCGCGGCCATTTGAGAAGCGGGGATGCCGAGCTCACGCCCCATGTCGCTACAGGCGCTCTCGAGGGTGCGGGCGATGTCGTCCGCGCCCGCGGCGAAGTCGGCGGATGCGTTGACGAAGGCCGAGAGCTTGCGGGCCGAGGCCGATGCCCCGAAGCCGCCGCGACACTGGCTGCTGATCCCGGCACTGCCGCCGCCGCCGCCGCCGGCCTGACCGAGGCCGCCTGCGCAGCTCAGTAGAAGTATCGAAGACAGCAGTCCTGAAAATTTTGCGATGTTCATGATCACGATTCGCCTCCCGAGGGTTTTGGCGGGCGATTAGTACCACAGCGATGCGGGGCGGGGGCGCATGGGCCCGTGTTGGCTCGCCCCTCTGGCCCGTGGTACGGCCCTCCCCATGGATGAGACGGCCGAGACGGATGAGCAGCGTGGCGAGAAACTCCCCCGTTTGGTGAAGGTGATGAGGGACCTCCTCGCGCCCGACGGGTGCGCCTGGGACCGGGAGCAGACCCTCCAGACCCTCCGCCCCTACGTGATCGAGGAGGCCTTCGAGGTGGTGGACGCCATCGACCGGGGATCGCCGGAAATGCTCAAGGAAGAGCTCGGAGACCTGCTCTTGCAGATCGTCTTCCAGGGTGAGCTCGCCCAGCGGTCAGGCTGGTTTGGTCACGACGACATCGTGGACGCGGTCTGCGAAAAGCTCATCCGCCGACACCCCCACGTCTTCGGGGACGAGACCGCCTCGGATTCGGCCAGCGCCCTCGCCAACTGGGAGCGCTTGAAGAAGAAGGAGAAGGCGGGCCGCGGGGCCCTCGATGGCGTGCCCGCGGCCATGCCGGCGTTGCTCCGAGCGGTTCGGGTCGGTGAGAAGGCGTCGGCGGTAGGATACGACTGGCCGGATGTCAGCGGCGCCCGGGCCAAGGTAGACGAGGAGCTCGGGGAGCTCGACCGAGCCCTCGCGGCAGATGAGACCGAGGCGGCCGAGGCCGAACTCGGAGATGTGCTCTTCGCCCTCGCGAGCCTCGGTCGGAAACGGGGCCTCGACCCCGAAGCCGCCCTCCGCGGCACCCTCGACCGATTTTCGAAGCGCTTCACCCACGCCGAGTCGGCGGCCCGGAAGGAAGGGAAGGGCCTCGACGAGCTGGATGCTGCGGCCCTCGATGCGCTGTGGGAGCGAGCGAAGGCGGAGGAGCTCTGACTCTTTCCGGCGGCCCAATACCGCTTCATGATGGGGGTGTGGACCGGCCGCTCATGGCGCCCTCGGGGCTCTCTTGTCTCTCTCGAGTCTATTGGCTCGCGCTCTCCCTCTTCGCCGTCTCGGTTTCCGGCTGCGCGGGCACTCACGCGGTCCGCGGTCAGGTCATTCACCCTGCGGAGGTGCCGATTCGCGGATTTCCTCGGGTCTGGATCATCGGGGGGGAGAGCCTCGTCGAGCAGCGGTTTGCGGACGCCCTCGTTGCTCACCTGACCGGAGATGCCGATGTCCGGGTCGTGCCCCTCCGCGATTTGGAGCCCGCGCGACTTTCGGGGCGTATCCCCCCGGCGACGGTCGTCGTCCTGCCGCGCCTCGTTTTTCAGGACAGCTCCGCCACCCGCTGGACGAGTCGTCCGCAGACCATCTGCGGTGCGACCGGTTGCTACACATCGCGGCGCTCGTACCAGTATCTCGTGCCGGTCCTCGCGGCGAGTCTCACGGTCACCGTCTACGACGGACCCACGGCGACGGTGCAGCAGGTCATTCATCTCGAGACCAGCGAAGAAGAGCGCACCCCGGCCGCCATGCGAACCCGGGCCACCCGGACCCTCGCCGAGCTCTTCGGGGCGATGGTCGACCAGCAGGTAGAAGAGGTCGAAGTGATCTTGCTCGAGGTGGAGCTTCCGGAGGTGCAGGGTGCCATCGCGCGCATCGAAGGCGGCGACTGGTCCCGGGGGCGCGCCATGCTCGAAGAAGCGGCGCAGGCGGCACGCACGTTGGCGCCAGAGGACCACGCGCGCGTGCTCTACGACCTCGGTATGGCGCGGCTCTACGCCCCGCGGGCACCTGGCGAGGCGGACGCTCATTTCCGTGCGGCGTCGGTTGCTTTGGAAGAAGCCATCGCCATCGACCCCCAGGAGCGATACCAGGAGGCCCTCGCGGACGTCGCCGTGCACCGGCGTCGGTACGAGGAGGTGCGGCAGCAGCACGCGGCGGCGGAGCAGAACTATCGGGTGGGGAGCCAGGTGCCCGAACCGCCGGCGGCGTATCACCAAGCGCCCGAGCCGGTTCCGAACGTCGCCCCGGCTCCGACCTCGACTCCTGCCCGGGCGCCGACACCGACTCCCGGCACGGACGTCAATGGGGAAGTCGAGTAGCTCGCTCCTATTCCGACGGGATGCCGAGGACCACGACGGCGAGGCACACCAGGCTGAGCAGCGCGAACCACGCTGCCCGGGGCTTGTGCGAGGCATGCGTCGCGGCGACGGCGCCGACCGCGCATTGAATCGCGTAGAAGAGCGCAAAGGCCCGTGATGCGATGGAGATCACCTGCATCACGTCGGTCAGCCAGGTCAGGGCGATGGTGAGGGCGCCGAGGACGAGATAGGCCCGGCTCCCATCGAGCCGGCCTCCGCTCACCTCCTGGACGAGGCCCCCGGCGCCAGCCGTATCTGCGACGGCGGCGCTGAACTGTGAGCCGACAGCGGCGACCACCACGGCCACGGGCAAGACCGGGGCGATGCGCCCGGCCACGTCCACGATGACGGTGACCCCGCCGCCCATGTGGCGCTCGAAGAGCACTGTCATCAGGCTCAGGAATGTGATGTAGATCGCCGCCGAAAGGAGCTGGGCCCAGCGCATGGTAGCGATGCGCTCCTCCGGGGGGTGGCCGTCGCCGAGGTAGCGGGAGGTCTCGAACCCCTGGACCACGATCAAGAGGCCGAGGACCACCCGCCCCGAATGCGCGTTGAGGTTCGGCGGCACGTCGGGGATGGCCCAGATGCCTTCATGGACCTCTGCGATGTTGAACCAGGCCAGGCCCAGGAGGAACGCACTGATGGTCCCGAGGTTCAGGCCGATGGCGTAGCGCTCGACGGATTCGAGGGCGTCGAGTCCCCACGTGCTGCCGATGACGGTGATGGCGACCAATACACCCGTCGTCACGAGCTTGGCGATGAGCGCGTCGTCGACGCCGGTCATGTGCAGCACGAAGGCGGCGAGCAGCTGCAGGTAGTACGAGATGCTGATCACGTAGGCTGCGCTCAGCACCCAGCGGCCACCGTTCTCGAGGCGCCCGAGGGCCTTCGGGCCGCTCTGTGTTGCGAGCATCGGTTCGACGTAGCGGATGTTGTAGCGAACGGCGCCGCCGACGGCGAAGGCGATGAGCAGCAGCCCCCCCATGGCGAGGACGGCGTCATAGCCGACGTTGTCTGCGAGGAGCGGGGCGCAGACGAGAAACCCGCTTCCCATGATCGAGGAGAGCGGCGTGACCATGGCCTTCCATGCGCTCGAACGCTGGAGCCGCGGATGCAAGACCAAAACGGCCGCCACGGCGGTGAGCACGGTCAGGATGAGGGCGCTTTCGAGCATCGGGCGCGGATGATGGCGCAGTCCCCACTGGAGCGCACGGAAGAGCCCGGGGAGGTCTTTTGATGCGTCCTCGTTTGGCGAGGGTGGCCCGTAGGAGGGACCGACCCTAGCGACCAGAGGTGGGGATTGGACAACTGTTTCGGAGGCCAAACGAACGTGCCAGCTCTCGACATATTCAGTGACCGCGCTTGGATCACCTTGCCGCCCCAGGTGGCGGAGGGGCGCTTACGCGAGCACCTCGCGGATATCGACACCGATTGCCACTACGTCCTCTACGACCTCCGGTACACCGGCCGGTTCGACGACGAGTCCCGAGCTTTCTTCGTCCAATGGCACGCCCAGCGAAAGGCCCAGCTCACGCGGGTGGCGGTCGTCGTCGACAACGCCATGTGGCGGGTCGTCGTCATGGCCATGGCCATGCAGAGCGGCGTGAACATGCGACCTTTCGAGGTCCTCGACGACGCGGTCGAGTGGCTCGTGCCGCCCTAGCGCGGGAGCTTGCTCTTCGTCTTCGGGGTGACTCGCTCGAAAAAGAGTATCTCAGCGACGGCGATCGTCACGAAGATCGCGCCGACCCACACCAGCATCATCCGGTTTTCCGCCCACACGTGGTGGATCAGGAGGGCGATGGTCGTTCCCATCAAGACGATCCCGGATAGGACCAGCCACGATTTGCTCTGGGTCTGACTACGCAGGCGAAAGTTCGCTGCCGAGACCGCTACCGACACGAGGAGGAAGGTGAGGCTCGAGAAGGTCGCGATCGCATCGAGGCTCGCCGCAGCGGTGAACGCTGCCGAGAGCCCGACGATGACCACCACTGCGAGCCAGGGGACCTGCGCCGTACTGCGATGACTGAAAGCACGCGGGACTCTGTCTTCACTGGCCATCTCGGCGAGCATGCGCGATGCGCCAAAGATGGTGGCGTTGATGGCTGAGGCGGTCGCGAGCAAAGCCGCGATGTCTACGAGAACGGGGCCGAGGTTGCCGAGAGCGGGTCGTGCTGCAACCGCCAGGGCGTACTCCTTGGCGGCCATCAACTCGGCGGCGTCCAAGTTGCCGACTGCGACGACGGACACCCCGATGTAGATCAGCGAAGTGATTGCGATGGAACCATAAATGCCTCTCGGGATATCGCGCCCAGGGTTCTCGGTTTCCATGACCGCGTTGGTGATGAGTTGAAAACCCTCGAACGCCACGAAGACCAGCGCTCCGGCGACGAGAGGAGACGCGATGCCGCGGTCGAATACCGGGAAAAGGTGCGCCCGCGAGATGTTGGTGGAGCCGGCGAAGGCAAACATGCCCAGCAGCACCACCTTGACGAGGACGATCACCACTTCGGTCTTCCCGGTGGCCTGGGCGCCAAGGAGGTTCACGGCCATGAAGGAAAGCAGCACCCCTGCCGATAACGCGACGCGCACCGGCGTAGAACCGCCAGCGCCCATCAAGTCTGCCCCGTAGGCTCCAAAGGTGAAGGCGTAAAGGGCCAGGGTGCCCACATAGCCGACGATTACCGTCCACCCGGCGACCCCCGCGATGTTTGGATGCTTGGGAAACGCGTGATCGAGGTAGGTGAAGCTCGCTCCGTCGCTGTGGAAGGCGAGAGCGAGTCGTATGTACGAGTAGCCCGCCGCCCCGGCGACCAGGCTTCCGACGGCGAATGCCAGCGGGGCGGCGTGGCCTGCGATACCGACGGCCATGCCGAGGATCGAAAAGATACCTCCGCCGATCATTCCGCCGACTCCCATGGCGAGGAGCTCCGGGAGTCGCAATCCCTGATCTGGTCTGTTCATCGACTCATTGGTGGGCTGGCGAGGGCGGCATTCAGACGCGGTCGGCGGGGAAGGCCATCACCTCGGAGACCCTGTCTTCGCCGCATACCATCATCACGAGGCGGTCGACGCCGAGGGCGTTTCCGCCGGAGTCTGGAAGGCCCTCTTCGAGGGCGCCGAGGAAACGCTCGTCGATCGGGTAGGCGGGCAGGCCCTCGGCTTCGCGGAGCGCGACTTCGGCCTCGATGCGTCCGCGTTGTTCTCGGGCGTCGACCAGCTCGCCGAAGCCGTTGCACAGCTCGATGCCGCCGACGTACGCCTCGAAGCGGTCGGCCGACGTGGGGTCGTCGGGGAGGAGCCGAGCGAGGGAGGCCATCGATGCGGGCCAGTGGGTGACGAAGGTCGCGCGGTCTCGCCCGAGGGCGGGCTCGACCTTCTCCACCCACGCGTGGAAGAAGCGCTCTTCGTCGGGGAGGACCTCCGAGAGAGTCAGGCCGGCGTACTCGAGCAGGGCTTCGTCGACGCGGAGGCGGTGCCACGGCGGCGCTACACTCACGTTTCGGCCGGCCACCTGGACCGTGGCCTCGCCGCGGACCTCTTCGGCCACCGCCGCCACCAGGTTTTCGGTGTCCTCCATGACCGCCGAGGCGTCCGCGAAGCCCCGATACCACTCGAGCATCGTGAACTCCGGCTGGTGATGCCCCCCGGCCTCGTCGCGACGAAACGCGCGGCTAATCTGGTAGATCTTCGATAGGCCAGCACCGAGCAGCCGCTTCATGTGCATCTCGGGGCTGGTGATCAAAAAGCGACGGTCGCGGCCCCCGTCGACCGAAAAGGCTTCGATGTGTACTTCGGTGCCGGGGCTCCGAACCATGAGGGGGGTTTCGACCTCGAGGAAACCTCGTTGGTCGAAGTAGACCCGTATGGCTCCGAGCACCGCCGCGCGGCGGTGGAGGTTGGCGACCCGGCGACCGCCGTCGGCGGTGAAGTGGGCGTAGTCGCCCTCGGCTTTCGGGAAGCTGTCGAGGGGGGCCACTCCGTCACGCCGGGTTTCGACGACCAAGGCGGTCCCGTCCCAGACGCCGGTCGCTTGGACGAGTTGCCCAAGGGCCGGCGCCCCGGGGGATACATGGCCGAGGGAGAGGGTGAGAGCGCCGCTGCCATCGACGAGGCGCACGCGCCCGCCGTCGATGTTCACCACCCGGCCAGCGACCGTGGCGCGGCTCCCGATGGGGAGTCGGCAGACGATCGCGGCGGGCTTGTGGCGGGCCACCGGCTCGTTACTTCACGCGTTCGACGTAGGTGCCGGTGCGGGTGTCGATCTTGAGCTTCGTATCTTGCTCGACGAAGAGGGGGACCTGAACCATGAGGCCGGTCTCCATCTTTGCGGGCTTCTGTACGTTGCTCGTCGAGTCGCCTTTGAAGCCAGGCTCGGTCTCGATGACCATCATCTCGACGAAGGTCGGGGGCGTGACCGCGATGGGGTTCCCGTCGAAGAGTTGGACCTCGACCATCAGACCGTCGAGCAGGTAGTGCTTGCAGTCCCCGACGGCGTCGGCGTCGAGGGTCATCTGGTCGTAGCTCTTCGTATTCATGAAGACCCAGCCGTCGCCCTCCGGATACAAGTACTGCATCTCGCTGGACTCCACATCGGCCGGTGCGAGTTTCTCGCCGCTCTTGAACGTGCGCTCGAGGACTGCGCCGGTGATCATGTTCTTCATCTTGGTCCGGGTGAAGGCCTGGCCCTTGCCCGGCTTCACGAACTGGAAATCGACGACGTTGTAGGGCTGCTTGTCGATGAGGACCTTCAGGCCTTTTCGGATGTCGGACGTCTCGTACATGGTCTCGGTTCCACTCCCGTGCGGCATTTTTCGGCCCAACAGGCTGCCGCGCGCCCTCTGTATAGAACACGTGGGGCGCTTCTGCACCCGTCCTGGCCCACACCCGGCTGACACCTTGTAAACCCGGCTCTGGCAGGCTAATTCCCATCGCTCATGCGCGAAGCCGAGGAGGAGATCCGCGAGATCAAGAAGGAGATCATCGAATCTCGGGGTCTGACCATCAAGACCAACAACCTCGTGAACTCCCTCTCCGCGGACATCAAACACATCGCCAAGCGCCAGGCCGGCTACGAGCGCCGGTTCAACTGGAACAGCGCCGTTGCCTACGTGCTTTTCGCGACGCTCGCTTTCGTGGGCCTCAAGCTCGCCTCCGACGCGCGAATTCGTGAGATCGAGGCCTCCCATGCGGAGCTCCGAGAGCATGCCCGGCAGCTCACCGCCGAGCTCGAAGAGCAGACCGAGCGGGTCGAAGCCGCGGGGAGGGCGGAGGCCGACGCCGCGGCCTACTACGAGCTCATTCGTCAGCAGAAGCGTCGGGAGGTCGTCGACGCCTACGATCGGATTCGTCAGGTCCCGGTGACCCGCGCCGAGGCCGCGTTCTTCCGCGACACCGTCGAGCGCTTCCGCCTCGACCTCTCGGTTGCGGCCTACCAGCAAGGCCTCGACCTGATGCGTACCGGTCGCTACGCCGAGGCTGCCGAGAAGTTCCAGGCGGCCATAGACCTCGAGGACGAGGGTGCCCACATCCCCGCCGTGAAGTTCCAACTCGCGAGTGCCCTCCGGCGTCTCGGCCGCCAGAGCGAGGCTATCGTCTTCGCACAGGCTGTCGTCGATCAGAACATCGACCGCGAACTGCAGGATGATGCGATGTGGCTGCTGAGTCAGTGCGCCGAGGAGATCGACCGCATCGACGACGCGCGCAACGCTCTGCGCACTCTGACTCGCCGCTGGCCGCGGTCGGCTCTCGCCCCTGATGCCCGACGCCACCTCGGCGAGCTCAATATTCGAGTCCTCCGGGGCGGCCGCCGAGGGAGAAACTGACGTGTCACTGAATACTCATAAGCCGCGCGTCGCCTTCGTCGGTTCCGGGGGGGCGACCAAAGGCATCGCCCACCTCGGCGTGATGAACGCCATGAAAGAGCTCGGGATCGAGACCGACGTCTACGTCGGCGCGTCCGCCGGAGCCATCGCCGGAGCGTTCTTTTCTCAAGGGTTTGGCGTCGACGAGATGGTCGATTGGCTTCGCCCCTTTTGGCTTCGTCGGGGGGCGGCCCCCCTCCGGGCCCGACACTTTCTCGGTGCTCCGAACGCCGAGCAGTGGCGCAGCCCGGGGTACCTCACGAGCGGCCTGCTCTCCATCGACCGCTTCGAGCGCTTTCTCGCAGACCGTCTTCCGGTCAACGATTTCCGCCAGCTCTCGCACAAGCTCCTCGTCACGGCCTGCGATGTCGATGGGCGAGGCCGAGTGGTCTTTGGCCCCGGTCACGATGAGGACGTGCCCATCAGTCAGGCGGTCGCCGCCTCCTCGTGCTCTCCTCTGCTCTTCCGGCCCTACCGCATCGGTGACCGGTACTACGTCGATGGGGAGGTGATCCGCACTCTCAGCCTCGACCTCGCTACCGCTGCCGGGGCCGACGTCATCGTGGTGTCCAACGTGTACCGGCCCCACGTCACTCGCAGAAAGCACCGGTCCCTGGTTCACTCCGGGGGGGCCGCCGTAGGTCGCCAGGCGCTCAATATCGTGCTCTCCGAAAAAGAGAAACGTGGCATCGACCTGCTGGCCCGCCAGCACCCTCACGTGACGGTGCTCAATGTCTCCGCCGACCTCGGCAACTTCTCCTTCGTCGGTCGGCGCCATGCACGCCAGTTGCTCACCCGGAGCTACCGCGAGGCGCTGCGCCTGCTCGCCGCGGCCAAGCAGCGCGGCGTCTTCGACGTGCGAAGCAACGTGCGCGCAATCGGGAAAGCCTAGAGCACCGCTCTAGCTTTCGTCTGCTCTCGGACCCACGTGAGGTAGGCCGGGGAGCCGTTTTCGATGGGCACTGCGAGAATCTCGGGCACCTCGTAGGGGTGGTGTTCTCCGATCCAGGCGGCGAGCTCGTCGAAACGCTCGCGGCGCGTCTTGATCAGGAGTTGGACCTCGGTCTCCTCTTCGAGGGCGCCCTTCCAGACGTAGAAGGAGCGCACGCCCGGCACCACGTTCACACATGCGGCGAGGCCACCTTCGACTAGGCCGCGGGCGAGGCGCGCGGCGACGTCGTCGTTGGGGGCCGTTACGAGGACCAGGGAGAGGTCGGTCATGAAGCGGACGGTACCAGAGCGCGGCGGCTCGTGGTCCGATCCCGGGCCCGGGGCGGTCAGGCGCGCAGGCGGGTGAGCACGAACCCCGGGACCCGCGTCAACGTGCCCTGCGCATCGACGCAGACCATTTCTACGACACCTTCGACGAGCAACTCCTCTGCCCGATAGACGTCCTGCTGAAAGACCAGCCGGTAGTCGCTGGCGCGGTTGACCTGGGTTCGGATTTCAATCGAGTCCCCGAAGACGGCGCCCTTCTTGAACGTCATTTCGGCTTTGTAGACGACGAAACCGATGCCGTCTTCGTTGAGCAACCGGACGAGTTCGTCGACACCGAGCACGTGCTCTCGCGCGCGCTCGAAATACTTGAGGTAGTTCGGGTGGTAGACCAGCCCAGAGTGGTCCGTGTCTTCGTAGTAGATCTGTACGGCGTGGCGGTGCATGGAGAGAGCCTACAATCCTCGTTCGTGCGTACGGTATCAGAGCGCCATGACCCGTGGCTCGCTACCGGGGCGCACGACGATGGCCCCTTCGACGGCCCAGCTGAGCACGTAGCGGAGGAGTTGCCGGCCGGTGGCAGCGAGGGGGAATCGGACCATCAGGTCACTGCCGAGGAGCCCTGACGGGAGACTTGCCTGGCTCGGGAGACGAGAGAGGGGAGTCACGGTCATCCGGGAGGCGTCGATGAGCGCGTCGAGCTCGATGTCTGGGCCAAGGGCCTGGCGCCTCGGAGAGTGGAGGATCTGCCGCAGCACGGCGTCGCGGGATCGGGTAGGGCCGGAGAGCCGTGGCAGCACCCGCCCAACGGGGTCCGAGACCAGCTGGTTCAGGGTTGCTTCATCTCGGTCTCGTACGGCTTCGACGACGGCGAGAGCCACCGCCCGGGCCTGATCGTAGCCCCCTGCGGCCCGGAGGGCGCTCGCTTCACCCGTCTGGGCGGACGGAGCCGGCAGAGGCGTGTACGGCGGCGGATCGCGGTGGGTCGATGGCGCTCCGAGGGGTTCGGTCGGGGCGGCTTCGCCCAAGAGCTGTGCCCGGCTGTCCGTCTCCTGGGGCGCGCCTCCGCAGGCGGCGACGAGGCTGAGCAAGTAGAGAGCGTGGATCACAGGGGGTGCATGGAGACCGAGAGATCGCGATTGACCAAACAAACCGAATCCTCGGGGACCTCGACGTAGGGGTGCGGGACATCCGCCCCGTCGCTCACGACCATCACGTATCGAACGCCGTCCCGACGGCCCGGGTGCTCGCCCTCGTCGCTGGATTCGGCGGGGTCATCGATACCGGAACGCTCGATGTACTTCACCGGCTTGCCGCGCCGCAGCGCGTACATCGAGTGGCCATTGGTGAGCATGCAGTTCAGGACCGGTTCGGCGGCGCCGACCTCTTTCGATAGACGTTCTACGAGGCGCACGCTCGAGCGCAGCGCGCTGATGACAGCGTCGTCATCGGCCAACCCACGATCGAGCTGCCCGGCATCGTTCAGGAACGAGATGGCCGCGTGGAAAAAGTACTCGCTGTCCGTCTCGCCGCGGACGTTGCGCCGTACGAAATCTGGCATCGTCTCGAGGAGCCGGGGGCGGATTGCATCGAAGCGATCGATGGTCCCGCTGTGGGCAAAGAGCCACGAGCGCATGCGGAAGGGGTGGGTGTTGTCGGCGCGAAAGTCGCCCACGGTCGCTTCGCGCTGATGAATCACCACACAATCGGAGCGCACGCCACGGGCGACCTGCTCCCAGTCGAGGGTTTTCCCCTCGAGGAGCGGGCGCTTCTTGTGCAGCACTTCGCCCCCTTGATAGAAGCCGATGCCGTAGCCCGAGGGCCCGTCGGGGTTCTGCAGCCGAATGACGTCTCGCTCCTGGTGGAGGGCGTCGTGCAATCGGTCGGCGCGGTTCGCCATGTATCCCAACATTCTTCCCATAACTCGTGCTCCGTCTAACCCTCCCGGTCCCTCTTTGACTTACCCGCGGCGGCGATACTTCATTCCCCGGACGACTCTCCACGACGGCGGGTCGCCGCGTTGTCGTCCGCGGCGCCCCTCGGGGCCAACGCTGTCGACGATTTCAATAGTTCGCGCGTCCTCTGTCGGACACGGCGTCGCGCTAGGTTGGCGACGATTCGGACGATAGCTACTGCGCCCGCCCCAGCGACCAACACCACCAGCACCGCACTCGGGTCGATGTCCAATGGCATGTTTAGGGACGTTCCTGAACAGCACAAAAGGTAGCATGCGCCTAGTGGGCCAGCAACGAACGGCATGCGTCGCGATTTCGCTGGTCAGCTTCGCCATCGCGTTCTTCGGCGACGTCGCCGTCTCTCGGGCGAATGAGCCGATCTCCTATGCCGTGAACGCGCGCCTTCAGGTCGAGGATGGCGTGATCGTCGGTGCGATGCATACCGAGGTATGGGTCGATGAAGGCGAGGAGGAGCTGCGTTTTTGGCTCTACCCGGACCGTAATCAGGTGCCGCCCTCGGCGATGGGCGAGATGTCCGGCCGGTGGATCTATCCCGGCGGCGTCAGCACCGGTGGGGTGCGCATCTCCGACCTTCGAGTCGACGGACGAGACGCATCGGCACAGCTCGAGCGCCACCCCCCCGGCTCGGCGCGGGGACGGGACTTTGCGGGGGCCGATCTCGTGGTCCCGATCACGGCGGGCCCTCGTCGGCCGGTGTCGGTCCGCCTGCGCTTCGAAGTGGACCTGCCGGAGCGCTACGGCCGGGTCGGAGCCGTCGACGACCGGGTGACTCTCACCGCCCCCTGGTATCCGTTGCTCGTCGATGGCGATGCGTACCGGTTCTCGGTTCCCCACCGGGTGCGCGTGGATGCGACCGAGAGCCTCGCGCTCCTCGTCGGCGGGGAGCGGGTGAGTTCGGGTGAGTATGTCGAGAGAACCGGGGCCTTCGTCCCAGTCGTCGCTGCCCCCGAACTGCATGAGCTTGTTCGACGGGTGGGCAGCCGAACTTTGAGAATCTTCTCGCCAGAGCCGCTCTATACGGAGCCGTCGGCCAACGCCGAGGGGCTCGCCGCGCTCAGCGACATCGACCGCATTCCCGTCCCGGCGATGATGGAGCGTTCGGTGGCCGACGTTTACGCCACCCTCGCCGAGGCGCGGGTGCCTCACCGGCGGGGGGACCTGGTGGTGGCCATGGTGCCCTCGCGGGTCGAGCTCGCGACCACGGCGCCGGGGCTCATCCTCTGCTCCGACAACATCTACGAGATCTTTCCCCTCGACGTAACCGAGGAGTTCCATCATCGAGCCTTCCGGCGTGCGCTCTTTCGCCACCTGGTCGCGCCGATCTCCGATGCGACCGAGGCCCCCGGGGACCGCGACTGGGTTGACGACTTCCGCGCGGTCTTCCTGGTCGACGTCGACGATGCGCGTCGCCACGGCGTCGCCCGGACCCCCGAGGAGCTCGTCGGCTTCGCGGCCTTCCATCCCTCGGTCGACGCGTTGCTCTATGCGCCGCAGCTTCAATACGTCGAGACCTTCTTCGGCTCGATCGACGAACCGGACCCGTTCCGCGATGACCCGGCGCGGTCCCGTCGGCACGTTTCGCGAGGCCGACGCGTGCTCGAGAGCGCCCGGGATGCCCTCCACGAAGACGATTTTCGTGAGCTAACCGAGGCACTCCTCGAGGGGGATGAAGCCGTTGCATCCATCCTCGAGCGCCTCGATGAAAGCGCGGCGGACCGCCTCGAAGTGTGGCTCGATACTCCGAACCGGCGGGTCAACTACCGGTACGGGGAGCTCTCCTCAGAGCCCCATCCGAGCGGCGGCTACGTCAACCGGGTCGAGGTCTTTCGCGACGGGGCGGACCGGCCGGAGCCCGTCGAGGTGCTCATCGAGGACGACGAGGGCAACGAGCAGGTTGTCGTCTGGGATGGCGCCGGGCCTCGGGGAGTCGTGGAGGCGCACATGCCGGCGCCGATCGAAGACGTGCACATCGACCCGCGACACCGCCTCAGCCAGGCTCCGGAGGTCGCCGACGGCCACCCCCGCGGAGACGATGCGACGAGCAAGCCCTTCCGGCCGCCGTTGCTGACGGGGCTCGGCCTGAACCTCGCGCTCACCGAGGGACAGGTCTTCGGCTACGTCAGCTTTGCTCTGCGTCGGCGCTACGACCTCGAGGAGTCGTTCGCGTTCACCCTCTCTCACCTCTCGAGCACGACCGGCGGCAACTTTCGGTATGTCCGCGGTATCGGCCCCAAGCGTCACACCAACGCGCGCATCGGCGCAGCATCGGTCGGCCTCGACTTCGACCGCGTGCGCGATGACTTCGTGGGCGCTGGTGTCGGGGGCTACCGGCTCTCGTTGATCGGAAGCGCCGGCTTCGACACGCGGACCTACTTCGTCGACCCGCGGGAGGGGTCTTCGGCGGTGTTCTCCGGGCGGGTCGGAGGTGTGGTTCGCGACGACGACGAATTCGGAGTCACCGCGGGGCTGGGCTTCCGGGCGAGCCACATGATCACCATGGGTCTGCGCAACGCGATGCTGCTCGTCGGGGGCGTCGGATGGACCTTCGGCGATGCGCTCTCCGGTGAGCTCCAGCAGCTCGGTGGGCGATTTCTGCTGCGAGGCTTCGGCACCCAGGAGCTCGTCGGACGGGGCAAGGCCTACCTCGTGGCGGAGCATCGGATTACGGCGCTCTCTGACCTTCGTTGGAACCTGGTGCACCTGGCCTGGCTGAGGGAGATACAGCTCGCGGTCTGGACCGGGGGCGGCATGACCTTCGACTCCATCCCCGACGGGGGGCTTCGACTGGCGGCCGAGGTCGGCGGAGGCCTTCGTTTTCACTACACTTACGGTGGGGTGCAGCCCGGCGTGATGTCGATCGACGTCGGGGTTCCCCTCACCCGCAATCCAAACGCTATCGGGAGCGACGGACGCCTCAACAGCACGCGGTCACCCATCGGGCTCTACGTCTCATTCAGCCAGTTTTTCTGAGGCCCACCGAGAGGCGTGCTAACCCAATGGGGTGGACCTTCTCGTCGACGGCTACCTCGCGCACCTCAAAGTAGAGCGTGCGCTGAGCCCGCTGACGGTGGAGGCCTACGCGAGTGACATCGGGTCGTTCATGGAGCTCCTCGAGGACGAGGGGATCGCCCTCGGCGACGCGGACGTCGGCACCATTGCGGCCTTCCTGGTGTCGTTGTCGAAGCGCGGCCTCAACGCGCGTTCGCAGGCGCGCTATCTCTCTTCGCTCCGGGGGTTCTTCAAGTACCTCATCGCCGAAAAGGAGCTCAAGCGCGACCCGTCGACCCTCATCGAGGGCCCGCGTTTGAGTCGCCGACTGCCGACGGTGCTCTCTCGAGACGAAGTGGCCCGGCTCCTCGTCGCCCCGGACCCCAGCACGAAGCGCGGCGTGCGCGACCGGGCCATGATCGCCGTCATGTACGCCGCCGGTCTCCGGGTATCCGAGCTCACCAACCTCGCCCTCGGTGACCTCAACCTCGAAGCGGGCTTCGTCGCGGCCTTCGGCAAGGGGAACAAGCGTCGCATCGTTCCCCTCGGAGAGGTCGCCGTGGAAGCAACACAGACCTATCTGCGCGAAGTGCGGCCCCACTGGGTCACTCCGGGAGATGGTTCGACCTTCGTCACCTCTCGTCGCCGGGCGATGACCCGGCAAGGGTTCTGGAAGCTGATCAAGCGCCACGCCGCAGCCGCCGGTATCACCAAGACCATGAGCCCCCACAAATTGCGCCACTCCTTCGCGACCCACCTGCTCCTCGGGGGGGCGGACCTTCGGGCTGTGCAGACGATGCTCGGACACGCCGACATCGCCACCACCCAAATCTATACCCACGTGAGCGGCGAGCATCTGAACCGCATGCACGAGAGGTATCACCCGCGGGGCTGATCCCGGCGCCGGGCGATATGTACGAGCGGTGGGGATGTGAGCTGGATTGACGGCGTGATTGGACACGGTTGAGCGCGATGACGGCGTGGGCGGGGGTGCCTCCAGCTCCAGGGCGCTCGTTACGCGACGACCGGAGTTGGCGCTGTGAGGGGCGGAGTTGATGTCGCGGGTACCGGGGCTCGCTCGGTTGCCGGACGCTTTGACCGTCGCTGGAGGCACCGGTCGGCAATCCAGCTCTGGTCGACTGACGTCGCCCGACGCTTTCTCGCAGACCTCCCCACCCACGCCTGATTGCGTAAGCAGGGCGAACTTCGGCTGAGATGGTGGTCTCCGGGGACCTTCTTGGTGGTGGTGTGAACTGGGGATGCTCCCGGTCCCGGCGGGGGTCGTCTGCTCCGCTCCTAGCGTTCGCTGTTCCCTGAGGATGGTCGCGGGGACGCCGCCTTTGACAGTTCGGCATGGCGGGCGCGGGGGCGCACGGGCCTCCGCATCCACCCCGCCTTCGGGACCTCGAGTAGATAGCTGGGTGAGACGCCGTTCCATTGGCGAGGTGGGCTCACAGTGGAGGCTCCTCGAGGGCACGATGGACTCATCGTGAAGCGAAATTTCGTCCAGGTGCGCTAGGCCCTCCGAACCCGTTTCTCTTGATACCGACGATCAACCCCGCCCCGACCTCTACTACGCCAGGTTTCAACACGCCGGTGACATCTCCGAACCGACGTGGGTAGAGTGGTCCGGACGCGGGAGTATCGATGCTGCCGTGAGGGATGCCGAGGAGAAGGCGCCCGCCTCCATCACGTCGAACGGCGGAAGCGACTAGTGACTGACGAAGGGTTTCGGATGGTCGTTCGCGACAAGTTCATGATCGCGCGTGGCCGGATTGTTGGTGACGGGGTCCACCTCACTGCGACTTAGCGCCGTGACGCGCCCATTGTTGGCCACGGCATAGAGAGCGCTCAGTGCCGATGTCCCCCGGAACTGCGCGCACTCGCTTCGAAACACTTCGCCATCGCCCAGCTTCACAGCCGTGCTGTATTGATCGCGTCGAAGCAAGGGTCCGCGCTTCGTAGAACGCGCGATCCGTAGACTCCCGCGGACGGCGACTGGCGTCGTGCGGACTATCCTCCTCTAGCCGTCAACATACGCACGAGGGTCGGGCGGATTGCGCGTGTGACGTGCCTGATTGTGGGAGAATCGAACGGCGCGCGGCTTGCATCACGAACCTCGTGTGTTTCGCGGCATCCCGATCACGACGTTCATGACAATGACCCCGATTCGCCTCACTTCGTTTGCGCTCTCCCTCCTCCTCCTTCCAGGATGCTATCTGGGGCACGGAAATGAGAGTGACGCGGGGGCGCCCGCACCAACGCCGCGGGACTCGGCCGCGGACAGTGACATCGGAAGAGACGCGAGCTCGGATGGCGCACCTCTGCCTGCCGACCCCGATCCCGACCTCGGGCCCGACGCGCGGCCGAGTGACTACCCCGAGGCCGACGACTGGAGGATGCCACCGCGCATCGGTGCGGAGGACCCCTGCTGCGTGATGGAAGAGCCCGTCGTCATCGCCGACGAAGACGAGAGCTTCGAGCGGGGCATCCACTGGAGGGGAGGTCTGGCGGTGGAATGGGGGGCCGGTCGATGGGCCGTGGCGACGCAGGGGTTCGAGCGGGAGACCCTCTCTTCGAGCACGACGCTCTTCGAGCTCGCGCCGGATGGCAGACGCTACGGCACGCATGAACTCGGGCTGAGTGTGGTGAGTGAAGCGTTTCGCTACGCGGAGGGCCGTTGGGGCTTCGTCGGATTCGTGGATGACTTGATTTTCCGACACGCGCTCCGCATGCGCACCGACTTCTCGTTCGTGTCGGATCCGATGGCCCTCGGTCCAAACCACGAGCGCTTCGAGGCGGTGGCCCGCCTGACCCACGGCAACACGTGGGTTGCCTTTCGGCACCTGGACGG
>QMMC01000089.1 GCA_003647065.1 Deltaproteobacteria bacterium | reverse complement strand
GGCGTTTCGATCGGTGACTCGGTTGGCGCGGGACCGGTCGGGGAGGGGGGGGCGGGAGGGCCCGGCTCAGCGGGCGCCGCGGCGGCGGCGCTGCCCGCGGCCAGCGCCGCAACCGGCGTGCTTGGCTCGGCAGGCGCTGTACCCGGCGTGCGAGGGGGGAAGGTCTGCGCCGCTGCTGTCAGGGCGGGCTCGGCCGGCACCGCGTGCGCCCCCGCAGGGACCATGGGCGCCCCTTCTGCGACCGCATCCGGCAGGCTCGGCTGCATCGCCTGGCTCGCGGGGAAGCCGACCGGCACGACAGGCGAGGGGCTCGGGAGCCATTCGAGGGGCGGTGCGGTACCGATGGTGAGCGCCGCGCCGACTGCCGCTGCGCCCATCCCGAACACCGCGACCAGGCCCGCGACGATCCACAGGGCGCCCCCGCGGCGACGACGTTCGGTGCGGCGGGGGGCCGAGCCGGCGGCGGTATTCGCCCTTCGGGCCGCGGCCGTGGGTGGCGTCGCGGCCCCGGCCATCGCACTTTGGGCTGCGGTCGCGGCTCTCGTGGCCACTGGCGCGGCGACGTGGGTTGGGTCGCGCGTCGTGACCGGCGCATCTACGGGCCCCGTCCGCAGGCGACGCGTCGGCAGGGTCGGCACCCCGCGGGCGCCCATCGAAAGCGTCGCGTCCGCGCGCGTCGCGTCGGCGAGGGCGCGGGCCACCATTGCAGCCGATGCGTACCGATTGCCCGGCTCCTTCTCGAGACATCGTTGAATCAGAACGACCATGCTGTCGGGGACGTCGGGCCGGTGGTGCGAGAGCGGGGCCGGTTCCTCGGTGAGCATGGCGATGAGACGCGTCGCTGTGTCCTTTCCCGGGAAGGGCAATTTCTCGGCGAGCATCACATAGAAAATCACGCCCACCGCGAAAAGGTCGGTACGCGCATCGACTGGGTCTCCCTTCGCCTGCTCCGGTGCGAGGTACCCGGGGGTCCCGAGGATCTGTCCCGTCTTCGTGAGCCGGGTGCGGCGTTCTTCGTCGAGGATGTGCGCGAGGCCGAAGTCGAGGACCTTGATCTGTTCCGCGCCGTCCGGTCCCTGGATGACCATGATGTTGGCGGGCTTGAGGTCCCGGTGGGTGACTCCCCGTCCATGGGCCGCGCCGAGGGCCTCGAGGAGTTGCCGGAGCAGCTCCACCGCCCGACCGAGGTCCATCATGGGCGGTTCGCGGATGACCTCGGTCAAGGTGCGGCCATCGAGGTGCTCCATGACCAGGATGGGGGTCTCCGCGTCGGCGTCGAACTCGAGGATTCGTACGAGGCCGGGGTGGACCAGCAGTGAGGCGGCTTCGGCTTCCCGGGCGAAGCGCTTCTTCGCCACGGGGTTCTTCGCCCACGAAGCGAGCATGGTCTTGATCACGACCCGCGCTCCGTCCTCGATGCGCGTGGCGAGATACACCGCGCCCATACCGCCGGCGCCCAGCTTCTTCTCGACGCGGTAGCGACCCGCGATGAGCGAGCCGGCTACGATAGGATCCCCCCGCACGCTGGCCTTTCGAGACTGTGTCCGTCGGCGATGGCCGGCAGACTCGATCTATTGTCTCCCGTTTGAAGGCTGGATCAACCCCCCCCGTCAGCTCGCGTCCAGGGAGGTCATCATCGCGTCGAATCGGGCGCCGAGGGTGCGGACGAGGCCCGCTTCGCCGACCATGAGGTCTCGGCGGAGGCGGGCCGCGGTGACTTCGTCGAGGCGGCCCTCTTCATAGAGGAAGTGGACGAAAGCGAGCCAGGCTTCGACGAGGGGTGGGACGACCTCCGGGGGTAGGAGCGCCTCGGTGGGAAGCCAGCGCAAGAACGAGGCGGCGTCGAACGAGCTGAAGCTGCGCTCGTGGCCCCCGATGCGCAGGTGGCGCTCGGTGAGGGTCAGCGCCGCGAGCATCGCCAGCTCGGTATCGAGCCCGCGTCCGTGGTCGCTGTTCACGAATGCCTGGCCGAGCTCCGCGGCGACGCGCGTGCGGTACCGCTCGCGGACGGTCGGACGGGGAAGGGGGAGTACGGAGGGATGGACGTTGGCGGAGTCGTTGCGCATGGGTCCTTTTCGGGCCCAGCGCCGGTGAGTTGCGTGCGAACTGCCTCTTGCGCACGCCTTCTTGTCGGCCTCAGTCGAACTCGACTTCGATTTCGGGGAAGAAATCGAGGGGCGCGAAGCACTTCATCTCGGCGTCGCCGAGGCCGGCGACGACATCCGCGAGTTCGTCGCGGCGCAGGTAGATCTCTTCGCGGTGACCGTCGTCGTGCTCGATCTTGAGCGAGAGCTCTTTGGACGACGGGCTGCGAAGGGCTATCTGTTCGACGAAGGGTTGGTACATGCGCACGTAGCGCTGGACGAAATCGACGACCTGGCCGTCGTCGAGGAGGTCGCCACCGTCGAGGCGGAAATCATGCGCCGACTCCCGGTGAGCGAGGGCGCCGAGGCACCGTGCCTCGACGTTTTTCCACAGGCGAATGAGCTTGTCCCGGTCCTCGGCGGCGAGGGGGATCCGGCTCTGGTCGTCCGCTCCCTTTTCGACGCCTCGGCGAACCTCTCCGCTGACCCGCCCCTCGCTGTCGCGGGTGACGCTGATGACCGTCGTATCCCGGTCGGACTCGGGCTTCTTGCGCAGCGTGAAGGACGCGCGGCCGTTCCCGAGGGTGGCGGCCACGAGGGCCCAGTCCCCAACCTTCACCACCTCGGGGATGAGCTTCTTGCCCAGGAACTTCTTTTTCATCCCGAGCTGGACCTCGAGGTCCGTCACGAACTCGGTCATCTTGCGCGGGCGCTGCCATTCTTTTTTGCGCTGGGCGTCGAGCTCGTAGGTGACCGAGAGCCCCTCGGGCATCTGGCAAACGGCTGAGATGGCGTAGCCCTCGTCCTCGAGGGCCAGCTCGAAGAAGGTTTCCTCTACCTCGAGGCGCTCTTTCAGCAGGAACCGTTCGAGGGCGATGCGGATCGTCTCGCCCTGGCTGTCGATTTTGCTCGCCGCCTCCCGCTCGAGCTGGGCGAGGCGGTCGTCGATGCTCGACTTCTCCGCCGAGACCGTCTGGGTGACCGCCGCGATCGCTCGGCCGCCCACGAGGACGACCGCTTCTTTTGCCGGGTTGGATTTGTGGGCTGCTTCGAGGCCGCCCCGGGCGTCCTCGAGGTATCGGTCGAGGGCCCCGTGGTTGCGCTTGTTGCGGGTTCGCTCATCCGCGACCGCCGCGCGGCGGGTATCGATCGTCGCGACGGCGCTGAGGCATGCAGCACCGCACTCGATGAACCCTCGCAACGTGGCGAGGAAGTCGTAGTCGAGCGGAAAGCTCTCCGAATCGGCGTAGAGGTAGCGCATTTCCCCAAGCGTGCGCGCGAGCGCGGCGGCGGAGCCCACCATAGCGCAACTCGATCCGATTCGTCCGCTTTCCCTGCCTCGGGCCTCACCTGTTAGGCTCCGCCCGGCATGTCCGAGCTCGCCTTCGAGGATGTTCACAAGTCATACGGCGACTTTCACGCTCTCCGGGGGATTTCCCTCGAGGTGCGGCGAGGGGAAGTATTTGGCCTGCTGGGGCCGAATGGCGCCGGTAAGACCACGCTGATTCGCATCGCCTTGGACATCATTCGCGCGGACCGGGGGGTGGTCACGCTCTTCGGCCGAGCCCTCGACCGGGATGACCTCGACCGGGTCACCTATTTGCCCGAGGAGCGGGGCCTCTACCAGCGCCAGCGGGTGATCGACGTGCTGACGTATTTTGCCCAGCTCAAGGGGCTGAGCCGCGTCGAGGCCATGCGCCGGGCGGGTTTGTGGCTCGAAAAGGTCGGTCTCGCCGGTCATGAGCGGGACCGCGTCGACCGGCTCTCGAAGGGCATGGGGCAGAAGGTGCAAATCGCCTCGACGCTCCTGCCCGAGCCAGATCTCTGCGTGCTCGACGAGCCATTTTCGGGCCTCGACCCGGTCAACGTGCAGTTGGTCAAAGACCTGATCGTCGAGCGCCGAGACCGTGGCCAGGCAACCATCCTCTCGACGCACATGATGAATCAGGTCGATGCCCTCTGCGATCGCGTCGCGATGGTCGACCGGGGTGACCTGGTGGTCTA
Source organism: Deltaproteobacteria bacterium (assembly GCA_003647065.1). Classification (GTDB taxonomy): domain Bacteria; phylum Myxococcota_A; class Polyangia; order Polyangiales; family B10-G4; genus B10-G4. Next base: position 14,443 of record QMMC01000089.1, on the reverse strand, counting down.
CGGCGAGACCGAGGAGGTTCGCCGCGCCCATTCTCGGGGTGAGGTGCGGGTCCGCCTCGCCCAGGGAGAGCTGCCCGAGGTCGTCGGCGCCCGTCCCGCCGAGCGCACCCGAGACGGCGCGTGGCTCGTGCCCCTCGACGACGGAGTTGCGGCGGACGTCTACCTCCAGCGTCTCATGGCGGCCGGGGCGGCGGTGAACCACTTCGAGCGAGTGCTGGTGCCGATCGAGCAGGTCTTCCTCGATGTCGTGGGGAGGGACGCCGCGTGATTCGCCCCAGCAAAGTACGGATCATCGCCCGCTTCGAGCTGGTGTCGGCGGTGCGGCGCCCGTCGTACCTGGTGATGACCTTCGGCCTGCCGCTCTTCCTCGGCTTGATCACGGCTCTGCCGACCGTGCTCCAGCGGCAAATCGTGGCCGATGAGGTGACTCGGACCGTGCACTGGGGTCTCGTCGATACCGACGACATCCTGAGTCTCGACTACGGCAGGCTCGATCTCTCTACCCTCGAGTTCCTGGTGCTCGAAGATGAAGAGGCCGCTCGTGAACGCATCGGGGCCGGCGACATCGAGGGTTACTTCGTCGTGCCCGCGGACTACCTCGACGAGGGGCGGGTGTTTTCCTACCAACGCACTGGCCGACCTCCCTTCGACGTCGGCGCGGCGACCTCAGCCCGCAGCCTCGAACACCTGCTCGTTCAACGACTGCTCCTCGGGGAGGTGGCCTGGTCCCTCGCCCAGCGAATCCAGAAGCCCCTCGACCTCGAGCACTTCGAGATCGACGATTCCGGCGCATTGCGGGAGGTCGAGGACCGGGGGCTCGAGATCATCGCGCGCCTCCTGGTCCCGATCGTATTGGCGGCTTTGCTCCTGATGGCCCTGATGACGACCTCCGGCTACCTCGTCCAGGCCATCGCCGTCGAGAAGGAGAACAAGGTCGTCGAGGTGCTGCTCTCGAGCGCAGATCCGGACGAGATCCTCACCGGAAAACTCTTCGGCCTCGGCGCCGCGGGTTTCTTGCAGTTCGCTGCATGGTCGAGTCTTTTCATCATGGGTCTCACGTGGATGGCGGGGCTTCTGGGCGAACTGTCCGTGGGCATCCCGTGGCGGGCGCTCGCTGTGGCACCGGTGTTCTTCATCGTCGGGTACTTCTTCGTAGGCAGCCTCATGCTGGCCACCGGGTCCCTCGGCAACAGCGCCACCGAGAGCCAGAAGTTCACCATGGTATGGGGCCTGCTCTGCCTCATGCCGATGCTCATGCTGACGGTGTTGATGGCCGAGCCCCACGGCGTGCTCGCCCAGGTCTTCACCTACATCCCGTTCACTGCGCCGCTCACCATCATCCTGCGCATGGCCCTCGACCCAGCGGGTGTGCCGTGGTGGGAGGTGACCGGCGCCCTCGCGATGCTGGGCCTGTCGACCTGGCTGTCCATTCGCTTGGGCGCCCGCCTCTTCCGCGTCGGCCTCTTGATCACCGGCTCCTGGCCCGGTTTCCGCTCGGTCTGGCGACAATCGCGTCTGCGCTGAGCTGTCTGCCGTGTAGACGGTCCCCTTTTTTGACCTCAGTCGATCCAGCGGGGTATCGCCTTTGTCATCCGGCGACGAGCCGGCGGAGGTCGAATGGACAAGGATGAGTTGAAGGCGGCGGTCGTAGCGCTCCTCGAAGAGGTTCTCAAAGCCCGCTTCGACGGTGCCGCTTATGCTCGCCTCTCGCGGGCCCACGGCTACGCGGATGGCTACATGCGGGCCCTCCAGGACGCGGGCCTCGTCGACAAGAACGAGCTCCTCACCCTCGTCGGTGAAACCCGCCGCAGCTTCGTCGAGCGTGAAACGACGGCGCCGGTAGCTGTACCGGTTGCGGCTTCCGCTTAGAGCGCGGCGTTTAGCGTCTAGTGATTAGCCTCAGGGTCGTACCGCATGAGCGGTGGGGCTGTGTTCTGGATTGACGGCGTCCTCGGGGGTGCCTCCAGCTCCAGGGGCTTTGTTGCGCGACGACCGGAGTTGGCGCTGTTGAAGGCGGGGATGATGTCGCGGATACCGGGGCTTGCTCGGTTGCCGGACGCTTCTACTTCCGCTGGAGGCACCCCCGAGCACGCCTGCTTTGCCTGAGTAGAGCCAACTGTTCTTGAGATGGTGGTCTCGGGTGACCTTGTTGTTGGTGGTGTGTACTGGGGATGACCGGTCCCGGCGGCGGGGCGTCTGCTCCGCTCCTAACTATCGCAGTTGACGGAGGATGGTCGCGGGGACGACTGCGATCTCGGTACGGCATGGCGGGCGTGATCACGATCGGGCCTGCGCAGCCGCCCCGCCACCGGGACCTCTGTAGATAGCAGCGTGAGACGCCTTTCCATTCGCGAGCCGGACTCATTGGGGAGGCACCTCGGGGGCACCACTGGCTCGGTGTGAATCGAACTTTCGCGCGAGTGCACTCGGTCCTCTGGGACCAGCTCTCTTTCAAATTGACGATGAGAGTCCTTTGCTCCCTGCCAACGATGGGAACGTCGTGCAGCCGATAGGAATCATGAAACCGATTGCGGCCTGCGCGAGTTGCCAGATCACACGTTCTACGAAATACGCGTTTCCGCAACGACGCAATCAATCCTGGAGGGCTGTGAAGCGGGGCGGCTACGGACCCGCCGCAGGCGCCATTGATGCGATGTAGGCGTCACCGCAGCGGAAGTCACCGGACGTGGGCTCTTGCCCAGTCAGAGTCGAACACGCAGCGTTCGCCGTCGACCCCGCCAAGAGAACGCGATAGGCGATGACAATCGGGTAGATCGACGACGAGGCCGGCCGGAACGGGTCGTCACCCGTCGCGTGGACCGTGAACTCCCAGCCTCCCTGGCAACCACCTCCAAAATCCCGGCGCCCTGAGGCCGCGATGAAGTTCGTTGATCGGTTGTTGAGAAATACCGGCACCGGAGTGCCGAGGTCGAGCGAGGGGGAGGTGATTTCCCCGGCATGGAGCGAGCAGAACTGACCGGTGACGGGTTCATGGGCGCGGAGTGTCCACACCTCCCCGACGTTCACGTCCCCCAGTTCTCCGCAGCTCGGGATAGGCGGTACGAGATCGTGTTCAGGCAGATAGACGGCCATCGTGGATTCGGGCGTGTAGAGTTCAAGGAGCACAACATCGTAGTCGGTTTCGGTGGAGACTGCCTCGTCCCACCCGCAAGGCTGGTCAAGCACGCAACCGCCAAGCGACGCGACCAGAACGACTGCGCCAACAAGGCAGCGAGTCACCGCCATGCGCTGACTCCCGGGGGTGCGGTCCCCGGCCTCGCGGGGCCGCACCGCCTCCTGCTTGAACTCGGCCGTGAACGACCTTCTCGTCCTTTTCGCCATCTCGAACTCCTCCCGCGCATTGTTGCGCCATTTTCAGAGTCCACAAAACCGGGGCAGGTCCACCCGGCCACCGGGACCTCTGTAGGTAGTTGGATGAGTTGCCCTCAGAGCCACGATGAGAGTCCTCCGCACTTTGCCAACAGCGCGCGCGGCGGCCCCAGTCCCAACTCAATGGCAGGGAGCTCTGTGCGAAGTGAGGGCTCGCCGGTGGGGCGGCTGCGGAGGCCCGATCGCAACCACACACGCCATGCGGTACGGAATGATCCTCCGTCGTCGCGGCATCCCACCGGCGTCTGCGAAAGCTAGGAGCGGAGCAGACGCCCCGCCGGCGAGACCGATGATCCCCGTCTAGTACCCCCACCACTCAAGCTCCTCGGAGACCACCATCTCAGCCGAAGTTCGCCCGGCTCAGGTCCATCAGGCGTGGGCGGGGGTGCCTCCAGCGGAAGTAAAAGCGTCCGGCCCCCGAGCGATACCCGGTAACCGCTGCATCACTCCCGCCCCTCACAGCGCCAACTCCGCGAACCGCGCAACAAAGCCCCTGGAGCTGGAGGCACCCCCGCCCACGCCGTCATCGCGCTCAACCGCGACCAACAGCGACGCCGTCATCGCGCTCAACCGCGTCGTGTCGCTCGCAGCAGCGCCGTCAATCGATATTGAAGACGCGCACCGCGCCCGTATCCCCGGCTCGGTAGTACGTCACGACGACGCTCGTATTGCCGAAGAGGGCTTGCTCCAGCCAGTAGCCGGTGCTGTCCATCGCGTCGAAGGACGAGATGGCCCAGGCGCCGCCGCTCGCCGGGCGGCGGGCCATCATGGCGCGCTGGGAGGTCGCGTCCTGGTAGACGATGCGGATCTCTCCGCCGTCGGTGACGACGATCGAGGAGTCGTCGCCGACGATGTGGCGACCGTCGGGGTTCGGGGTGGTGCCGTCGGTGGCGCCGTTGTCGACGACCTCGGCGGTGGTCGTACCGGCGTCGACGCGCGCGTAGCGGAGGGTCTCCTCGGCGCCGTCGACGTAGCTCACGTGCCAGATGCCGGCGGCGTCGACGAAGAGGCTCGCTGCCTGGCCCGAGTCGCCGACCCCGAGAGTGTCCGTCCCGTACCCGTCGATGAGGAAGGGAGCGGCCCAGCTCGTTCCGTCGTTGGAAGCCCCGTAGAGGTTGCCCGCGGTCCGATCGTAGTAGACGAGGGCGAGGCCGGTACCGGTGCTGACGAGGGAGTTGTACATGCCGAGGGCGGGGGGCATGTCCTCGACGTAGTCATCAGCGAGCGCCGCTTCGCAGGCGCCCGAGGAGCAGACCTCGTCGCTCGCGCAGGTGCCGCCGCAATCGCCGGAGGCGGTTACGCAGAGGCCGGCCTCGGTGCAGCTCTGGCCTTCAGGGCAGAACTCTGGCCGGCAGAGCATCGTAGCTGTTGCGATCTCAGTCGAGAGCCAGTCGGTGGGGCCGGTCGGCGCGGGGGAGTCGGCGACGGCGACCTTCGCCCGGCTGGTGACCACCCCGGTGCCGTCGTCGGCGGCGGTGATCTGCAGGTAGGCGATGGCCGGATTGCCGGCCGCGTCGATGGCGAGGGACGAGTAGCGTCCGCTGTCCCCGGTATCGTCGACGACGGTGACGGTCCACGCCCCCGGGGTGCCGACGGCCAACTTGAGCGCACCGGCGTCCCGATCCCAGTAGCTCACGAAGTACTGGCCGCCGCTCTCGGCCATGCTCGTCCACCGGCCGACGTCGGGGCCGGGCATGCTCACGCCGCCGCGGTACCCGCCGGGGTCGTTGGTGATCGGTTCGGACGGCGCGCCGTCGAGGATCTCCCAGGTGGGCTCGGCCGTGGCCGAGGCCAGGGAGCCCACCACCAGGTCGCCGTAGCGCCGCGCCGGCGCGTCCCCGGGGCTGTACCCCGAGAGCATCATCGAGCCGTCGGCCCCGACGACCATGTCGAGGTGAGTCGCCAGGACGCCTGGGTTCAGGGCCGGCTGGACCACGCAGTCGCTGCAGCTCGCGCCGCAGCCCTCGTCGAGCGTCACGGCGTCGCCGCCGGAGCAGATGTATCCGGGGTCGCAGAGCTCCGCGAGGTCGTAGAGCACGCACATGTTCGTCATCTCGCAGCACGCGCTGCCCGCCGTCGCCGGCGGGATGGCGTCTACGCACGCGCCGCCGCAAGGGCCCGACGGCGCGTCGGGGCCGCCCGGGTCGCTGTTGCAGTCGCAGCCCACGAGGCCGACGAGAGAGAGCACGACCACCAGGAGGCCGAGGAGCTTGCCCGCTCCGCCTTCTACCGAACCCGGTCTAAGGGACCTCCGGTCCGAATCCAGGCTCCGGTCGACTGACGTCGCCCTTCCGCCTTTTTGGGACCGGCGGCGAAAGAAGAAGAGCGCGAAGGCGAAGAGGGCGACGAGGCTCGACCAGGGGGTCGCCTCGGACTCGAAGGTCGAGCAACCACAGCCGCTGTCGACGGTGGAGTTCGGAAGGCCGCGGATGAGCGCCGACCGCGCGGCGCCGACGTTGCCGGATTCGTCGCGGACCTCGACCTCGAGCTCGGCGTCGGTGTAGGGCAGGGGCACGAAGGCGTCGGTGGGCAGGGCCTGCCAGTCGGTCCAGGCCTCGCCGTCGATGCGGTAGCGAAGCTCGAGGGCTTCGGGGGCGGTGAGCACGTCGGTTGCGACGATGTACACGCCGCGCCCGCTCTGCTCGACGCTCACGAAGGGTGCCAGCACGTCGACGAGGACCTCGAAGTACGCGGGGGACGGGTCGGTGCTCCCGGCTTCGCCGGTGATGCGGGCGCGAACCTCGAGGTCGTGGCGGGCTTGGAGCATGAAGGCCGAGTCGTGGATCTCGAGGACCCGCTCTTCCGTCCAGGCGCTCCACTGCTTGCCGTTGACGCGCCAGCTGTATTCGTAATCGACGCCCATGGGCCCGGCGCCGTCGGCGACGACGCGCACCCAGGGGCGCTCACCCTGGCCGTAGGTCTCGGGGGCGAAGCTGACCGGGTCGATCTCGATCTGCTCGAGGACCGCGTCGGTGTCGACGAGGGCCGTGTAGGGGGCCGCGGTGCTGGCGATCGCCAGGTTGGCGAAGATGCCGAGGAACTCTTCCCCGGAGTCATCGACGCCGACGATGCCGCCGTCGGGGATGACGAGGTCGAGGCCCATCAGGTCGGGCAGCGTGATCGGGGACAGGCCGCCGGTGAGCGACGAGGCGAACTCGCTGATGACGGTCTCGACGATCGACGCGAGGAACTCGGGGTCCTCGGTGAGCAGCTCGGAGTTGGTGACCACGCTCCCCGTCGTGTTGACGGCGGTGATCTCCGGCACGATGGCGCCGTCTTCGACGCGCAGGTTCAGCGGGATGGCGAGGTCCGCCGAGTAGGTCATGAAGCGCACGTAGCGTTCGGTGCTCCAGATGTAGAAGTCGATGTCGACGCCGGGCAGGGGAAACTCGTCATCCGGCTCCCCCAGGGAGATGGTCAGGAGCGCCTCGTCCGCGGTGCCGGCGCCGATCTCGAAGGTTGGCGGCCGCTGGGGCCGAACGGAGATCGCCACCGCGGCGTTGGGCTCCGGGAAGGTCAGGCCCCGGAGCGAGCCGATGAGCGCCGAGAGCAGGCCGCTCGAGAGCTGCTGGCTGAGCCGCGTGCCCGCGCCGATGCAGAGCAGGCCCGAGTCGAACATGCCGTAGCCTGCGTGGTTCAGGTACATCTCCGAGAGGCCGATGCCCACGTGAGCGCTAGCGCCCGTGCCGGGGATGGTGTTGCTGCGGAAGGCCGCGGCCCGGGGGATCGCCGGCAGCGGCGGCTCGGCGATGACCGGCACGCAGGGGTTGTGGGCCGGGGAGGTGGTGAAGGAGAGGTCCGTCGAGCGGTAGCCGCCGTAGAAGAAGAGGCTCATGCCGCCGTTGACGGCTTCACCCTCGCCGCCGGAGGCGAGGAGGAACTGCCCCGGGGCGTGGGTCCCGGGGGAGACTCCGCCGAGGAAGGCCTGACCGAGGTCGCCCTGGCCGTCGGTGCCGAGGAGCGTCGGCACGCAGCGGCCGCCGGCCGTGTACTGGCAAACGTCGGTCGGGTCCGGGCCCGCGGCGACGGTGCCCGTCGGGCAGCCATACTCGCCCTGGGTCGTGCAGAGCTGTTCGGCGAGGGTGGAGTCGAGGATGCCGGTGATCTGGTCGACGATCATGTCGATGAGGATCCCCTTGACCGCGTTGAGCAGCCACGACAGGAAGCCGCCGCTGAAGTCGAGGTCAGCGTCTTCGATGCCCTCGCCGTCGACGAGTTGGGCGTTCTCGACCGAGATCCAGGTGTAGCCATTGCGTGCGGCCTCGGTCTCTTCGAGGAAACGGATGTCGGCCTCGAAGCCGATGAAGGTCCGCGCTCCGCGGCGGCTATCCAGGTCGAGGTTCGAGCCGCCGATGGCGAGGTCGATGGGCCAGGCGGCGCGCATGCCCGCGAGGTTGCGGCTGTCGAGGACGATGAAGAGGTGAGCGTGCAGCGTGTCCGGCGCCACCGGCGTCAGCTCCATGTCCTGGATCTCCATGTGGGCGACGCAGTTGGAGGCGGGGCAGATCGTCCCGGACGTGAGGCCGCTGCCGAAGTCCGAGCGCGGCACCGGGAAGTCGAGGCCCCCGGGCAGGAAGCCCGCGACGATGGCCCCAATGTTGTCTTCGATGAAGCCGATGCCGTCGTCGGTGAGGCGCACCTGCATCGAGTTGTCGATCCGGTCGGCTATCGGGTAGCCGCCGGGGATCGGTGCGACCCCGCAGCTCGCACAGCTGCTGCAACCGCCGTCCCCGCAGGCCATCAGCACGAAGACCGAGAGGGAGAGGAAGAAAGCCCTGTGATTCTCTCTAAATAAGCGCATGCACCTGCTCCGGAGCCCGAGGAGCCCCTCGCCCGAGCGATGCTCGGCGGGGCCTCGGGTAAATGATACGAATCCCGACGTTCCGTAGCGTAGCTCGCACCTGCCAGAGACGAAAGGCCCCGATCGCCGTAGGGCGAAGGGGGCCTCGTCATTCGAGCCGGTTTGGGCGGCTTGGTGTGGGTTGGTGTGGGTTCGGGCTTGGGGCGACAGCCGCCTCAGGCCCAAAATGTCACTGGATGTCGACGGCCTGGGCGGCGATGCCGCCGATCATCAACCACGCGTTGCAGGTGGTGGATGGGTCGCAGACGGTGCCGTCGCCGGGGTCGGCGGCGCAGCCGGTCGTGTCGTCACAGATGGCGTCCGGCTGGACCGCCCAGCCCGACTGCGGGTAGTCGGCGCACGTGCCGTCCATGGCGGGCATGCCCGCGGTGAACATGCAGAGCGTCGTATCGATCGGGCCCGCGACGAGACGTCCGGCGTCGGCGTCGGCGACGGTGATGTAGGCCTGGATGGACCCCTGGGCGGTGTCCCACCGGCCACCGGGCTGGGTGCCGCCGACGCAGCTGCGCTCTTCAGTAAAGGTCAGCATGCTGAGGGTCATGTTCCGAAGCGGGAGCTCGAGCTGCACGGTGGTGCCGTCCTCGGTGAAGATGGGCACGGTGAAGGTCTCGCTCAGCTCTGGGGCCGACAGGGTCTCGCCGTCCATCGAGCCGGTCATCATCACCGGGTTCCATCGGCTCGGATCACCGGGTGCGGGGGCTGCGTCCATCGTGAAGGAGAAGACCGCGGCGGGGCTCTTCTGCCCGAAGCCGGTCGTGATCTCGGCGGTCGTGCCCGTGATGTTCGCGGTGAGCAGCCAGTTGAAGAGGTCGTCGTTGAGGGCGTCGGTGAGCAGCTGACTCACGATGATCGACGACAGGGACGACGGCTGCGAGAGCTGCACGCCGGAGATGCGCAGCTCCGGTGCGTCGAGCTGATCGGCGTTCGACGTGCGCTGACAGCACGGGTCCGTCTGCTCGTCGGGGAAGGTGCACCGGCTCGGGAGCGTGCCGGTGTCCCCCATCGAGCTGTCCCCGGTTCCGCTGTCGGTGGGGGTGGTCCCGTCGTCGCCGCAGGCAACGGCGAAGGGCAGGGCGAGGGCGAGCAGGATCGAGAGATGCTTGTTCTTCATGTGCTCTAAACCGTGGGCTGGGCTTCGGGACCGCGATCTTCGCGCTCGACTTCGTTGACCTCATCTTCGGAGGAGAAGTGGGCGAGCTTGCGGAAGGCGCGGAAACGCTCGTTCACCGCCTTTCGGTCGACCGACATGACCCGGTCGGTCCCCATGCCTTCGACGCAGAAGCTGGCCATGGCCGACCCGAAGATGACGGCGCGGCGCAGCGTGTCGTGGCGGGCGTTGCCGTGGTGAGCGACGTAGCCGAGGAGGGCGCCGGCGAAGGTGTCGCCAGCGCCCGTCGGGTCCGTCACCTGATCGATGGGATAGGCCGGCGCGGCGAAGACCTCGCCATTGTGGAAGAGCAGAGCGCCGTATTCGCCCTGCTTCACGATGACGATCTTCGGGCCCATGGCGAGGAGCGCCTTCGAGACCTGCGTCACGTGGTGCTTCCCGGAGAGCTGGCGGGCCTCTTCTTCATTGATGACGAGGACGTCGACGCGGCGAAGAACCTCGAGGAGCTTCTCGCGCTTGGACTCGATCCAGAAGTTCATCGTGTCGGCCACGACCAGCTTCGGATTGCGCACCTGGTCGAGGACCTCGAGCTGCAGCTCCGGGGCGATGTTGCCGAGCATCACGTAGGGCGTGTCGCAGAACGCCTCTGGGATCTTCGGATGGAACTCCGCGAACGCGTTCAGCTCGGTGCAGAGACTTTCACGCGAGGTGAGGTCGTCGCTGTAACGCCCCTCCCAATGGAAGGTCAGGCCATCGCTGCGCTCGAGGCCCGACATGTCGATGCCGTGGGCGGTGAGGGCTTCGACGGTCTGCTCCGGGAAATCCCGGCCCACGATGCCGACGAGCTGCACGCGTGAGAAGACGGACCCGGCGATGGCTGCGAAAGTCGCTGAGCCACCGAGGATCCTTTTGTGCGTACCGGTGTTGTTGTGGATCGTGTCGAACGCGACCGAGCCAACCACGAGCATGGGGTGCATCGTCTTTTTCCTATCCTACTTTGCCTATTTGCCTATTTGTCGAGGTACTTGCCGATGAGAACATCGAGGCGCTCCCGAGCCGCCTCGGTGATGAGATCGGGACGAGTCATGATGGCATGCTCGAGGGCGTTGGTCGCCGGGCTCTCCGCCGGGTCGGGGACCAGCGCCGCCACGTTGCGGATGATGCTGCGCGCGGTCTCGACGTTTTTCGTCAAGGTCGCCACGACCTGCTCGACCGTGACCGCGTCGTGCTCGGTGTGCCAACAGTCGTAGTCGGTGACCAGGGCGACGGTGGCGTAGGGGAGCTCGGCTTCGCGGGCGAGGCGTGCTTCCGGCAGGTTGGTCATGCCGATGACGTCGATGCCCCATCGGCGGTAGATGTTCGACTCGGCGCGGGTCGAGAACTGCGGCCCATCGATGCAGATGTAGGTGCCGTTCCGGTGAGTGCGCACGTCGGCGGCGACGGCGGCCCGATAGAGGGCGTCCTGGAGCGCGGCGTCGATCGGGTCGGCGAGGGCGACGTGGGCGGCCACGCCGTCATCGTCGAAGAAGGTGCTCGGCCGATTTCGCGTGCGGTCGAAGAACTGGTCCGGGAGCACGACGTCCCCGGGGTGAATGTTGTCCTTCATCGAACCGACGGCGGAGACGCTCACGATCTGCTCGGCGCCGAGCTTCTTGAGCGCGAGGATGTTCGCCCGGTAGTTGATGCGGTGCGGGGGGATGCGATGCCCCCGGCCATGGCGCGGCAGGAAGAGCAGCTTCGCGTCGCCGAGCATGCCCGAGATGACCGCGTCCGACGGCTCGCCGAAGGTGGTCGAGACGCGGTGCTCTTGGACGGACGTCAGGCCGTCGAGATCGTAGAGTCCGCTTCCCCCAATGACACCGATGGTTCGCATTTCGTGCTCCCGCCTCGGTGGGGCCAGTTCCCCAATTCACGAAGCGGCGCACCCTAGCCCGGATCCGGAGCCGCCACCACCCGGTCTAGAGCGTCGATTCATTTGGATGTGCGATGAGATCGTGTCGAGAGTGGTTTGTTGGGCGGCTCGCGGGGACGACGACAGGGCCCCCCCCCTTTCGAGGGGCCGCGGGACGGTCAGCGGGCCGCTATCGGCGCGAGATCGCGCGGCATTCAAACGATTCGCCGCTCTAAGAAGCTTCTCGGGCTCGCGACGCGATCAGAATGGCCGCGGCCGCGCTGCTCAATCCGGCGGCGAGGCCTCCGATGAGGCCGAAGCTGGGCACGATCGCCGCCCCGGCGACTGCGATCCCGGCAGCGGGCAGCAAGCTGAGGGCCGGGGCAGCCCATGCCGGGGCGCCGGCCGGGAGCCCTCGGCCGAGGGCGAGGCCGAAGGCCGCCGCGCCCACCGCGAGGAGGAGCAGGAGCGCCACCAGAGCGAGACGCCCGGCGAGGTCGGCGCCGCTGCCGCGGCTGAAGGACGAGGCGAGCAAGCCGCCGCCCTCCGGGAGCATGCGGCCCTTGATGACGAGATCGCCGAGCTCCTGGTCCATGTCGACCTCGACGAGGGTGCCGTCCCGGGGCCGGAGCATGCGCTCGACGCGGCCATCGGTGAAGTGCAGGGCGACATCGGCGGGGTTGCCGCGGAACTCGAAGCGCGCATCGCGAACCATGCCCTGGTCGGTCGCGAAGAAGAGGGCCAGGTCCCGTGCGGTTCCATCGACGATGCGCAGGTAACCCGTGTGCACCCGCCCGGGGTCGTCACGTTCGGCCTGGCTCGCGAAGGGGGAGCCGTAGACGCCGATCTCCGAGAACGGGCGCGAGGTGTCGGCGCGATGGTAGTAGCCGCCGGAGCCGACGAAGGCCATCACCAACAGGGTCGCGATGATCGCGTAGAGGAACGGCCCGAGGAGCGCCGTGGCCGCGAGGCGACGCGTCGTCTGGGCCCTCGCGGCGCCGTAGAGGCCGCCGAGGGCACCGGTCCCGGCCGAGAGCGGCGGAACGGCGAAGAGCAAAGCTGCGACGAAGATCTCTCCTACGGCGGCGCCGATCCAGGGTTCGGCGATGGGGGCGCCGGAGAATGCTTCGGAGACGGCGCGGGGGATCGCCCCGAAGGCGCGGCCCGGGGCCCCGACGATCGCGAGGATGCAGGCGGCGGCCAGGGTCACGAGGGCGGCGGCGGCGAGCCAGCCGGCGACCACTCCGCCGCGGCGGAGGCCTAGGAGGGCGAGGGCGGCGGCCCCGCCGGCGACGCCATAACCCACGGCCGCTGCGCCGTCGGGCAGGAGCGCGAGGCTGGCGTCGGTGAGGGCTCCGCCATGCACACCCCCGACGAACGCGAAGCCAGTGATGGCGAGGAGGACCAAGAGCACCATGCCGAGGATGCGGGCTGTGCCGCCCTGGTGAATCAGGCGCCGGGTGAGGGAGCCGCTGGCCTCGGGGTCGTTTTTGCCCGGAGCGTTCGTCCGGGCCAGCACGACCTCGGCGTAGCCCAGCGGCGCCAGCAAGAAGGCGAAGACCCAGGCCCAGAAGAGCGCCCCGGGGCCGCCGAGGCCGACCGCCGTCGCAGCACCGACCGCGGCTGCGGCGCCGACGGAGGCCGCCGTCGCGAGTATCGCCGGGGTGCCCGAGGGAACATCCCCCGGCGCCTCCGGATCGGTTTCCCTGAGCGCTCGAAACGCTTGGCCGATGCGGGTGATCTGGGGTGCTTTGAGGCGCACGGTCACGTAGATCGCGGAAAGCACGATGATCGGCGCCGTGAGGTAGAGCCAGAGCGCTTCGTGGATGGTGGCAAGGTCGGTCATGGCGCTTATCGCGTGGCTTCTAGCCTGGATCCCCAGGGGCGTCCACGAAGGCAGCGTCTCGGGCAACTCCTCACCAATGTGGCCCGGGACCGGGGGGGGGCCGATCGTGGCTCTAGGTCACGGCTGGGTTTCGGAGCGGTAAGGGGCCCGTTCCACGCGGATGAACTCTGTTTCGCCATCTCGCATGACCTCGAGGACTACCTCCGAGCCGACCTCGCCGCGCAGGTCCTGGACGACCTCGCGTTCGCTCCGGCCCTCGACGGCTTCACCGTCGATGAGGATGATTCGGTCGCCCGGGCGCAGGCCCCCGGCCCACGCGGCGCCGTCCCGGGGGACGTCGACGACCCGGAGGCCTCCGACCTCAGACCACGCGAGGCGGGCGATGATTCCGCCGTTCCAGCTTCCCCCGCAGGCGCTCGAGTGAAGGAGCACGGGGATGAGCAGCGCCAGGAGCAGGGGTAGGACGAGCATCCCGTGGGTGCTTCGTCTGTTACGTGCGGCTTGGAATTCTCGGACGGCGCGCATGGTCCCTCAGGGGCCAACATCTCCCCCGTCTTCGATACCTCCGTCCGTGCTTCCGACCAAAGAATCGGCCAACGCATCCGGGATTGATGCGTCCGAGACCGCGGCGTCATCGACCGCTGCGTCCATGGCGGCGCCGCCATCGACCCCGGCGTCTCGAGAGACCCGGCCCCGGGGTACGGTGATGCGCACGACCCGCCGAGCGAGGAGCAGGTCGTCCCCGTAGATGGCCACGGTGACGCGAAAGACCTGGTCGTAGTCGGCCCCGGGGATGCGGTCGTTGTAGAGACGCGCGCGGAAAGACAGCTCGCTGCCAGGGCGCACCCCCAAGAAGGTGTCCAAGATTCCGTCGCCCGGGGGGCGCCGATCGTCCCGGACCGGGTCCGCCGCGCCGGGAGGCACCCGGGCCGTCGTCGCTTCGACCGCCTTCACGAAGCCGAAGTCGTCTTCTTCGATGACGCCGTAGACTTCCTCGTAGCGGACCGAGTCGAGGAGGGTGAGGAGGGCGTCCACGAGAGTGGTGGACAGGCCGGTCCCCGCTGGGTCCACGTCGAAGACGAGGGGGCACACGCCGTCGACCGACGAGTGGCGGCCGCCGTCGATGCCGGTCGGGCACGTGTCACCGAGGGGGGCGCTCACGGCGCCGGTAGCGAGGGCCACCCGCTCGAGGTGAGGCCGAGCTGCCGCCCCCGAGGCGATGCCGAGGACCGAGACACCCTGGGCGGTCAGGCTCGCGATGGCTGCGTCGAGGGAGTGAGCGCCGGGGATTTGCGGCAGATAGTCCCCGGGCCGGTGCGCTGGTGCGTCGGTGATGTGGACGATGGC
>QMMC01000088.1 GCA_003647065.1 Deltaproteobacteria bacterium | reverse complement strand
GGGCGAACGCCGAGGACCTGGGGCACGACGAGCATCACGTCGCGGAGGCGACGGTCGGCGACCTCCTCCTCGACCTTCTTCGGCCGGCGGTACTCCTCCACCCGGATCAGGTCGTCGCCGTAGACATCGACGGCGACGTTGAACTCCGGGATGTCAGCGTCGTAGAGCCGGTACGCGCTGGTCTCGTTCTGGAGGGCCCAGCGGCTCAGGCGTTTGTGATTCTTGCGAAGGCGGTTTTCGAACATCTCGGCCTCAGCGCTCGCCTTGCGCCAGCCCGGCCCGTCGCCGCCGCTCTTTGCCTGCTCGCCGATGGGGATCTCGAGCCAACGGCACTCGATGGGCCCGTTCATCACGACCCGCTTCGAGGCCGGACGCAGACCGATGCGCTTGTCGAGCGCCCGATTGCCCGAGAGCACCCACGCGGACCACCCGGGGAAGCGACGCTTGAGCACGTCGCCGAGCTCGGAGTAGAGGGGCCCGAGCTCCCCGGCCTCGCCGAGGCGCTCGCCGTAGGGCGGATTGACGACGAAGAGCCCCGGTGGCCCCTCGGGCGGCTCGAGGTCGGCGAGGGTCCCGTGGCGCAGCACCGCGTCGGTAACACCTGCAGCCTTCAGGTTGTCCCGAGCATGGCCGAGCTGCTCCTCCGATGAGTCGACACCGACGAGCACGACGGGGCGATCCGCCGCCGCCGCCTTCCGCTCTTCGGCCGCGGCGATCACTCGGGCAAACGCCTTTGCGTCGTGGGCGCGCCACCCGGGCGCGCCAAAGCCTCGACGGAGGCCCGGCGCGACGTCCCGGGCCATCCAGGCCGCCTCGATCAAGAAGGTGCCCGAGCCGCACATCGGGTCGAGCAAGACCAGCTCCTCTCCCTCGCGGCGGTGCCACCCGGCCATGCGCAGGAGCGCCGCGGCGAGGCTCTCCTTGAGCGGCGCGGCTCCCCCGGTCCGCCCGACGCCTCGTCGATGCAGACCGCGACCGACGAGGTCGATGCTGACCGTCACCTGGGTGCCGGAGAGATGCACGTGCACGCGCAAACCCGGGTCGATCTTGTCGATGCTCGGCCGACTTCCCTCGGCTTCACGGATCACATCGACGATCGCGTCCTTCGTCTTGAGGGCGACGAACTTCCCAGGCCCCGCCGTGCCCTTGCCGGCGACGTCGACGGCGAAGGTCGTCTCCGGGCCGAGGTGGTCCGTCCACTGCGTTCTGGCCACCCCTTCGTAGAGGCCATCCGCGTCCTGAGCCTCGAAGCGGTCGAGGGGGAGAAGAATACGGCTCGCGATCCGCGTGCCGACGCAGACCCGGTATCCGTCCTCGAGGGAGCCGGCGAAGTGCACCCCACCGTGCACGACCTCGACCTCGTAGGCGCCCAGTTCTGCGAGCTCCTCGGCGAGCACGTCTTCCGCGCCCCGGGCGACGGTCGCAAAGAAGTCGTTGTCCGTCGTGGGCGCTTCTTCGGTCCGGGCTTCCGATGAATCTTGGGCGGGGGGCTCCATCACGGAGGGCAGTAGCCCGAATCCGTCTCCGGGCACATCGATTCAGCGACAATCAGTACGCAACTCACGGCGGCAAACGCCGAAAAGAGTGGCGACGTGCGATCCTCACCTGTACAACTGCTCAGCATCGTGAAAACCGACATGCGGGAAAGGCTCCGGGCGCGCTTTGGGCTGCCGGATTTCCATCCCTGGCAGCGGGAGGCGATCGACTCGCTCCTGACCGGCAAGAAACGAGTGCTCGTGGTGGCCCCGACCGGGGGCGGCAAGAGCCTCACCTATCAGTTCCCGGCGACCGAGCTCGAAGGAACGACAATCGTCGTCTCGCCCCTCATCGCGCTCATGGAGGATCAGGTCCGCGGGCTGTCCGAGCGCGGCATCCGGGCGACCTGGCTCTCGAGCACCGTGGATCCGACCGAGCGCCGGCGTCGCGAAGCCGACCTCGCCGCCGGCGCCTACGAATTGGTCTACATCGCCCCCGAGCGCCTGGCCCAGGGCCACGTGCTCGACATGCTCGCCCGCCTCGCGCCGCCGATGGTGGCCATCGACGAGGCGCACTGCATCTCGCATTGGGGCCACGACTTCCGCCCGGACTATCTGCACCTCGCGCGGGTTCTCGAGCGCCTCGCCCCAAAACACGTCCTGGCCTGCACCGCGACGGCGACCCCGATCGTCCGCGACGAAATCGTCAGCCAGCTCGGGTTTGCTGCAGACGAGATGGAAGTCGTGCTGCGCGGCTTCGCGCGCCCCAATCTTCACCTGACCGCCCGGGAGATCGACGGCGCTCGGGAACGAAAGCGCGCGATGGTCTCGGCCGTCAAGACGGCCCTCGGGGCGCCAACCGAGCCCGCAGGCGCTGCCATCGTCTACACGGCAACGCGCAAGGTCACCGAACAGATGGCCGACCTCCTGACCGCCGAGGGGTACCGGTCGGCGGCCTACCACGCCGGCCTCGACCCGACCGTCCGAGGCCAGGTCAACGCGGACTTCGCCGCGGGGCAGCTCGATGTGGTGTGCGCCACCAACGCCTTCGGCATGGGCATCGATAGGCCGGACATCCGCGCGGTCGTCCATGTGCAGGCGCCGGGTTCGATCGAGGCTTACTACCAGGAGGTCGGCCGCGCGGGCCGCGACGGGCAACCAGCCCTCGGATTGCTCCTGCGCTCGACCGCCGACTTCGGGCTGCGCAGGCGCCTCATCGAGCGCAAGTGGACCGACGAGCAGCCCGACGAAAACCACGTGAAACAGCAGTGGGGGCTCTTCCTCGACCTCATGCGTTACGTCGAGGCCGGGAGCTGCCGCCACGACTTCATCCTCAGCTACTTCGGCGACGAGCAAGAGACCCTCGGCGGCTGCGGCCACTGCGACGTCTGCGTTCGCCTCGAAGAGCTCGGAGAAGACGGCGTGCGCTCGGTCAACGACGACGACGCCCTCGTCGTGCGGAAGGCGCTCTCCGGGGTCGCCCGCAATCGGATGACCGCCGGACTGAACCGCGTCGTCGAGATGCTCCACGGGGCCGACAACGAAAAGCTCCGCTCGATGGGCCTGACCAGCCTTTCGACCTACGGCCTGCTCGAGGACCGCGACAAGGACTGGGTCATGATCCTCATGCGCCGGCTGCTCACCGCCGGGCTGGTCGAGATCACGACCGACGAATACCCCAAGCCCTATCTCACCCAGCTCGGGGTGCGCGTGATGAAGGGCGACGAGCCCGTGCGCGTCTTGCTCCCGGACGAAGACGCGGGGAAGAAGGCCAAGGGCAAGAGCTCCCGGTCGGGCCGGGCCCGCACCCCCGTCGAGATGCCAGCCAACGTCGACCCCGAGCTCTTCGAGCGCCTCCGCGGCACTCGCATGGAGCTCGCCAAAGAGAAGGGCGTGCCCCCCTACGTCGTCTGCCACGACCGCACCCTGCTCGAAATCGCCGCCACCAAACCCCAACCCCTCGATCAGATGGCCGAGGTCCACGGCATGGGGCCGGCCCGCATCGACGCCTGGGGCGACCGCCTGCTCTCGGTCATCGCCGAGGGGTGACGGTCAATCAGCGCGGCAAAGCACGAACCAGATGTTCATGAGGCGCCCGCGCCGGCTGGCGCGGCCGATGGAGACGTGTTCGCTGACGCCGCGCAGCACGTCCTGGGTGCCGTTGTAGACGAAGAAAGAGAGCCGGGTGTGGTTCTCTCGAATCGGCGGCCAGTGGTCCGGACGTCGGGGCGGTACGCGCAGATAGTCCACCAGCACCTCGGACTCGCCGTGATCAGCGGCGACGAAGAAGCCCGGTCCGACGACCGTCTCGACGAAGTTCGAGTTTCGGTTGTAGCCCCACAGCTCCCCGGCCGCGGCGGCTTCGGGGTCTGAGGCGCTGTCGGGCCGGCAGAGAACTTTTGCGAAACGGGTGAAGGCGGGCAGGGTATTGCACCCTTCGAAGACGACCTCCGTGAGCGGCGCGGTGCTCGTGGGTACGAGGTCAGACACGCGCAGAACTCGGTGACCCTCGGCGGCGGCGTAGAGGCGACGCTGCTCCCGGCGCCCTAGGCCGGTAACCTCGGCGATTCGCGCGTCACCGTCGAGGCCATCCAGGTATGCCTCGATCGCCGGCACGTCGACTTCGGATTCGCGGAGCATCTGACGAAGGCGGTCGACCATCGAGGACAACCTTGTAGCCCGGTCTCGTGTTGCCGGCTCCGGTTTTCTTCAACGAATCGGTATGCTGGGCGCCATGCGCACCCTCGTCCCGGCTATCGCCATCTTGGTCCTACTCATCGGATGTGATGACGCACCTGAAGCGCAGGGCGGGACCGAATCAAGCACCGGCGAAGCCGAGATGACCACCGCCGAGTTAGCCGCAGCCGTGGCCGCGATGGTCGAGCCGCCTCCTCCGGAGGTCGCCCGCCCCTACGACGACGACGCCGATGCAGAGGCAGACATCGCAGCCGCCGTCGCCCGGGCCGGGTCTCGCCGCGTTCTGGTCGTCTTTGGCGGCAACTGGTGCGTATGGTGCCGGCGCCTCGAACACGTCCTCCAGACCGATGCAGCCGTCGAGACCGCCCTCGCGAACTTCGAGGTGGTGCACGTGAGCATCGACGGCACCCGCTCACGAGATCAGGAGGAAACCAACCAACGATACGGAAACCCCGTCCGCCTCGGCCTGCCGGTTCTCGTCGTCCTCGACGGCAGCGGAGAGGTCGTCGCGACCCAGGAGACCGGCTCCCTCGAGACCGGAGACCGCCACGACCCCGCTAAGATCGTGGAGTTCCTGAATCGCGTCGGCGGTTAGCGGGTCGCGAAGGACGTCTGGCGGGGGAGCCGCACCGCGGCTACCAGTTCCCATCCTTCACGCCGAGCACATCGCCCAGGGCGTGCATGATCTTCTTCACGGGCCCGACGCTGAGGGAATCGTCGTCTTGCTGTGGAAGCGTGCTCTTGCCTGCGTCGATGTCCTTGACGGACTTCACCTCCTCGAGCGTATGGCTGGGTTCGACGGTCGCCGCGCCCTCGTCGTAGAGGTCGAACCACGGCAGCCCGGCGTTGGCGTATGACTTGGCGGTCACGGGGCTCGCCGGCGGCGCTTCGCCGGTGATCTCACGCCAAAGCTCGCTGTTGACGATGTGCACGAAGACCCGCTTCTGCTCCGACTGGTCCCAGGTGTCGATGCCGTGGGGGTCGGGATAGATCTTCTGTTTCATTCGCCCGCCGGCGGCGATCCCCATCGCGCCGCCGCCTCCTCGGCTTCTCGACGGTGCCGGCGCCGAACAAGCCACCGGAGCGCCGGGGGCACCACCGGCCATCGCTCGCGCGAACCAACGGGGCGACGCGATGCGCCCCGGCTTCGGCGCGTAGCACTGGAGCTGGATACCGCCGTGCTTCTCTTCACCGGTCACCTGAGCCTCGACCGTGTAGCCGAGACCCAGAGGCATCGCGACGAACTGCCGAATGGTCCCCTTACCGCTAGCGATGCCGTCGAGCCAGGGCTGGGCGCCGGTCACCACGTAGTTCTGGGGCTTCTTCCGGAGGCCGTCGCTCCAGCGTTCCCCGCTGATGGCGCACACCTTTCCGATCGCGACTTTCAGAGCGTTCGGAGAACCAGAGAACCGCAACCACATCGCCTCCCGCTGGTACATCGGCAGGAAGACGCCGCCCTTCTCAGCCCAGCCTTCGGGCACACGGCCTGCGTAGTCCTCGACCCGGCGCAGAGGGAACGCTCCGAGACCGGGAGGAAGCGGGTAGTTCTTGCCGTCATCGGGGATACGCAAAGTGCGCTGAAACGTGATGCTCACGTCGCCGAGGGAGAGGGTGTCGTTCGAAATCTCTACGTTGCTCATGGGCGTTCTCCTTTGAATGACTGGTGCCAATGAGACCGACCCAAAGTGCCCCCGGAAGCGCACAGACTTCTTTTTCTTTCTTCGCAACCATCTGAAATAGCTGGCCTATTTTCTGCGCCCGGTTTTTCTCGGTGACAGATGGGCCTCTCGGTCGTCCACTGGCCCGCGGAGATGTCCGAGACCGACGAAGAGCTCCTCGCCTTCCTGAACCAGCGAGACATGCGCGGTGCCGCGGCGTGCCTCGTGGGACGCCACGCGGACGAAGTCTACGGCCTGTGCCGGGCCATGGTTCGTGACGACGTCATGGCCGAAGATCTCAGCCAGGACGTCTTCGGGCGGGCCTTCGGCGCCCTCGCATCATATCGGGGAGAGGCCTCGTCTCGGACTTGGATCCTGCGCATCGCCCGAAACCGATGCATCGATCATCTACGCTCGATCCAGCGGCAACCGTGGGGATCGGACGAGGATGCGAGCGCCGAAGAAGAACCAGGGCTCGAGCCCCACGTGGACGACTTGCTCGTTCGCCACGGTGACGTGCAGCGAGGGCTGGCAGCGCTCACCGAAGGCGAGCGAGCCATGGTGATGCTGCGCTTCGGACACGGGCTCGAGTACGCCGAGCTCGCCGATACTTTCGGCTTGCGCGAGGGGGCCGTTCGCATGCGGGTGAGCCGGGCGGTCACGAAGATGCGCGAAGCCCTGCGCCCCGCCCCGGCCGGCGCCCCCGCGCCGGCCGCACCGACGCGGGCGCGATCCATGGCGCGGAGGGTCGAGCGTGACGAAGAGCGGGCAGAGCGGGCCGCTCCGCGGCCGAAGGCGCCACCGGCGGTATCGTCGCCCGCGCCCCAGGCCCCCGAACGGCGCAGCCCGGGCGCCGCGCCGCCCGCTTCCCGGGGGGGCCTCTGGGGGCTCGTCGGCGGCGGTGGTGGCCAGCAGGCACCGGCGGCTCCCACCCCGTCGCCCTTCGCGTCGAGCGCCAGCGAGGCGCTTCGCGCGCGCTTGGGCGGGATGGCGGGCAAGCTCTGACTCGACTTTCGCCCCGATGGCGCGTCGCTCAGTCGGTGCTGGGGAGAGGGTCGGGGACCGGGAGCATGGTCGCCTCGAGATTGGTTCCGTTGTCCACGAAGTCGACACTGCGACCGAGGTCCCCGATGTCCTGGGCGTCGCTCTGCACGCAAGCCCCGATCACGGCGCCGCGGACGACCCCGTCGTCGAGCAAGAACTCACCCTCGGCCGCAACGTGTAGACCGCACAGGTCCACCTCTTCGATGACGAAGCGATTCACCACGACTCGAGCACCGTAGGCCCCGATACCGTGGCCGCCGGGGTAGGCCGAGCAGGAAGAATCCGCGCAGTCCTGGGCCGCGACTTCCCGGATGACTATGTCACTCGCGAAAAGCGTCGCGTCGCCATTCACGATCACCGCGGCCTCGTGCACGTCTTGCACCCGAACCCGGGACAGCACCGCCGAAGCCGCGTCCTGGACGACGAACCCGTCGCCCCGGAAACCATCGGGCCGAGAGCGCACGCGCTCGAAGACCACGTCCTCCATGACGACGTCCGTACCGGTTCCGGAGATGACGATGCCCGCCTCGTAGAGGTCCGATGCCGCGAAACGCCGGATGGTGACCGTCGCGCCGTCCTGGAAGTCGAGGGCCCGTCCGTTCACCTGGCCCCTCCGCTGGGGCGCGACCCGGCGGATAACCAGGTCATTGGCCGTCAACTCCGATTCGCCGACGGCGATGCCGAAATCCTCGACGTCGAGGATCGCGACGCGGTCCAGGGTCGCCGTGGCGCCCGTTTGAACCGCCATGCCCGCTCCGAGCCCGCCCATGGCATCGGGGAAGACGCGCTCGATGAGAACGTCTTCGAGGACCAGGGTCGCTGCCCCGGCGCCCACGCTGATCTCATGCGCTTCCGTCAATAGACAGCGACGACAGGAAAGCAAAGCACCGTCCTCCACATCCAACGCTCGGCCCATGCCGCGATCGCCCCAGGGCTCGACCCGCCGAACCACGGTGTCCGAGAGTTCCGCGGTGGACCCCTCGTCGAAGCACAGGATGCCCACCTGCTGGTTGTCTTCGACGACCACCCGCTCCGCCGTGATGTGTCCACCGGTGAATACGGCGAGCCCGGGGCCGCCATTGACCCCCGGGCCGGGCGCGCGGGTCCCGGCAACCACGGAGTCTTCGAGGTGAAGTTGCCCGCCGGTCAGCGCCGCCACACCGAACTCGACGTTCCGTCGTGCATCGAGGTGGCGCACCGTCGCGGTCGCCCCGACCTCGACGTTGAGGGCCCGACCGAGGGTCATCAGCGAAGGGTTTTCCACGTTGCGGACGGTGAGACGGTCCGCGTCGAGATGGGCGCCCCGCTCGACTGAGATGCCCACGATTTGGGTTCCGTCGATCGCGAGGTCCGTCACGACGGCGGAAAAACCCTCCCCCACGATCCACAGCCCCGGACGCGGACTCGGTCCGATGGTCAGGTTGCGAACTTCGACGTCGGCCCCGTCGGGGTTGATGACGCCGCGGTCGGTCCTGGGCGTCGCGGCAGTGACGACCGTCCCCGTCACGCAGGCGCCGACGAGGGCGACGCCGGCCCCGAGGGAGACTTCCTCTTCGTATTCGCCGACAGCGAGGGCGATCACGGAACCCGGCACCGCGACGGCAGTCGCGGCGGCGATGGTCCCGTAGGGAGCGGCGACGGTTCCGTCTCCGCCGGGGGCCCCGGCACGAACGAAGAGGACCGGGCGGCCCATGGGAAGGTCCGCAGGCATGCCGTCGGCGGGGCACTCGGGACCGAGGACCACGCACGCTGGTGTACCGGGGTAGTGCGCGGCCCCGGCCTCGCATTCCCCGCGCCCCGCCACGGGCCAGGGCTCGCAAACCACGAAGCCATCGTCGTGGGTGAGTTCCCGCCACCCCGCGGGGCAAGGCTGCAGCCGTGCCAGGGCCGGGGGCATCGGCGCGGCTGGGGCCGACGACGCGTCGGCCCCAGCGTCAGTGGAGGCGACCCCCGAATCGATGGCGGCACCCCCGTCGTCGCCGCATCCGGCGATGACAAATAGGACCACCAACGCCGGAACCGCGCGCTTCACCGCCCCATGATAGTCGATCGCGCTCGCGCCGGGCGGATGCCGGCGCAAAATCAACCAGGTCACCGGCCTATCCGAAGCACACGTCGAGGAAACGACCGAGCAGGGACTCGGTGTCGTCGCGACCGATCTCGAAGGCCTCGGCGTGCTTCTCGTAGCCCCGACGGCCGTACTGCGCGGCCTGGGTGGCGAAACCGTGATACCGCTCCTGAGCCTCGGCGGCGGTCACGTCCGGGTGAAACTGCGACGTGTAGAAACGCCGCCCCCGCACCTTGAACGCCTGGGTCTCCACGGCCTCGGTGCGCGCGAGCAGCTCGACCGTGTCGGGTACCCTCGTTACGTGATCCGTATGACCAGTGTGCACGTGGAACTGGCCGCCGAGACCTTTGAAGAGGGGGTCTTCATGCCCGCTCTCGGTCAACTCGACCGGGACCGTGCCTCGCTCGGTGCCCGAGTCCTCCGTCTTGACCTCGACGCCGAGGTGCTGGCCGAGGAGCTGATGGCCGAAGCAGATTCCGAAGCCGGGCACGTCGTCCTCGAGGGCTCGCTCGAGCAGGTCCCGGAGCGGGTAGACGAAGCGTGTACTGCGCGGGTCGTGCACGCTGTAGGCGCCCGAGCCACCGATGACGACAGCGTCCTGACCATCGAGCCACTCGGTTTCGGCGATGTGGGTCTTGGCATTACGACAGGTGATCTCGACGGGGCGTCCGCCAAAACGCCGCTCGACGCATTCGAGCTCGTGCTCGGCCATCTGGCTGTCCCAGTCGCGGATCTGAATCAAGAGGACACGAATCATTCCGTCATCAGCGTAGCTCCCTCACCGCCATACGCCATGGGCAGAGGGATCTGGAGACCCTCGGAGGGAACACCGACCGACTCAAAGAAGCGGATCATGAGCCGGTGCGCTATATTTCCGTCGTGCTCAGGTCTTGGTACCTACTCTTGGTCGTCTTGCTCGCGGCGTGCTCCGTGGATACGAGCGCCCTGGTACCGGAGGGTTCGGGTCCACGCGATTCGGCCACCGACAGCGGCGTCGGCGACGCGTGCATCCCCACGGCCGAAACCTGCAACGAAACCGACGACGACTGCGATGGCACGGTCGATGAGGGCTTCGACACGTCCATCGACCCAGAAAACTGCGGCGCGTGTGGCGCTGCCTGCAATCCGGACCCGGCGAATGCCGCGCCGAGCTGCACGGGCGGCATGTGTCAGCCCGACTGTGACTTGGGCTTTGCAGACTGCAATGGCGATGAGTCGGACGGTTGCGAGGCCAACTTGGCACGGAGCGAGACCTGCGGCACCTGCGACGTTTCCTGTGCCCCGCCGACGCCCCTCTGTCAGGCGAGCGCCACCCTGAGCACCTGCGTGGCCGACTGCACGGTGGGAACGACCCTCTGCGGGACCAGCTGCATCGACACCGAAACGGATGTGCTCAACTGCTCGGGCTGCGGGGTGGCGTGCCCGGACCGACCCCACGCCGTCCGCGAGTGCATGGCGGGCGGGTGCGGTTTCCGTTGCGACGACGGATGGGACGACTGCGACGGCGACCCGGCGAACGGCTGCGAGGCCTCGCTCGACGACATCGCGACCTGTGGCCGATGTTCGAGGACGTGCTCGCGTCCAAACACGATCCCGAGCTGCCTGGGGCGAAGGTGCGCCTTCGTATGCGAAGCCGGGTTCCTCGACTGCGACCGGCTCTCATCGACGGGCTGCGAGGTACCGAGAACAGATCCGGCGAACTGCGGGGCCTGCGGTGCGGTCTGCGACACCACCAACGCGACCGGCGGGTGCGGCACGGGAGCCTGCGTGCTCACCTGCGACATGGGCTTCGCCGACTGCAATACGGATGGGTCGGATGGGTGCGAGGCCCACCTCGATGACGATCTGATGAACTGCGGAGCGTGTGGCGCCGGGTGCTCGGCGGGCGAGGTTTGCACCGCGGGCGCGTGTCTCTCCAGCTGCCCCGGCGCGTGCATGGACGATTGTGACGTGGCCGCCCCCTGCGGCTGCGCCGGGGACAGCTGCGACTTCACCTGCGGCACCAGCAACTGCAACGTCGATTGCGTCGGCAGCACGACCACCTGCACGGCGGACGACGACGGCACGGCCAGCAACTTCGTTGGCTCTTGCCTCGACGGGGCCGACTGTGATTTCGGCCTACGCGGCACATCGAGCATCGAGGTGAACTGCAGCGGCACGGGTACCGATTGCGTCATCGAATGCCGCGACTCGTCGAACTGCTTCGTCGCATGTGACGACGGGGCCGAGTGCGTCGTCGATTGCCAAAATACCCGCACGTGCGAGTTCACCAGCTGCTCGGGCACGATGATCGACTGCGGGGGCAACGATATCGTCTGCAACCGCGCCTGTCCGTGAACCCTCGCACCGAGCACTGCGCCCAGGCGACGCTCTCTACTTGGCGTCAGGATTGATCGCGTAGGTTCCCACGTACGAGGCCTGCCCGAGCACGTGACCTTCGATGGCCTTTACGACGTCGGCACCGCCAAAGCCCTCGGCGACGTCGAGCTTCGCGACGTCGAGGGCATAGAGCGTGAAGTTGTAGTGGTGGACGATCTCGTCGTTCCACGGCGGACACGGTCCGTCGTAGCCGAAGTAGTCGCCCGCCATGTCGGCGTCGCCGGCGAACCACCCGGTGTAGTCGTTCTTGCCCCGGCGGCCGCGGGGGCCCTGGGCGTCCTTGCCACGGGCCACGACGCCCTTACCGAGCTCACCTTCGGCGATCGAGGCGGCCTCGGCGGGGAGGTCGACCAGAACCCAGTGGTAGAAATCGACCCGCGGGAGATCGGCGGGGACCGTGCGGCCCTCTTGGTTGACGTCGTCGGGCTTCGACGGAACGTCGGGGTCACAGACGACGAGGGCGAGGCTCTTCGTACCCTCGGGGACGTCGGACCACGCGAGGTGGGGGTTTTCGTTGTCCGTGAGGGCGATATGGCTCTCGGCGTCATGCTTGCCGAAGGCGTTCTTTTCGGGGATGCGCTCGCCGTTGGCGAAGCTCTCGCTGGTCAATTTCATCGTTCGTCTCCTGTCCGTCGCCGCGAGCCGGGAGGGTAGCGGCTCCCCGGGTGCCTGAAAACCGCAAGAAATGCACGGGCCGGAACCCGCGCCTTGTTCCCATCTCACCGATGCCCTATTTCGATGGGCAGCAAGAGGAGTCCCCATGGACGGCGGCGCCAACATCGATACGAATGAAATCCCCGAACTGGTGAGCGGGCTGAAGAAGTTCTTCCGCACCGGCCGCACCCGGCCCCTCGAGTGGCGCCGTCGGCAGCTCCGGGGGATCGAAGCCCTGATGCACGAAAAGGAGAGCGTCTTCCTCGACGCCCTCGCGGCCGACGTGGGCAAACCCCGCTTCGAGGGTTGGATCTCCGAGACCGGCTTCGTCGCCTCGGACGCGCGCCACACCGCCAAGCATCTCGCGAAGTGGATGAAGCCCGAGAAGGTGATGACGGGAGTCACCAACCTGCCAGGGAGCAGCCGCATCCTGCGCGAGCCGCTGGGCACGGTGCTCATCATCGGCCCGTTCAACTACCCGCTCCAGCTCATGCTCTCGCCCCTCATCGGCGCCATCGCCGCGGGCAACGCCGCGGTGCTCAAGCCGTCGGAGATGACGCCCCACACCTCGGCGGCGATCGCCGAGTGGCTTCCCCGATACGTCGACGCGGACGCCGTGAAGATGGTCCTCGGCGGCATCCCCGAAACGACGGCGCTGCTCCGGGAGCGCTTCGACCACATCTTCTACACCGGCAGCACCGCCGTGGGTCGCATCGTCATGCGCGCCGCAGCCGAACACCTGACACCGGTGACCCTGGAGCTCGGCGGCAAGAGCCCGTGCATCATCGACCGGGACGTCGACATCGAGGTCGCGGCCCGGCGCATCGCCTGGGGCAAGTTCTTCAACGCCGGCCAGACCTGCGTCGCCCCGGATTACCTGCTGGTCCACGAGGCCATCGAAGACGCATTTCTCCATCGCCTCACCGCCAAGATTCAGGACTTCTACGGGGACGACCCAGAGAAGAGCCCCGACCTCGCGCGCATCGTCAACGATCGCCACCACGCGCGCCTCTCGGGGCTCCTCGGCGAGGGCGAAATCGTCTGCGGCGGCGAGACCAACCCGGAGACGCGCTACATCGCCCCGACGGTCATCCGCGGCGTGACCCGAGACATGAAGATCATGCAGGAGGAGATCTTCGGCCCGATCCTCCCGGTGCTGACCGTCCGAGGCGTCGACGAAGCCATCGACTTCGTCAACGAGGGCGAAAAGCCCCTCGCCCTCTACGTCTACACCAACGACAGCGCCAAGAGCGAGCGCGTGCTCGCCCAGACCAGCTCCGGCGGAGCGGCGGTCAACGAGTGCGTCGCCCACATGGTCGGCCCCGAGCTGCCCTTCGGCGGCGTCGGACAAAGCGGCATGGGCGCCTACCACGGCCGCGCCTCCTTCGAGACCTTCAGCCACCAGAAGAGCGTGCTCGTGAAGAGCACCAAGCTCGAGCCGCCCCTACGCTACCCGCCGTACACCGACGGCAAAGAGAAGATCGCGCGGAAGATTCTCTAGCCGCGCATCTTCGACCGCTACGCGCACCACACGTCTCGTGTATGCTCCGCCGCCCTGCCCGAACTGGGCGATACTGGAGGTGATGCAGATGCCGTTCGAGCACATGGAACTCAATACTTCGGACCCGAAAGCGGCGAAGAAGTTCTACAAGGGCGTCTTCGGTTGGAAGTTCGAAGACATGAAGATGCCGCACGGCGTCTACACGATGATTCGTGACTCCGCGGGCAAGGGCGTCGGCGGGATCCAGAAGAACCCGATGGCGAAGGCGCCCTCCAGCTGGCTCGGGTACAACTCGGTGCCTTCGATAAAGCGGGCCCTCAAGAAGGTGGAGGGGCGCGGCGGCAAGGTGCTCATGCCCGAGACCACCATCCCGAACATGGGCTCCTTCGCCGTATGCGCCGACCCCCAGGGTGCGGCGTTCGCGCTCTGGCAGATGGCAGCCGCGCCGAAGAAGGCCGCCCCCAAGAAGGCCGCCAAGAAGAGGACCGCCAAGAAGGCCGCCCCCAAGAAGAGGACCGCCAAGAAGGCTGCCAAGAAGAGGACCACCAAGAAGGCCGCCCCCAAGAAGGCCGCCAAGAAGGCCGCCAAGAAGAGGACCGCCAAGAAGGCCGCCCCCAAGAAGGCCGCCAAGAAGAGGACCGCCAAGAAGGCCGCCCCCAAGAAGGCTGCCAAGAAGAGGACCGCCAAGAAGGCCGCCCCCAAGAAGGCCGCCAAGAAGCGTCGCGCGAAGAGGTAATCGCCTCTTCGAGACTAATGGCCGAACGCCGTCCCGCAGATCCGGGGCGGCGTTCGTCGTTCGCGGCGGGAATTTCGTGGCCGCCGCCGGGGCGCCGCGGGACGGGCCTCAGGCGCGCCCACAGCAGCGTTTGAACTTCTTGCCGCTCCCGCAGGGACACGGGGCGTTGCGTGCGACTGGCGAGGGTACGGGCGGTTGGGCGGCTTTTCCCTCGTTGGCGCGCTGGGTGCACCGGTAGTCGTAGGAAACCCGCGTATCGTCGGAGTGCTCGGCCTTGGGGCCCACGGCAAAGACGACCTCGAGGAAGTCGCCGGGGGTCACCGAGACGGGCTGCCGAAACGGAAAGAACGCCTGCTGCCAATGGGTGGACGGTGAGCTCGGGGAGGTAGCAAACGAGACGTCCGCGCTCAGCGCCACCTCGAACCACCCGGCGAGGCCATGGAGCACCCCGGGGCGCTGCATCTGAAAGAGCAGCTTGCGCTCGAGGGTGACCTCGCGGTGGGTCCGGAGATCGATCTCGTAGAACGACTGTGCTTCGGACAAGAGCGCCCCGGGCGCTACCCGACTGAGACTCATCCGGCTCATGAGCTCGTCGATGGCCGGAGAAAAATCGAAGCCCTCGACGTCGTTCCAGAAGGCGACTCGGGAGTGGTCCTCCGGAAGCTCTACCGGCGCGAGGAAGAGCTCGAGGGCCTCGGGGATCATGCGTCCCCCGGGCTCGAGCAGACGCTCCCGGGCGTCGAGGGTGAAGTCGAGGGTGTTTTCGTCGACGCCGAAGCTTCCGAGCGTCTCGGAGAGCAGGACGTTCGCGGGCGCCGGAAGCGTCACGCGCTTGGAGTTGTCCTCGATGAACTCGATGCGGGAAGCGAGGCCGTTCTTGGCCGCCAGGGCCCGGGCGAGCTCGATCTGGCCACCCTGCTCTATCGCGTAGACCTTCTCCGCTCCCGCTCGAACAGCGAGGAAGGACAGGATGCCGAGGCCAGCGCCGAGGTCGACGACGACGTCTCCCGGCCGCACGACAGCGGCGATGGCTTCCCGATAGGCCTCCATGCGCACCGCGTCCGACAACATCTCGCGGTAGTCGTCGAAGCGCGTCAGGGTTTTGCGAGGGGAGGCCACGGGGCTCGGCTGATTCGCTAGGTGCGGGAACCACTCCGCGACGGCGAAGCAGGCCGACAATATGATTCCGAGTGGGGAGTCATGGCAAGGCGGGTCCGGAGGGGCGCGGGCTCGGACGTCGCGCCGCCATGTGTTCGAGGTAGGCGATCAGGGCGCCGAGCTCGTCCTCCGAAACCTGGTCTTCGGTCACGGCTGGCATCTGCGACGCGGGCCAGGCGCGCACCGAGCGGGGGTCGCGGATGATGCGGCGCAGGCCGTCCTCGGTGAGGTACTCGGTCGGGCTCATGGGCCGGTTCAGGTCGGGACCCATCTCGGCTTCGCCGGCGCCGTTGAAGCGATGACAAGGCATGCAGTTGGTCGCGAACACCTCGAGACCGACGCGCACGGGGTCCCCCTCGGGCAGCCCCGAGGACGGCATCAAGGACGGGTAGCGTCGAGTCAGGGGCTCCTCGACGGAGAGCCGCGCGAGCTGATAGGGCCACTCCTCGTTCGAGACGTGGCCCTCGTCGTCACCGGTCCAGACGATGGCAAAGGGGCCCGCCGAAGGACGCCCCGCGCCGAGGGGCGGCCAGGGCTCCCCGGCCTCTTCAATTGCGAGGTGAGCCCGGGCACCCGACGAGAGGCCCTGGAGCACGCGGTTCGCGTGCAGGGGCGCCGAGAACCCGTCGGTGCCGTGGGCGTCGAGGATGGCATCGGGGGCCACCTCGACCCCGGCGAAGAGCACCTCGACGGGGACGGCCTTCAACGTGAGGGGACCGGCCTGGCGGTAAAAGCCTCGATCTCCGAGGCGCACCTCGTGCACGTCGTCGCGGCCGAGGAGCTGGGCGCGGCAGAACTCCACTTCGGTCTCGCCAGAACGCACCGTGAGGCAAGGCTCGCTCACCGGCCTCACGTCATCACACCCGACGGAACCGAGCATCACGAGCGTGGTGAGCGCCGCAGCGACCACCGGAACACGAGGGTTCGTCCCTGTCACCTGGACGAGCCTACCCCGCGCTCCGGGCGCGACCTACTTCTTCCCCAACATCTACTCGGATACGACGAGGGTCACGTCTTGCAGCGCCTCCGAGAGGCGAACCGTCTGCTCGCTGATGGTCGTATCGGCCTCGACGATCTGCCGGGTCAGGTCGGCGACCTGACGGTCGAGGTCCGACAGGCGCCGAACGAGGCGACTGCGCAGGTCGGCGGTGTTCGGCAGGCGCCGAATCGACTCGATGTTGCGTCGAGTCTCGTCAGCCTGGGCCGTCAGGGTCATCTTCTGGCGCTGGGCGGTCGCCCGGGCGGTGCGAGCCTCGGTGAGGGTGGTACGGATCTCGAGGGCTCTCGTGAGGGCCGGGCCCGCCGCCGCGTCGACCGCGGCCCCGGCGAGGTAGACGCCGATCGCCTCGGCGGCGATCTCACTCATGAACTGGACCACCCGGCGAACCGGAGTGCGTTCGACGATCTCGATCTCTTCGGTGCCTTGGGCGCGCACGCTGATCGGTATCAGGGCCCGGGTCGGACTCTCCTCGGTGCCTTCGGGGGGCTCGTGCAGTTCGCCGCCACTCATGCGGCGGTGTCGCAGGAAGACCTCGACCTCGTCCTCGCCGCCATTCTGAACCGCGTAGGTGGTGCGCCGCTCGGAGAAGCGTTCGACGATGACCTGGGTATTGGTAACCCGAACCAGCGCCGCGTCGGCTTCGGTCCCCCGGGTCGTGGAGCGGACGGCCACCGAGCGGTCGACGGCGAAGGGTACGAAGGTGGTCGCGTCCCGGGGGAGCGGCTCGAGCACCCCCTGGCCGAGGAACGAGCCGTGGCCGAGCACGCTGATGGGGCCTCGCTCGAGGACGGCGCCGGTCTGGTTCTCGAGGCGCACCACCCGAAAGGGGTGGGTCCGGGAGGTAGGCACGCCGGGGTCCGGCGCGAAGAGATGAGCTTCGCGGCCGGGCACGCGCTCCGAGAGGATCGCGACCATGGTGGACGCGCCGTCGGGGATGGTCACCGGCTGATTGAGGTCGTAGCGGGTCACTCCGTCGCCGAGGACCACCGAGGCCGCCATGGCGCTGACACTCTGCTGGGCCATGTTCGCCGAGATGCCGGAGCGGTAGCGACCGTCGTCGTCGCTGGGGGCGTCCGCCGTCACCGGAGACGGGGCACGGAGGGACCCGACACTACGTCCGCCTTCGGCGCGCCTGCTTCTGCGGGGCCGGGCCCGGCCGCTACCGCGGCCACCGCCGCCCATCGGGCCCTGTTCGCCTGCCATGGCGTAGTCGGCCTCCGAATCCTCCATGGGGGCCATCTCTTCGGCCATGGCCGCGGCGGGCGGCGGAGGCGGTGCGTGGGCGAGGGTCGTCTCGCTCATCGGGACCGCCATCACGACCTCGCCGGTATCTGTGATGGTCGGCCGAGGCGGGGTGATGGGCGTGCCGAGGTCCGAGCGGAAGGCGATGGGCGTGCCCGTCGTCAATGAGAGCTCGACGTCGGTCCAGTCTTCACCGGAGGTGTTCTGCACCACCGCCCAGGCTTGCAGCAATGCCTCGTCGTCGTCGATGACCACTCGATACGAAGGGCGCCAGATCGGCGACCCGACGACATAGGCGACCAGCAGGTCGTGCTCATCATCTCCCTGAAGGCGAAGGGTGACATCGACCCGCTGATCGTCCTCTTCGGCAGGCTCGGCAGATGGTCGAGGCGGCGGCGGAGCAATCACCGCGCCGCCCTGATAGACGGCGAGGATCTCGGGTCGGTCTGGCGTCTGGTCCGCCTCGTCGGCCTCCGGCGGCTCGGGCACTTCGAAGGAGACGCTCGAGACGCCTCCCCCGGACGTGCGCTCGACGACGGTGAGGGAGGTCAGGAAATCCCCCACGTCGGACTGGCGGACGCCGAACTCCAAGGTGTCACCCTCGACGACGCCGCTGCGCTCGAAGTAGGCGACGCCGTTTCGGTAGAGCACGACGCGCCGGACCGGCACCTCGTCCGACCCGAGGACCGCCGGCCCACCTCCACAAGCGCTCGCTCCGACCAGAAGCAGGAGCCCGATTCCCCATCGCTGATTCATGGGCGAAAGTGACGCACGGAGGGGTGAAAAGGTCTACCCCGCACTCCCGTCGCGGCGCCTTCTCGTGGGGGGGACACGATTCGCACTCCCAGCGCCACTTCCGTCGGCCTTTCGGCTCTGCGCAACTGCGTCGCGCGGACGCCTCGGGCCGCCGTCGCGGCGCCTTCTCGTGGGGGACGCGATTTTTTCGCACACTGCGACTTGCCTAAGGCGTCCCCCGCGCCTATCTCGGGCGCCATGCGTAAGAACATCATGGG
>QMMC01000087.1 GCA_003647065.1 Deltaproteobacteria bacterium | reverse complement strand
TCCCTGGCGGAAGCCGCGGCCCGGGCCCCCCAAAGCGCCCCACGCTTCATCTTCTGGGAAGAATCGACCAAGCCGCTGATGGCCCAACTCCCTAGCGCGGATTCGGTTTGGGCCGTGGTCGGCGGTGAGGGTGGCCTCGCAGCCCGAGAGGTCGCGGACCTGCGCGCCCAGGGGTGGGTGGATGTCGGCCTCGGACCTACCATCCTTCGCGTCGAGACCGCGGCGCCGGTGATCGTCGGGCTGCTCCTCGACCGGGCGGGCCGGCTCCTGCCCCTCAGAGGACCGGAGGGCATCGACGGGGTATAGTTGACGCGTAGCTTCGGTGAGGAGTGAGGACGAGCTTGGCATTCTTGGGCAGCGGCGCGACGAGAGGGGTAGCGACGGCGTTTGTCGTCGCTCTATCCGTCGCGCTCACGGGGTGCCCTACCGAGCAATGTCCGCCCGATGGCGGCGGCGGGATTTTCTGCCTCGACCCGGGCCTCGTCGACTCCAGTGACCCCGGCGATTCCGGGGGCGACGCGATGGTGTGCGTCGACGGCGCGGTGTGCACTCCGGCAAACCCCTGCCAGGCCGGCGTGTGGGATTGCTCGGGCCCGGCGCCGTTCTGCATCGCTGGTGCAAATCTGCCCCCGGGGGCCCCCTGCGATGTGGGCCTCGCCTGCGACGACGCCGGTTCGTGTTCCGTCTGCGTACCCGGTGCGACCTGCGACACGGGCAACCCGTGCGCCCAGGGCGACATCGATTGCGGCTCGGGCATGCCCGTCTGCGTGTCGTCCGCCGACGCGCCTTCGGGCACTCCCTGCGGCACCGTCGGGACGTGCAACGGCGGCATGTGCAGCGAGTGCCTGCCGGGCACGACATGCGACACCGGTGACCCTTGCAGTTCCGGCCTCACCGACTGCTCGACCGGTACCGCCGTTTGCATGGGCTCGACGGACCTGCCCCCGGGGACCGGTTGTGGGCCGGGCCTCGCCTGCGGCGCTGGGGGTTGCGACGTCTGCGTCGACGGACAAACCTGTGACACCGGCGACCCCTGCGCCCGCGGCGCCATCGACTGCGGAGCCGGCATGCCGGTCTGCATTTCCATCCAGGACCTGCCCGTTGGCACCCCCTGCGGCGTTGCCGGGCTCTGCGGCGCTGACGGTTGCTCCGAGTGCATCGACGGGGCGACCTGTGACACGGGCAACCCCTGCACCAGCGGCACCAACAACTGCGCCGGCGGCGGCAGCGGCATGTGCAACGCGACCGCCGACTTACCGACGGGCACGACCTGCGGCGTGGGCCTCGCCTGCGACGGAGTCGGCGGTTGCACGGTCTGCGTGCCCGGGGAAACCTGCGTCGTCCCCGGGACTTGCGACCAGGGCTCGATCGACTGCGCGACCGGGTCGCCGGTGTGCACCGGGGGCGCCACGGCCGTGGCCGGTACCGTCTGCCGGCCCTCCCTCGGCCCCTGCGATGCGGCCGAGACCTGCAACGGGACCAGCCCGGCCTGCCCCGGAGATGCCCTGGTTCCCATCGGCGGCACCTGCCGTCCGCCGACCTCCGACTGCGATTTCGAGGAGCAATGTGACGGGGGCCTCGCGACGTGCCCGCCCGACGACTTCGTTGCCACGGGTACCGCCTGTGCTGGCGGCGGTACCTGTTCCGGGCTCGGCATCTGCATCACGACCTGCGTCACCGGCGCGCCCTGCAGTACCGGCAACGGTTGCGAAGAGGGCGCATTCGATTGCAGCGGCCCGAGCCCCGTCTGCGTGCCGGCAGGCGTCACCCCCGCGGGCACGAGCTGCCGGTCCGCCCGTGACATCTGCGACACCCAAGAGCAGTGCGACGGGGTGAGCATCGCGTGTCCCCCCGATGGTTTCGCGACGGCGGGGACGACCTGCCCCGGGGGCACGTGCTCGGGCCTCGGCCTCTGCATCGTGGGCTGCACCGCGGGCGTCGCCTGCGACACCGGCAACCCGTGCGAGGAGGGGCAGATCGACTGCACGTCCGGGAGCGCGGTCTGCGCCGCCGTCGGGCCGCGGCCGGCGGGGACCGTCTGCAGGTCTTCCGTTGGCGTCTGCGATACCGAGGAGGTCTGCGACGGGGCGGCGCCGACGTGTCCCGCCGACGCCGTCTCTCCCGGCGGCACCGAGTGCCGCGCCTCCGCCGGCCTCTGCGACACGGCCGAACTCTGCGATGGGACCACCGGGGCCTGCCCCGGCGACGGATTCGTCAGTGGAGGGACCGAGTGCCGCGCCTCCGGGGGAGAGTGCGACGCGGCGGAGGCGTGCTCCGGCGCCGGCGCCCTCTGCCCCGCCGACGGCCCGTCGCCGAGCGGCACGCCCTGCACCGGCGGCAGCTGCAGCAGCGTCGGCATGTGCGTCATCGGTTGTTTCGCGGGCACCCCCTGCGCTTTCGGCGGCATTTGTGAACTCGGGGTCATCGATTGTGGCTCCGGGGCCGCGGTGTGCGTTTCGGGTGGGCCGGCGCCGGCGGGCACCGAGTGCCAGCCGTCGATCGGCGTGTGCGATCCGGCGGAGGTCTGTGACGGGGCCAGCCTCGTCTGCCCCGTCGATGCACTCTCCCCGGCGGGCACCGAGTGCCGTCCGCCGTCGGCCGGTTGCGATGCCCCGGAGGCCTGCACCGGCGCCAGCGCCACCTGCCCGACCGACGTGCTTCAGCCCGCCGGGACCACCTGTCGCCCCGTCGTCGGGCCCTGCGACGTCGAAGAGCAATGCACCGGAGGCGTGGCCACTTGCCCCGCCGATACCTTCGTCGCGGCCGCGACCGAGTGCCGCGCGTCGGCGGGGGTCTGCGACGTCGCCGAGCAGTGCACCGGGGCGGGGCCCCTCTGCCCCCTCGACGTTTTCGTGCCGTCGACGACGGAGTGTCGGGCGACCGCCGGGGTTTGCGACCCGGCCGAGAGCTGCACCGGCGCCGATGCCGCGTGTCCGGTCGATGACCTCGAGCCGCCGACGACCGTCTGCCGCGCTGGCGTGGGGCTCTGCGATGCACCGGAACTCTGCACCGGCGCGCTGACGGATTGCCCGACCGACATCTTGTCGCCGGCGGGCACGGCGTGCCGCCCCGTGGCCGGCGGGTGTGACGTCGAAGAGCAGTGCACCGGCGTCGAGGCCCTCTGCCCCCTCGACAACTTCATCGCGGCCGCGACGGAGTGCCGGGCGGCGCCGGGGCTCTGTGATATCTCCGAGAGTTGCACCGGAGCGGGGCCCCTCTGCCCAGTGGACACCCTCGTCGCCGGGGGCACGGAGTGCCGCGCGTCGGCGGATATCTGCGACGTCGCCGAGAGTTGCACCGGCGCCGCCCCCGCGTGTCCCGGAGACGGCTTCCTCCCCGCTACCACTGTCTGCCGCGCGTCGACCGGCGGATGCGACCCGGACGAATTGTGCACCGGTTCTGGAATTGCCTGCCCCGCCGATGCCCTCGCCACGGCCGGGACCGTCTGCCGTCCCCTCGCCGGAGGGTGCGACGTCACCGAGCAATGCGACGGCGCCACCCCGGCCTGTCCCGTGGATTCATTCGTCGGGGGCGGTGTCGAGTGCCGCACCACGGCGGGCCTCTGTGACGTTTCCGAGGATTGCACCGGAGCCGGGCCCTTGTGCCCCGTCGACGCCTTCGTCGCTGGGGGCACGGAGTGCCGTGCGTCGGCGGACATTTGCGACGTCCCGGAGAGTTGCACCGGAAGCGCCGCCGCTTGTCCCGGGGATGGCTTCGAGCCCGCCTCGACCGTGTGCCGGCCGTCGGTCGGCGCCTGTGACCCCGACGAGCTCTGCACCGGTTCGGGGATCGTCTGCCCGGGGGACTCCCTCGCTGCCGCGGGGACAGTCTGCCGGCCCGTCGCCGGGGGCTGCGACGTCGCCGAGCAGTGCAGCGGGGCTGTCGCCGCGTGCCCCGGCGACTCGTTCCTCACCGGCGGCACCCTCTGCCGGGCGTCGGCTGGGTTCTGCGATGTGAATGAGCTGTGCTCCGGCGGAGGCCCCCTCTGTCCCATCAACTCCTTCGAGCCTTCCTCGACGGTCTGTCGGGCCTCGGTCGACATCTGCGACGTGACCGAAAACTGCACCGGCGGGGCGGCTCTCTGCCCCGGGGACTCGTTCCGGCCCGCGAGCTTCGTCTGCCGGGGTTCCGGAGGCATCTGCGACGTGCAGGAGACCTGCACCGGGGGTGGCACGGCGTGTCCGGGCGACATACTTCGACCCTCCGGGTTCCTCTGCCGCGCCTCCACCGGCGTCTGTGACCCGCGGGAGGACTGCACCGGAGCCAGCGTGCTCTGCCCCCCGAATGCCTACTTGCCAGCTTCGAGCGTGTGTCGTGCGGTGGCCAATCCCTGCGACCTGGCCGAGACCTGCACCGGCAGCAGTGGTCCTTGTCCGGCAGACACCGGCAAGCCCAACGGCACCATCGAGCCCACCTGTCCCTTCGGGCCGAACGTGTCCACCATGTGGTGCCAGGGAGGGGCCTGCGAGATCAACGTCTGCAGCGCGACCTACTTCGACGTCGACTCGGCATTGCCCAACGGCTGCGAGTGCCAAGATACCGGCGGCGAGCCGAACTCGTGCAGCGGCGGAATCAACCTGGGCAACATCAACCCGGGCGGCGGCGCTACCCACAATGGGACGCTGATGCCCGGCCAGACCGACTGGATCCGGGTGAGCTTCCCGGCGGGTTCGCGCCCCGGTAGCGGTACCCCGCGCGTTCAGTTGACCGGCGCCGGCGCGGGCAACTTCCGATTCCAGGTGCGCTACAACTGCGGCGGTAACGTCCCGTGCAGGGGCGAGGGCGGGACCGCGGGAAGCGTCGTCGACTGGAACTTCACCGACGCCCCTCCGCCCCCGGCGGGGCCCAACCAGTGGAACACCAACAGCGACGCCTGGCCATCGACGGTGACCATCGGCGTCGTCCGAGTGGCGCCGGCCCTCGTTTGCGGCCAAACCACCTACACGCTCACCGTGACTCGCTAGGTCAGGCGTGCGAAGCCATCTCGTAGTTGCGCTCTCTCTTGCTCTGGTGACCGCCCTGGCGGTGGCATGTTCGGGGGATGACTCCGCCGTCGGCGGGCCCGATGCGGGAGACGCAGGAGACACAGGAGACACAGGAGACGCCGCCGATTCGGCGGTGCCCCGGGACACCGCGCCCCCGCCCCCGCCGCCCACGCGCTACGAGGGCCCTCGCATTTCAGAGGCCGAAGCCGAGGCGGGGCGCGCGGGGTGCGCCTACGGGGCCGGGGCGATGCCTTGGGAGACCCTCGGGGAGGAGTTTCCCCTCGGGGACGACATCCCCATCGACCACATCGTGATGCTGCTCCAGGAAAACCGGAGCTTCGACCACTACTTCGGCACCATGCCGGGCATCGATGGCATCCCCCCGGATGCCTCGAACCCCGACGCCGCCGGAGACCCGGTCGCGCCCTTTCACACCACCGAATACTGCATCGATGACGTCTCCCATAGCTGGAATGCGAGCCACCGTCAGTGGAACGGTGGCCTCAACGACGGCTTCGTGACCACCAACGAACCGCTGGGCGCCCGGGCCCTCGGCTACCTCGATGGGACTGACCTTCCGTTCTACTGGGACCTCGCCCGGACCTTCGCCATGAGCGATCACCACT
The DNA here is from genome assembly GCA_003647065.1 of Deltaproteobacteria bacterium. GTDB lineage: Bacteria > Myxococcota_A > Polyangia > Polyangiales > B10-G4 > B10-G4. The sequence continues at coordinate 13,271 of QMMC01000087.1, read as the reverse complement.
TCTGCTCGGTCCTCGGTCCGACCTGGGTGAATCGATTTTACTTCATGTCGGCGACGTCCTTCGGAAACACTTCGAACGACGTGATCCCCGACGAGCGCCGGTCAGCGTCCTACGTCATCTTTCAACTCCTCGAGGCGGCGGGGGTCGACTGGCGGGTCTACAGCAGTGACCTGCCCTTCGCGCTGGCGACCTACCCCGACGTGGTCGGTCGGCGGATTACCAAGGTTCGGCCGGTCGAAACATTCTACGCTGACCTCGCGGCGGGGCGGCTTCCCCCCGTGAGCTACGTCGACCCGTCTTTCACCCTCGGCGTGCGCCAAACCGACGAGCATCCCCCGGCGAACCCCCAGGCCGGGCAGGAGCACGTCGCCGAGGTGGTGAACGCCGTCTTTGCGAGTCCCCTCTGGGAACGCACCGCGGTGATCATCAGCTACGATGAGCACGGCGGGTTTTACGACCATGTCTCTCCGCCGGAGGCCTGCCCCCCCGGCGACTACCCGCCGACCCTCGGGGCGAGGGACGAGCCGGGGGGCTTCGACCGCCTCGGTTTCCGCGTCCCCCTCATCGTCGTCTCACCCTACGCGAAGGCCGGCTACGTCTCGGACCGGGTGACGGACCTGTCGAGCATCCTCCGTTTCGTCGAGGCCCGCTGGCTGCTCCCCGCCATGACCGGGCGGGACGCGAACGCCTGGGCTCTGCTCGATATGTTCGACTTCGCCTCGCCGCCCCACGTGGCGCCCCCGGCCCTCGTCGATGCCGTCATCGACCCAGAGCGCATGGACCGCTGCATCGAACTCTACGGAGATGAGGGCCGTTTCTGAGCCGATCGCCGGGTTTTCTCGATTTCCCACGGTCCAGGGACTCCTCCTTGCCCTTTTCACCCCAGGTCTACGGTGCTCGTAGTAGGATTCCCGCGCCCTCCCGTTGACCTGGGGTGCCTGCGGGGGTGACCACCACCGGCCCCTCGAAAAGGACCGCCTTCGCATGTCTGCGCTCACTTCGCTTCTCGTCCGCGACCAGACCGTCTCGGTGCGCAAAATCGAGGAAGCGATCCAGCGTCAGGTCATCTCCGGCGGTGAGCTCGAGAGCGTGCTCCTCGGCATGGGGGCCATCGAAGAAAACGTCATGAACGCCTACCGGGCGGCCCTCTATGGCCTCCTTCCGGCGACCCGTGACGAAGTCATGAGTGTGCTGCAGGACACGTTGCGGGTGGTGCCCCGGGACGTCGCGGCCAAGTATCGCCTCATCCCCCTCTCGGTCGAAGACCGGACCCTCGTCGTGGCGGTCACCGCGCCCCTGTCGATCGAGGACGAAGAACAGCTCGGCTTTCTCCTCAGCTTCGATGTGGTCTACCGGATCATCTGCGAGGTCCGCCTCGCCGCCGCGCTGAGTCTCCACTACGACATCGACGCCCTGCCTCGCATGCGTCGCCTCGCGGAGAAACTCCTCAAGCGGGACGCCGGTCGGGTGCCCTACGTCGCACCGCCGGAGGAGCTCGAGGTCCACGACGCCGCTGAGGATCCGGCGACGAACCACGACGCGGTCATCGATTGGGACGACGACGACGACGGTCCCGAGGTTGCTCCGGCCGAAACCCCGGCCGAAACCCAGGCTGAATCCCAGGCCGAATCCGAGACCCCGGCCCCCGAGGTCGACGCCCGCGTTACCGACCCGGACATCGAGCCCTTCGACTCGGACCGCCGGACCGAGCGTCCGCCGGCCGCCGTGCTCGCTCAAATCGAAGGTTCCACCGGGACTGCGGCAGCATCTCCCGTGGCATCACCTGCGTCATCTCGGGCGCAGGCGGCAGTCCGCCCCTCGAGTCCTCCCCAGGGGCAGCGGTCGGATCTCGCTCGAAAGCTGCGCGGGCCGCTCACGGCGAAGGCGGCGGTGGAGCTGCTCAAAGAAGCTGCGGGACGGGACGAGATCCTCGAAATATTCTTCGTCTTCGCCCGCCAGTTTTTCGACTACACGGCACTCTTCGTCGTTCATGACGACGTCGCCGAAGGCCGCGAGGCCCACGGAGAGGGCACCGCTACCGAGGAACTCCTGCAGATCGCCGTTCCCCTCGACGTCCCGGGTCTCTTCGCGACGGCTCGAGAGGGCCTCGCCCCCGTCGTCGGCACCCTCTCCCATACCGAGCTCGATCTCATCGTCGCCCGCGACCTCTCGCGGCTAGCGACCTCGCCTTCGATCGTCGCTCCGGTTGCGATTCGCAAGCGCCTCGTATTGATGCTCTACGGGGACCGCGACGGTGAGGCCTTCGAGCTGAGTGACCTCCCCGAGCTGATGGGCTTGCTACCTCGGGTGGCTGACGCGTTCCTCGCGTTGCTCGTGCGCATCAAGCGCCGCGGCTACGCAGCCGCGGATCCCCAGGAGCAGCCCGGGTTGAAGTCCGCCGCGACCCGGGTCGCCGCCGGGGCCGCAGCGTCTCTGACGAACGAAGACCGGTCCGGGTATCGCCCCTCGAGCGCGCCGCCGGAATCTACCTCTGACCAGGTTGCGGGGCCGGCGGCTGCTGCACTGCACCAACTCTCCGAGCCCCCGTCGGAACCCGAACCCGAACCTGAACCCGAACCCGACCCGTCGCTTGTCGCCTCGCCCGATTCGGACGCGGGGCTCGGCACCGACCTCCTCGACAAGCTCGGCGTTCCTCGGAGCGCCCCGCCTCCTCCGGGCGTCGACGGACCGGCAGATTTCCGGCTCGAAAAGAAGGCCACCCGCCCTGACGGTCACGCGGCCATTGCCCAGCAGCGCAGTCTGGGGCACCCCGTGGACCCGGACTTCCCCCCTCTCACCATCGACATCGACGACCCCGGCGAGGTCGAGCCCCACGAGCGCCCCGGCGGTGAGCAAGACCTTCCCTCCTTTGCCAAGTCCCAGGTGGATCGCCCCCAAGGCGGCAGTTACCAGCTGAGCGGCGGGGTGACCGAGGTCCTCGGCCGGGGCCAGGCTCCCCGAGAAGAAAAGAAACGAGAGACCACCCAAGAGGCCAAGCAAGACGCCAACCAAGAGGCTGACCCTCGGCGTGCCGAGCGGGATGCTGCTCGCCGGGCTGCTGCCGCGTCGGACACGTCGGTGGACGTCATCGACGTCCCGGACGTCACCATCGAGGAGCCGGACGACGAGGACGAGGACCATCGGCACACGCTGCCTCAGCCGGCGCCGAACATGCCATCGGTCATCGTAGACATGGGCGGCACCGTCGAAGATCTCGTCGATGATCTCGAGAAGTGCGGTCCCGACGGTGAAGAAGCCGCTGTTTCGGCGCTGCTCTCGATGGGTGAGTCGGCGCTGCCGACCATGACCCAGCGATTCCCGGGGCCGCTCTGGTTCGACCGAGACCGTCCCCATCGGCGTCTCCCCCACGGTCGCGACGTTTCGTCGATCGCCCGATGCCTCGTCGCTTTCCGGGAGAAGGCGATCCCCTACGTCATCTCTCTCACCGAGGCGGAGCGAGACGAGACTCGTTTCTACGGGACGCTGCTCGCGTCCGAGTTCGTATCGCGTGATCTGCTTCGCCCAGTGGGGCTGCGTATCTTCGATACAGATCCCAAGACCCAACTCTTGGCGGTGGATGTCATGCGACGCTTCTCAGTCTTCACCAAGGAGATGGAGGAGTTCGCCAAGGGACTGCGAGTCGAAGCGCGGGTGGACCGCAAAGACGTCGACCGCCGCCGCATCGCGATTCGGGCCCTCGGGCTTCTTCGGGACGTGCGCTCGGCCGATCTCCTCGTCGAGCTTCTCAGCGCCAAGGAGCCGAGCCTCGCCAAGGAGGCCCATCAGTCTCTCCTCGTGCTCACCCGTCAGGACTTTGGTGATTCCCAGCGCCGCTGGAAGCAGTGGACGGAGCGAAACCGCGATTGCCATCGCATCGAGTGGCTCATCGATGCCCTAGGGCACTCGGACGAGGACATCCGCGCGGCCTCCGTCGAAGAGCTTCAAGTCCTCACTCAGGAGTACTACGGCTACCACCCGAGCCAGCCAAAGCACGACCGCGAGGTCGCCCAGAAGCGGTACCGCAAGTGGTGGAAGAGCGACGGCCAGGCCCGCTTCGCAGCGTCCTGAAGCCGTCGGCGTGCTCGCGTCGCCCCATGAGCTAACGTCACAGGCCTCGCCGTGAGCCAAGCCCGAGTCGTACCCCTTTTGGGACCTGCCCTGGTCCTCTATCTAATCGCCGACGTCGCGTCGGAGGCGGCGGGGCTCACCCTCGGCGGTTGGGTCGTTTCATCGGTCGCGTTCATTTGTTCCGTCGCCCCCATCGCTGTACCCCGGCGCCCGTCAGGCGGCGGCACCCGTCGCGTGCCCCTCCTCGGAGTGTCCCTCGCCCTCTCTCTTCTTCCGGCTATCACCGCTGAGCCCTCTCAGGTCGCGGAGATCGCGCGGGCCCTCGGGGTGACCGTCGCCGCGGCGCTCATGATCGACCTCTCCCTCGACGTCCCCGACGCGCCCCGACGCCTCGACCACGGCCTCCTCGGTCGCCTCGTGCCCGCCTTGCTCGCCATCGCCATCGGCCTCGTTGCGGTGCTCGCCCACCTCCCGGTCGGCGCCGCCGGCGATATCCTGGTCCCGGCTCGCTGGGCTGACGCGCCTCACCACCTCCTGCTCGCGGCGTTGTTGCTCGCCTTCGGTCTGCGCCTGCTCCGTCGACGCCTCGGGAGCAGCCCCGAGGCCCTCGCGCGAAATGGGTGGCCGCTCTTCGGCATCGCCGTGTCTCTCCTCGCGGTGCTCACCGACCGCGCCCTGTGGCTGTATCGTCCCGCTGCCGCCCCGGAACTGATGCGCGCGTTGCCGGTCCTCGTGGCGGTCGCTCTCACGGCCTCCCACATCTTCCTCGTCGACGAACGTCAGAGCGAGTCCTCGGGGCCGACCATTCGTCGCATGGTCGCGTCCTTCCTCACCCTCGCATTCGTCACTTTCCTCGCCGTGTCGCTCGCCCCGTGGGCACCCCGGGGAGCCGTGGGCGTCGGTGTCGCTGCGGTGCTCCTGGTCGTCGTCGGTGCATTCGTGCATCGGACGGTCACCCCCATCCTCGGCAGGCTCCTCGCTCCTCACGGTCGGCATCTACTCGACGCGGTCATCCAGGCTGAGGGGCGTCTCGGGCGGGTCACGAGCCTCGTCGAACTCGGCCATGCGGTCCTGCCGTCTCTGCGGGGGGGGGAGGGCCGTGGCGAAACCAGCGCGATCATTTACTCGGTCGACCCGGCCCTCGAGGTCCGGTCGGACCAGGCCGGGGAGGGGCACGTGCGGTCCCAGCCGATGCCAGCGGCTTTGCTGGAGCGTCTCCTCGAGCGCCCCGGAGAAGTGCTCGTTGCTGCCAAGATCGAAGCCCTCGTCGTGCGGCGTCCGGCGCTCCGCGCCCTCTCGGGTGCCCTGACTTCTCTCGATGCCCTGGCGGCGCTTCCCCTCGCCGTGGACGGAGAGCTCGAGGGCGCTTTGGTGGTGCCCCGGGGACGCCGCCGCTCCGCCCTGGCCCTCGAAGAGATCCGCGCCCTCGAGGGACTCGCTCTACGCATATCGGGGCTCGTCGCGCTGCTTTCGGCCGAGCATCGAGCCCGCGCCCGAGCGGGCGATGGCGCAACCGAAAAGCAGGAGCTCGAAGAACGCATCGAGTTCCTCGAGGAAGAGCGCGACCATCTGCGCCTCGAGGCTCGCTCGCTGAAGTCGGGGCCCGGGGCGGGACGCATGGCGGGCACCGTCGTTGCGTACAGCGCGGCGATGAAACGCCTCATGGCCCGGGTCGGCGATATCGCGGCCCTCGACGCCCCGGTGCTCCTCCTCGCCGAGGGCGGAGCGGCCGTGGAACAGGTCGCGAACGCCATTCATCGACAGAGCGGGCGAGCCGATGGGCCCCTCGTCGTCGCCGACTCTTCGGCGCTTCGACCCGAAGACGCCGCCGCGGCGCTCTTCGGGCGCCAGGGGGACGACCCGAAGCCGGGCTGGTTGAGCCTGGCCCGCGGCGGCTCACTGCTCATTGCGGACATCCCGGCTTTGCCCCTCGAGGTCCAGCGACAGCTCGCCGATGCCCTCGCCGAGCGCGAAGCGCGACCCGTGGGTGCCACCGGGGCGGAGCCCATCGACGTGCGGGTCATCGCCGCGACGCGCACGCCCCTCGAAGACCTCGTGGGCCAGGACGTCTTCGACGCCGAGCTCGCCCGGTGGCTCTCGCCTCTCGTGGCTTCTGTGCCACCGCTCCGGGAGCGCTCCGAGGACATCCCCTCTTTGACCCTGCTCGCCATCGACCGCGCCTGCCGCCTATTTGCTCGCCCCACGGTGGGTATCGACGACGAAGCTCTGGCCCTCCTCGGGTCTCACGACTTCCCGGGCAACGTTCGCGAACTCTCCTGGTTGGTCACCCGGGCCGTTGCCGGGGCTTCGGCAGATCGTCTCGCCGCCGACGACTTCCGGGCTCTCGGTGTGGGTCGCGACGAAGAGACGCCCGAAGAGACGGCCGAAGAACTCACAGGTGAAGCTTCGAACGACCATCCCTACGACGGCACCCTTCGGGACCTCGAGAGAAAGATCCTGGTTCATGCCCTCGAGACAGCTGAGGGAAACAAGAGCGAAGCCGCCCGCCTGCTCGGGCTCAAGCGCACGACCTTCCTCGACAAGCTTCGACGTCATGATCTCGCGCCCCAAGGCAAACGCGCCGGCCAGAGCGAAGCGCCGGACGCGGGGCGGCCGGGGTGAGGGGTCAGGCGCGCGCGATCGGTAAGGGGTGTCGGCTTCCTTCTGTCCCTAGCTTGTGTCAACAATGGCGAGGGGTTTCGCATCGACGCCCGCCTTCTCCATGAACACCAAGTTTCCAAGTGCTTCTTTGGCAGCGGCCCTCCTGGTCGTCGCGAGCGCCTGCGTCGGCAACGTCTCCGGCGAATACGAGAGGACCGGTTCGGACTCCTCGGTTCCGATGAGCGACGCCGACGCGGGTTTCCCGAGAGATGACGGCGGAGACTCTTCGTTGCCGCCGCCCCCCCCCGGGGACGCCGGGACGGACTCCGGGGGCGCGGTCCCCGACACTGGCCCGCCGCCGCCTCCCCCCGAGCCCTGCGATGGAGTGCGCTGCGGTTCCGGCGCTGAGTGCAACGCCGCCACCGGAGTGTGCGAGTGCGCCGACGGCTTCATCACGTCCGGGACGGGCTGTGACCCGATCCCTCCCGGTGACCCTCAGGGTCGCACGGCGACTGAGGTCTGCGATGCCTGGGCCGCTGGCCACGTCGAGAACGCCCGGCCGGCCTGGACTCGGGGGGCCACGGCCTGCGATCCCGGCACCCTCGACCCGGACGCCTACGGCGACACCACGCGCCGCATCAACCTCTTCCGCTGGCTCAATGGCCTGCCCGCCGTGACCCACGACGCGGCGCGGGACGACGCGATGCAGGAGTGCGCGATCATGATGGATCAGCAGGGCGCTCTCTCCCACGCGCCGCCGGGGACCTGGGCTTGCTATACGGCGGCCGGTGCCGGTGCCGCGGGCAGCAGCAACCTGGCCCTCGGCACCTCTTCTCCCGGAGCGGCCATCGACCTCTACATGGGCGACGCCCGTGTCGCCAGCCTCGGCCACCGGCGCTGGGTCATCAACCCCAGCCTGGGGCGCGTCGGCATCGGCTTTGCCGGTCGCGGCCAGTGTCTCGGGGTCTTCGACATGAGCGCTGGGAGCACTCGGCAGTGGACAGCTTTTCCAAACGCGGGCCCGACGCCGGTCTGGAACACGGGGTTCGTTTGGAGTTTCCACGCCAACTCCGTCAACTCGAGCGGCGTCACCGTCTCGATGGAGAAGCTCGGTGCGGCGCCAGAGGTGATCCCCGTCACTTCCACTTACATCGATGGGGGCTACGGCCGCCCCGGCACTGTCCACTGGAACCCGCCCCGCGCCGCCGCGGGTGAAACCTACCGGATCACTATCGGTGGCCTCTCAGTGGCAGACGTCACCTACGAGGTCGAGGTCGTCAGCTGCCCCTAGGGGGCGTTTCCCGACGATCGGGGACGCGACGGACTCGAAAGTCCGGACGGTTCTCTCTTCCTGCGCTACATGGTGATCCACATGCCCAGTGAACCAAGGACTGCCGTGATCATCGGTGGGGGGATGGCCGGCCTGTCGGCGGGTTGTTATCTGCAGATGAACGGGTTCGCCACGCGCATCCTCGAGCTGCAACACCAGCCGGGCGGGCTCTGTACGTCTTGGGACCGCGGCGGCTATACCTTCGACGGCTGCATTCATTGGCTCTTGGGTTCGGCCCCGGGCACGCCCTTCTACCGTCTTTGGGATGAGCTCCTGGATATGGAGTCCATCGAGTTCGTCGATCATGACCTCTACGCCGAGATCGATGTGGTGAACAACCGCGCCCCGGACGGTAGCAGCACCTTTCATTTCTATACCGATCTCGATCGCCTCGAGGCGTACATGAAAGAGATCTCACCGGAAGACGCCAAGCCCATCGAGCGCTTCGTCGGCCTGCCTCGGATGCTCCAGCGCTACGAGATTCCGCCCCTCATCGAGCGAGCACCGACCTTACGCACCTGGGGCGAAAAGATGTCATTGATGAAGCTGATGGGCATGCTGCCGGGCTTCATCCGCTCGTTCCGCTTCACGAACATGCAGTTGGCGAAGCGCTTCAAGAGCCCTTTCTTGCGCGAGGTGATCGAGAACCTCTTCGACCAGCGCGAGAAGGCCATGCTGCTCTTGGCCCTCCCGATGGCGTATTACGATCTGCGCTGCGCGGGGTATCCCGTGGGCGGCTCCCAAAAGTTCGCCCGGCGCATCGCCGAGCGCTATCGCGACCTGGGCGGGGAGCTCATCTGTCGGGCGCGCGTCGAGGAAATCCTCGTCGAGGGAGACGCCGCCACCGGCGTTCGGCTCGAGGACGGGACGGTTCATGAAGCCGACCTGGTCATCTCGGCGGCGGATGGGCGTTGGACGATCTTCGATGCCCTGGGCGGGCGCTATGTCGATGAGCCGACCCGCCGGCTCTATGACGGCGAGAGGCTGAAGAAATTCTCCTCGTTCATCCTGACCAACATGGGCCTCGCGAGGACCTTCGAAGGTGCGCCTCCGGTCCAGCACATCGCGCTGCCCGAGCCCTGGGTCTTGCCTGATGGCACCGAGATCAGTCGCATCAGCGTACGCATCTACAACTACGACCCCACGCTGGCCCCCGAAGGCAAGACGGTGATCAGCGTGATGCTCAGCACTCACGAGCACGCCTACTGGGACGACCTACGGCGCGACGATAGAGCGGCCTACGGGAAGGCCAAGAAGGACGTCTCCGACTATCTCGTGCGTTTGCTCGAAGACCGCTACGGCGACATCGAAGGCAAGGTCGAGGCGATCGACGTGACCATCCCCGCCAGCGTGTCGCGGTGGAGCAAAAACTGGGATGGTGCCTACCAGGGCTGGATGCCGGGCGGCTTCTTCGACTCGGGGCCCCTGCCCAAGCAGCTCCGGGGGCTGAAAGACTTCTGGATGACCGGCCAGTGGGTCGAGCCCGGCGGCGGATTGCCTGCAGTTCTGCTCTCGGGGCGTAACGTGGCTCAAGAGATCTGCGCCCAGGCGGGCCTACCTTTCACGGTGCAGAAGCGGCCGTCGGCGGGCGCGGCGGCGGAGGCTTAGAGAGCCACCGCGGCGTCGTGGGGGGCTCGTCCGGCCTCCACGGCGGCTTTCGCGTCCCCGCCAATGGCACTAGGGTGTGGCCCATGAACGGCCGACATCGCACCTCAGGATTCTTGCTCGTTTTCATAACCCTTCACCTCGCCGCCTGCGGCGATGATGGGACCGCCGATGGGGGAGACGGCGGCGCGGACGCCGGCTTGATCGAGATCGTCGATGTCGCGGGGTGTAACCCGCTGGTTCCGGCTGCCTGTCCGTATCCGTTCCCGAACATGATGTTGGTCGACGACGATGCCGCGTCGGCGACTGGGTTTCGCGTGAACCTGCACGCTGGGAACATGGGCTTCGTCCAGGCCGCCCCGTTCAACGTTGGGGCCCTCGGCGCCTACATGAGCCGGGCCGATGGCTTCTCGTTGGGTACGCCGATTCTCACCCACCTCGGGACCGGCGACGTCGACCGGGCGACGCTTCCCTCCTTCGAGGATCTCGGGGCGAGCGTCATGGCCTCGAGCACGGTCCAGCTGATTCACCGTGGCTCGGGAGAGCGGGTTCCCGTCTGGGCCGAGACTGATCTGCGCGCCCTCTCGGATGATGAACGCACGGTCATGATTCGCCCCCAGGGCGGCCTCGACCCGGCGGCGCGGTATGTCGTGGTCATCACCACCGGGGTCAAAGCCACATCGGGCGCCGACCTCGAGGCGAGCGATGCCTACCGCGCCCTCCGCGATGGCGTGCCCACCACCTCGGCCATCGTCGAGGGTATGCGAGCCGAATACGAAGAGCTCTTCACCTTCCTCGAGGCCCAGGGCGTGGCCCGGGCCGATACGCTGCTCGCCTGGGAGTGGGTGACGCACTCCGACGACTTCGCGATGGGGCTGGTCCGGCCTCACGTCGAGCTCGCCCGGGAGGCTGCGACCGACCCCTCGATGATCCCCTGCGACGGCTGCGCTGCCCCGCTTTCCTACGAGATCACCGAGTGTCTCTCGTCCACCATGGCGGACGCGACCGCGACGGGCTGCACCTACGACGATACGCTTCACGCCACCGAGCTCCGGCGGATCACCGGCACCTTCGTCGTGCCCTCGTTTCTCGACCCCGTCACCGGGGTGATCGAGCTCGACGCCGCCGGGGCGCCGCTGCTCAAAGAGACCCTCGAAGCCGAGTTGATCGTGCACGTGCCCGCCTCCCTCGCCGCTGCGGCCCCGGGCACTGCGCCGGTCCTCGTCTTCGGGCATGGGTTGCTCGCCGAGGCGACGGACTACCTGCACCACGACCTCGATGCTGGGGGAGTTCAGGCCCTCGCCAACAGGCTGAACGCGGTCGTCGTCGCGACGCGCTGGGTGGGCCTGTCCAAAGGCGACGAGCCGGCGATCGTCGACATGCTCGGCAACGGCGAGATGTTTCAGCCCCTCGTCGAGGGGCTCGTGCAGTCGATGGTGGCCACCACGCTCTTGCCACCCCTCGCCCGGAGCGATTTCAAGGACGACGCGGTGCTCGGGGCGGCAGGCGGTGCGGGTAGCCTCCTCGATACGAGTCGCGTCTACTACTACGGCATCAGCCTCGGCGGCATCTTCGGGACCGTCTTCGCGGCGCTGTCCTCGGACGTGAAGACCGCCGTGTTGCACGTGCCCACCGGCGCGTTTTCCAATGTCCTACAGCACTCGTATCTCTTCGGGGACTTCCAGAACATCCTGACGTTCCTGCACCAGAGCCGCATCGAGCAGCAGCTCTACCTCGCCTACACCCAGCGCCTCTTCGACCCCGCCGACCCGATCAACTGGGTCCGGCATCTGGGAAGCGAAGGGGCGGTCACGCCCCTCGGCGCCAAGAACTGCCTCTTCCAGGTAGCCTGGGGTGACGCCGCGGCGCCGGACTTCAACGCCTATACGTTTGCGCGCCAGGGAGGCATCCCGCTGGTCGATGCGAGTCCCCACCATCCCTACGGCCTCGAGGCCCTCGCGACCCCCAGCGGACCAGGCGCGACCGCGATGACCATCTTCGATCCGGGCCTCGGGCGACGGGCGCTGCGGAACGACGACGGCGAAACTCCTCCCTATGCCCACGGTTCGATTCGTCGAAATCCGGAGGTTCAGGACCAGATCGTCGCCTACTTCACCGAAGGCACCGAAGGCACGGTCACCGCAAATTGCGGTGGGCCGTGCAACGTGACGCCGGTCCCCGTCGAAGGCGAAGCCACCTACCCCTGACCCTGCTTGGGCTCGAGATGGCGATAGCCGTAGGCGTCATACCAGAGCACCCGGTCCATCACCTGGGCCGCGTCGAGGGGCGCCGCCTGGTGGACCCTGGCGATGGCGATGAGTTCCCCTTCGTGCTCCCGGACGATGGCGTGGAACGCGTCGAGGGCTGGCAGAAAGTGTTCGGGACCCGCGGTCGGTGAGCCATCGGTCTCCGGTTTGGCCACGCCGCCGGTGAGCACGTGGACGGCTGCGTCGTCCATCAGCGGCACCGTCTCCGGGACGAGCAACGCGAGGACCTTGCTGATGGCGGCCACGCCGTGGCCGTCGATCGCCAGGGCCGTGACGCTCGCTGCGAGGGCGTCCCGGACCTCGTCCCCCGCCTCGAGGTATGCGTCCGTTCCCACGGGGAGCTGGTCCAGGAGGGTCTCGAAGTGGCCGAGCAGGGGATGGGTCAGCCACGTGTGAAAGACCTTCGAGGTCGTCTTGTTGTTGACCATCCAGCTGGCCGGAAGCGCAGCGGGGAGCAGGTCGATGGGGGTGACCCCGGCGGCCCGGGCCCGGCGAAAAGATGCGGCGGCGAGATCGTAGCCGAATGCCCCGGGGAGCGTCGCCCTGCGCCGCAGCTTTTCGGCCCCATTGGAAATTGTGTAGCCCATGGGCGGAAGACTACCGGATTCGCTGCGATCGCGATCTACGCCAAGAACGATGACATCACCGTCCTTCCTCGGGCAAGATGGGTCTTCTTCAGGGGACTATGAGCTCAGTCATCGGGATAGACCTCGGCACGACCAACTGTTGCGTGGCCGTCTTGCGCGACTTCGCCCCAGAGGTGATAGCGAATCGCCAGGGCTACAAGACCACGCCGTCGATGATCGCCATCACCGAGGATGGCAAGCGCATCGTCGGCCAGCTCGCGTCACGGCAGCGGGTGACGAACCCCCACCACACGATCTACGCCTCCAAGCGCCTCATCGGTCGTCGGTGGGACGATAAGGAAGTCCAGCACGCGCTCAAGCATGCGGCGTATCAGGTCATCCCCGGCCCCCACGACGACGTGCGTCTCATGATCCGCGGAGAGGAGTTCTCGGTCCCCGAGATCAGCGCGATGCTCCTCCAGGAGATGCGCGTCATTGCCGAGGAGTATCTCTCGGAGCCCGTCGACCAGGCGGTCGTCACCGTGCCCGCCTATTTCAACGACGGCCAGCGCCAGGCGATCCGTGATGCGGGGCTCATCGCGGGCCTGGACGTGCTGCGTATCTTGAACGAGCCCACCGCCGCCGCCCTCGCGTACGGATTCGGGAAGGGCGATGCCAAGACCATCGCGGTCTACGACCTCGGCGGCGGCACCTTCGATATTTCGATTCTCGAGCTGCGTGGCGGTGTCTTCGAGGTCAAGTCGACGAGCGGAGACACCTTCCTCGGGGGGGAGGACTTCGACGGTCGGATCATCGATCATCTCTGCGAGATCT
>QMMC01000086.1 GCA_003647065.1 Deltaproteobacteria bacterium | reverse complement strand
GTATACCGGCCCAGGTTCGACCGTGAGAGTCCTGCTTTTCCTCCGTGTCCCAGTCTCCGCTCCGGTCGTGGCTCTGCTCATGATTGGCTTGGTTGGCTTGGGTGGCTCCTGGGCCTGCGCTTCCGCCGGCTGTCGGGATGACGGCGATGGAGCTCGGCAGGGCCGTCGTGCTCCCCCCGAGTCGACCCGGGGAGGCCCTTCCGGGCAGTCTTCGGCCTCGAAAGCATCCTCTCCTGTTTTTCTGCCCCAGGGACCCGCCCGGCCTCCGAGTCTCGGTGCGGGACGACCACGGATCGCACCGGCCCCGGTCCCCGATGTCGACTACCAGAGCGACGACCTGGTGGATGCGGTGCACCTGGTCTACCGCGTCACCTTCCGTATTCCCCAGGTCCTCGGCGATCCGCCGGACACCCTCCCTCGACCGACCGCCGAGCTGCACATCGACGTGTCCGAGGACCGTCTCCATGCGCGTTTTGCGGGACCCGGATGGCCGGTCGACCCGGGGTCCGTGGTGCGTATCCGTCGTGACCTCGGTGGGGCGTACGTATTCGACGGCCAGGGGGGACGGCACGTCGGCGCGGGAATGCTCGCTTCCTGGTTTCAGGGGGGCAGCCTGGGTCGCGGCCAGCCGGCGGTCGGGGTGCGCCGCGCGTCGGGTTCGGGGTCAGGGGCACCGGGAGAGCTGATCTGCGCGCTTCTCGCCGAGTGGTCGAGCCGCTCTCGCAGTGAGCTCGAGCGGCGCTGCGGCGAAGGGGGCGCGCCTCTCATTTTTCGAGTGGGTGCCTGGCGCGGTCAGCGCACCGCCGAGGTCCTGGCGCAGGTTCCCCGGAGCACTCTCCGCGCCGACCACGAGTCTCCCCCGGAGACAATCGCTTCGAGCACCAGTCGACCTTTCATGGAGGAGTCGGTCCTCGCCCGGGTGCCCCTCGCGAGGCGTGTGCGCCGGGGTGAAGTGCTCCCCCCACCGACAGGGTCCGTTCGTGTGCAGAACGACGGGCCAACGCGCATCGTGGTGACCGTGGGCGGCATGCCCCTCGGCTGGGTGGACCGCGGTGCGATCGGGACCTTCGGGGGATTGGTGCCCGGGGAGCACGTCGTGGGCGCCATGCGGCCCCTCGGGGGCTTGGCGCTGTCGCCTCATCGCCGAGACGTTCCCCTCGAACTGCGGATTCGCCCGCCTCGCCCGCGCCCCTAATTGGGTTTGGACACGTCGTCGTCGCCGTCGCCGGCGGCCCGGACGAGGCGTGCCGAATTCGCAAACCGGACGAGGTTTTCGTGCACCAGCTGGAGAACCTCGAGGCGCACTGCGAGGGTATAGTAATCCTCCTCACGGACGTCCCCCAGGACTGAGACCGCTTCCCGAACTTCGTCTCGATACTTGGGGGGAACCTGGAACTCCGCTCCCCAGCCATCCGCTGAGCCTGAGATCGCGCATTCGAATACGATGCCGACCGGGTTCAGGGAGAGGGGGCCAGGGTCGAACTCGAGGCGCCAATCCTCGTACTTGGAGCCGAAATCGACCCACCGACCCGTACCGACGTGTCGTCGCGCGACCTCGCCGAAATAGGCTCCTGCCGCTGGGATCACCAGGGCGAGGACGTCATCGTCCGAGTCCGAGGCGATACCGAGGTAGTGATCGAGGAGAGGGAGGGTGTCCTGGGTGTAGTCGAGGTCTACCCCGATGGACTCCTGCACGAAGCGGGTGCACGCCTCGGCCAAGTCGTGGACGACCTCGGGGGGAGGCGGGAGTTCGTCGGTTTGCGTCATTGCACCTCGCTCTTACTGGAGTCGCCCGTTCTGTGCTACTCGATAGCTCCCATGAACGCGCGAGACGACGGGGAGCGGGAGGGCGAGACACAGGAGCCGGCGTACACCGGGCCTGTTGGCAAGACCCGCCGCGAGCAGGTGCATGTCACGATCCCCGGGGGTCACCTGCGCTCCATCCCGATCTACGTCGCCGTCGACGTGAAGAGCGATCCGGGCTTGAAAGAGGCCGCCCTCGGGGGGGCCCTCCACCGCTTCGAAGGCGGCGAAGAGCTTGCCGTGCCCTTCGTCTACCACGACCCCGATGCTCGCAAGTTGGCGCTGGTGATCCCGGAAGCCCTTCGACACCGAGAGCTTCTCGAGCGGGCACGTTTCCTCGAGCGCCTCGCTACCGACACCGATCACGAGATCCCTCCCTACGTCCGGGAAGCGGCGGTCGTCATCGGTGCCCAGGAGCTGCTCGCCTACGTCGAGCGGGAGGCGCCTCAGGATGCGTCCAAAGTGGCGGAGGAGGCCGCGGAGGCGGCCGGGGCCCTCGCCATTCGGGAGAGCGAACTCGACGGTCGCAACGAGAAGCTCTCGGAGCGTGAAGAGCGTTTGCACACGCGCGCCGAAGACGTCACCCGCCGCGAAGACGAAGTGCGCACCGCGGTGGAGATGTTCGAGGTCCAGCAGCGCGACCTCGAGGTTCAGCAGGAGGAGCTCGCGCGCCGCCTCGACAAGCTACAGCAGCGCGAGCGTGAGCTCGCCGAACGGGCGAAGGCCCAGCCGCGTAGGCTTTCGTCGGCGCCTCCGCCTCCGCCACCGGCCGCCGTCGAAGAGGCCGAAGACGACGACATCGAAGAGCTCGACGAGATTGAGGCGATCGCGACGAACACAGCGGTGATCCGCGCCGAAGATGTCGAGATGGTCGATGACGACGACGAGGACGACGACCGCTCCATCGGGGAAGTGGCTGAGGCCGATGACGATTCCGACGTCGGTGACGGCGTGGAGGTCGATGACGACGACGAGATCGAGGAGCTCGACGAGTCGGACATGATGTCCGAAGACGTCACCGGCATTACCCCGGCACCCCAGGCGCCGGAGCCGGATCCGGAGCCGGACGACCCGCAGATCGTGCAGTCGGGGAGCTATCCCCGGGCGGCGGTGACTCCCCCCGAGGCGTTCCTGGCAGACCGCCAAATCGAGATGGTGGCCAAGTGTGAAGAGGCCGTTTGGCTCTTCGCGCGCCTCGACGAAGGCCGCGAAGACGCCTATCGCGGGGGAGCGGAGCTCCTGGTTCAACTCGTCGTGGTGAAGGGATATCCCGTCGTCGTACTGGCCCTCGTCGAGAACCGTGATGAAGGACGCCCGTTCGTACGGCGCGTGGTCCTCGACCCGCGGGATGCGGATGACCGGTCGATCCTGGAAACCCTGCGCGCCGACTTCGAAGCCACGGTGGCGCTCTTCGGGCCGAGCGGGCGCTTCGAGCGCACCGTCGAGGTGGCGGCGCCTCGCCGTGTGAACGTCGCCATGATCCTCAAGCGGGCCTCCCTGGCCGAAGAGAAGGGTGCCCAGATCGACGCCGCCATGGCCAAGGAGCGCGCCCTGGCAGTGCCGCCGCCCATCAAGGATAAGGACCACCCCTTCTTGGAGGAGGTCGAGGCCGTTCATTCGGCCGCCGAAGCGGCGAACGCTCTCGCCCAGCTCGTCGTCTGGACGACCTCGGAGAAGCTCGACACGGCTCTCCTGGTATTGTCGATACCGCGAGACCTGGTCGACACGGCGACCCGGCAAATTCTCGCGAACGCGGTCGACCGAGGCCTTGCACTGACTCCGGAACTCACCACCCGGGCCCTCGCCGTGGGCGTCTCCCCGGACGAAGGCGCCCTCGTCACGCGACAGCTCGAGCGCTTCCGGGAAACGACGGCAGATGAAGATTTCGGGGGGCTGTCTTCCGAGGATGTCGCGGACAACTGGGAGCAGCTCCTCGAGGCCGCGAGCGAGAACGAGATCGCCGTCGATGGTGTGACCCACGAGCGTGCCTGGTCGGCGATTCGCAAAGTCCGGGGGGACGCCACCGGTGAGCACGCCGGCTTAGCCGAGGTCGACGTCGCCAAGCTCCCGGACATGGGCAAGCCCGAACTGGCCATGCTCCTCGACCACCCCAACCATCGTCTGGGAGCCGCCCTCGAGCTCTGCAAGCGCGAAGACCCGGAGATGCTCCAGAGCCTCTACAAGGCTGTGCGCAAGATGCCGCGGGCCGAGGTGGTTCAGATCGTTCCCCGAATCGTCGAATACGGTGAGTCCTCTGGAGATGCCCTCATCGATGGGCTGAGCGCGCGGAAGACCTTCGTGCGCCAGGCTTCGGCTCTCGGGCTGGGCGAGGTCGGTCTCCGCCGTGCCATCGTGCCCTTGGCCCACATTCTCCTGAGCGAGGAGAGCGAGGTTTGGCAGGAGGTTGCCCGGGTCCTCGGCAGCTTCGGGCGCTCGGCGTTCCGTCAGGTGACCCGATTGCTCAAGGACCCGAAGGGGCGGGATGACCGCCTCAAGGTGACGCTCGGGCATCTCGCCAATCACGGATGTGAGGACAAGGTTGAGGCGCTATCCAAGGAAAGCGACAAGGCAACAGCGGTCATTGCGCTCGAAGCTATGACGTTACGTCATGATTTGAAGCACTTGGAGCAGGAAATCCTCGGCGAACGAGACCCCTCCGAGTCAAACCCCGTACTCGACTTCTCTCGTCGATTTTATCAAGAGCTCAAGGGGATGGCCCCCGAAGGCGATCTGGACGCCAGTTCAAAACCGTCCCTGGACGGTGAGAACGAAAGTATCGTATCGTAAGATACAGGATCGTACGCGAGGGGATTTACATCCCTCCCTCATGGTTCTAAAAGGCGAAGACGGTCCGCGAAATGCGATTCGGAGTATTCAGCGACGTTCACGCCAATATCGAGGCGCTCTCGGCCGTAATGGAGTCGTACGAGTCCGAGAGCATCGATCAATTCTACTGCATCGGTGATGTCGTCGGATACGGCGCGAGCCCCAACGAGTGCTGCGACATCATCCGCAACAAGACCACGGCGACCATCCTCGGAAACCACGACGCTGCCGTCGCGGGTCGGATGGACTACTCCTATTACTACGAAGCTGCCCGCCAGGCCCTCGACCGCCATGCGTCGCTCATCAGCGACGAGAACATGCAGTGGCTCAAGCAGCTTCCGTACAAACACGAGATCGCTGGTACCGGCGTGCACCTCTGCCACGGGTCGCCGCTTCGTCTCGAAGAGTTCGACTACATCTTCGCTCCCGAGCAGGCGCGCGAGTGCCTCGCGATCTGGGACCAGCTCGGTGACATCACGTTCATCGGTCACTCGCACCTCTGCAAGGTCTTCGCCCTCCGGCCCGGCGAGGTCGAAGAGCTTCCGGCGAAGGACTTCACCCTGCGCAAGGGTTACAAGTACATCGTCAGCGTCGGTTCCGTCGGCCAACCCCGCGACTACGACAACCGCGCGAGCTTCACGGTCTTCGACAGCGATACCCGCGAGTTCCAGTTCAAGCGCGTCGAGTACGACATCGAATCTGCGGCAACGAAGATTTTCGACGAGAATCTAGAGCGCAACTTCGGACACCGCCTCTTCATCGGCGTTTAGTCGCGCCTTGGGGACGCGTGGTTGCTTAATTGTCTTACGGCCACTGCCGGCGGTGGCACCAAAGGGACGGCGATCCCCTGCCTAGTCGATCTGCGTGTGGCGGATGAGGCCCAGCCAGGGGCTGTGGCCGTCGGCTAGGCTGTCTAGGGGGGGCGTTTGCATGGAGCCGACTTCGCTGACTCGAGGAGCGAGGGGGGCGGGGAGGGCTGCGGCGAGGGCTCGGCGGGCTGGCGTGTCCGCGGCGACGCCGAGGGCCTTGAGGTGCACGCCCAGGGGGACGAGGCGGCGGCCCAGGTCTTCGGCGCTAGCGCAGGAGAGTACGGAGACGTTTCGGTAGCCCGGGCTCAGGCGCAGGGGACCGTCGCCCTCGAAGCTCACGGCGTAACCGTCGCCTTCGAAGAGGTCACCGCGGGCGGCGGCGACGCCGCGCCATTGGAGCTGCTGGGCTCCGCGGTCGAGGGGCAGGCGGCCCCGGGGTAGCGAATCGCGGATGGCTTCGAGGGCCCCCGCGAGGCGTTCGGCGAAGCCCCGGCCCCGACCGGCGTCGCCCCCGACCCAGATGCTGTGGGGCGAGAGGCAGCCGCGCTGGTCGTAGGCGGCTACGTCGAGGGCTACGCGGGCGACGACTTCGTCATCGGCTTCGTCAGGAATCCAGATCGCCCCGAGGCCATGGCCGTGGGGGACGAAGGTGGTCGTGGCTGGGAGGCGTCCACGGATGTGGCCCAGGGTCGTATCGCTTCCGTAGGCCGCCACGACGTCCGCCTGGGCGAAGAGTGCGTCTTCGAGGTGCGTATCGCCGCCTTCGAAGGTGAGGACCGCGTAGCTCGCGGCGACGTCGGGGGCTGCGGCTTCGAGGGCGCGGCGGAAGACCCGGGGAAAGATGTCGTCCCGGGATGATGCCTTGGCGATGACCGGGACCCCGGCGAGGAGCGGCAGCGCGATGGCGCGAAACGGCGCCGTGAAGACGTTGCCCGAGAGCACGACCGCGGCGAGGCGGGCCCGGGCCGGGATCGACCGGGCCGACGGTGATGTCTCGCCCGTCAAATCCGCGGCGGCTGCGAGGGCTTCGAGGGCGTCCGCGGAGGCGTCGCCGCAGGTCGTCGTGAGCCCCCAGCCCACCATCTCCCGGGAGAGCCCCGTCGATTCGACGAGCAGCAGACGCGCTTCGCTACCGATGTCGGACTCGGGGTCCACGAGGGCGGCGGCGGCTCGGGCGATTGCCCCGGCCACGGCCCCCACGCCGATGGCCTCGAGTGTCTCTGCGGACGCCGCGGTCTCGGCGGCCCGGTGACGGATCTCCTCGGCGGCGGTCACGGGCGTGGGTCCCCGAGGGCTTCGTCCATGGCGAGGCTGCATCCCCGGGGGACCGTCCCCGGGGCCCGACCGATGAGCACGATTCCGTCTTCGACGCGCTGGGCGAGATCGGCGGTCTGGATTGCCGCGACGGTGTCCACGTTCGCCACATCGTCGATGCGCAGGATGCCGACCTCTCCTCGGGCTACCGGCTCGAGGCTCTCGGGGTCGACGGGGGTCGCCCGGACCCATCCCGGCACCCAGAGTCGCCGCGCCTCGTCGGGCCGATGGAGAGTCGTTTCGTACATCTGGCTCGAGAGCTCGGTCATGCCGTACTCCGCGACGACGGCGCTCTCTGCCACGCCGTAGCGCTTGGCGAGCATGTTGCGCATCGCCTCCGGGGCGACCTCTCGAGACCGTCCTTTGAAGCCCCCGGTCTGCATCACGAAGCTCGATTCGGGGAGCGCATAGTCTCGGCCTTCGAGGGCGTCGTCGGCATGCACGAATGCGAAGCTCGTGCCCAGGAGTGCCACCGGTTGGCTCGCGGCGATCGCACCTTCGAGGGCCGCCTCGAGGGCCGGGAGGTCGAGGGCGCCGTCCTGAAAGGCCCAGGTCGAACGACCCTCGCCGAACCACGACTCGAAACGGCCGAGCATATAAGACAGCGAAGAGTCCGGGGCCTCCGATGGGTGCGGGGCGAGGATGATCAGATGGCGTTCGAGGTCGTCCCGGAAGAGGCCGCGGCGGGCGGCGGCGCGGGCGGCGCGGTCGTAGAGGGAGAGGTCTCGAAAGTGGTGCTCACCGCGCGCGCCGTGAGTGGTCCCCGAGGTCCGGAAGACGCGCTGGGTCTCTGACTCGTCGAAGCGGGAAACCCGGGCGAACCGGAAGACGTCGGTCGGCAGGGCCGGCACGGCGTCGACGGTGCCGGCGTCCTCGAGGGCTACTCCGCGGCTCGCGACGAGGCGGCGATAGGGCGCGACGACCTCGGCCTGGGCCCGGGCGAGGTCGAGGAGAAGGGCATCCCGCCCTTCGTCGTCCCGACCCCCTCCCGCGAGGCGATCGATGAGCGTGGCGGCCCTCATCGCAAGCTCGTCGAACGGGTCACTCATCGGGCCCCCTCGGCTGCCAATACCTCGTCGAGGGCCACGACGAAGGCTTCGAGCAGCGCGGGGTCGATGGTGAGGGGCGGGACGACCTGCAAGACCTCGGCGTTTTGCCCCGCCGGCAGGGTGAGGTAGCCGCGCTCGAGGAGCCGCCGCACGATGCGTAGCGTGAGCTCGCCGCTCTCGAGCTCGATGCCAGCCAGCAGTCCGACCCCGCGCACGTCGACGATCGAAGCATGGCGTGGGGCCAGCTCGGCGAGGCGGGTCAAGAAGGGCGTGCCCACCCGAAGCGCACGCTCGGCGAGGCCTTCGTCCTCGAGCACGTCGAGGGCGGCGAGGGCGGCCGCCGACGTGACCGGGTTACCGAAGAACGTGCCCGTATGAAGCGCGGCGCCGTCGGGGTCTCCCCAGGCGGCCATCACCTCCGGGCGACCGAGGAGCGCGCTCACCGGCAGGCCCCCTCCGAGGGCCTTGCCCACGCAGATGAGATCCGGGTCGGCTCCATCAGCCACGGACCGGAAACGCGCGCCCGTCCGACCGAAGCCGGTGAAGATCTCGTCGACGATGAGCAGCGCACCGGCCCTCCGCGCTATCTCCCCGACCCCCTTTAGGAAACCCTTCGGCGGAAGAACGACCCCACCGCGGCCGAGGAGGGGTTCGATGAGAACGGCCCCCGGGGCCTCGTCGGGCCAAGCGCGCTCTACGGCGCTGAGGGCCTCCGTGAGGCTCCCGTCTCGCGGAAAGGGTGCAAAGGTTACGTGGGGGTTCAGCTGCGCTCTGAAGGGCGCCCGGAAGGCCTCGGAGTAGCCGCAGGCCGCGAGGGGCCCGTGGGAGAGCCCGTGGTAGCCGCCTTCGAAGGCGACGACCCCGGGTCGCCCGGTGGCGAGGACCGCGGTCTTGAGGGCGGCCTCGACGGCGTCGGCGCCGCCGAGGGCCAGGACGACCCGTCCCCCATCCCAGGGGGAGAGGGCCGAGAGGCGCGCCAGGAGCTCGATCTTGACGTCTGAGGGGTGCAGGTCACCGAGGGCGTGCAAGAGGCGCCTCGCCTGGGCCTCGATGGCGGCGACGACCCGGGGGTGGCCGTGGCCGATGGCGGCGACCCCGAAGCCCGCCGTGAGGTCGACGAAGCGATTGCCGTCGGCGTCGACCACGTTGGCGCCCTGGGCTTCGGCCCACACGATGGGGTCGTGGGGGGCGCCAGCCTGTTCGCTTCGCCGGGCCCGGCGGGTGGTGAACGCCGGGCACTCGGTCTTCGCGAGAGTCTCGACGAGGCCCTCCGCCCGGGGTCCTGGGAGGGGGGCCCCTACCGCTGGGGGCAGCTGTCCGAGGTGGCTCACAGGCCCAGGTTTAGCGAGTGTCGCGGGCCTCGTCGAGGCGGGCCCGGTTGGGACCCTCAGCGCTTCCAGGGATAGAAGAGCTTTGCCTCGGCCCGAACGGTTCGCATGACGCTCGGGTCGTCTAGGAGCAGCACGTCGAGGGAAGCCCCGAGCTCGTCTCCGGCTTCCCGAAGACTCAGGATGATCTCGTTCAGGCGCTGGCGGAACGCGGTGTCGATCTTGAGGGCGACGGTGGGCATGGGGGAAGACGGTCCCCGGGCGATCGCCGAGAGCGCCGCCCACTCGACCTCGGGGTAGCTGCGCAGCACCGCCGCGAGGCCAGAGAGCAGCGCCTCGGCCGGCTCTTCGTTGAGCTTGTGCACGCTCACGCTCGACCCGGAGCCGAAGGTGGTCACGGCGATGGGTTCGTCGGAGACCGAGGCCTGGAGCGATGCCCCGGGCAGCGGTTTCGGCTCGGGCGTCTGACTTGCGCCCCCGATAGGCTCGCCTCCGATGTTGATGTTCATCGCCCCCGAGGGTTTGACCGCCCTGATCATCGATGACGAGAGCCGTCCGACGCCGGCGTAGGGGCCAGAGGACTCGCGCCGGGCGGCGGGGCTCAGGAGGGGCTCGATCTCTTCGCGGTCGATGTCGAGGGAATGGGGGGCCGAGATGTCGACGACGACAAAATGTAGGTCGTGGCCGATGGCGTAGTTGAGCGCGCCCCGTGCTCCGAACTCCTTCGATGCCACCGAACCGTCGGCTTCCCGCCAGCCGAACTGAGTCGCGGCGGCCTCGAGCTGGTCGGCGGTCGAAAAGATGGGCAGCGCCGTCTGACCGTTGGCGTTGGTCAGAGTTCGGAAGCTCGCGCTGTCGTCCTGTCCCCAGGTGGGGAGGTGCACGGTCCGCTGGGAGAGGGCCACCAGGGCATCGACCTTGGCTTGGCCGCCTTGCTGGGCATCTGCGAGGAGTCGCTGAAAGGGGGAGAGTGTGCTGGGGGAATCGGCCACGCGATTAGAATGATGACTGGCCGTTCCGAGCGACCGCAACTTTCCAGACAGACCGTTCGGTCCGCTGGGCAGGCGTCGAAGCGGCAAGATCGCACGCAACTGCGGGCTCGGGACCCCGATAAGCGGACATTCACCGCCGTCGGCGGATCACTCCGGAGAGCCCGTGACTCGTTTTTCACTCCAATTTCTATTCGCTATCCTCGTGTCACTGGCCGTTTCGTGGGCGGCCGGGGGATGCGGCGACGCGCCCTGCCCCGAGGGAACCGACCGAAGCTCTGCTGGGCGCTGCCTCGATGCCCAGTCAGAGATTCCCGGTGATGACCCGACTGCGGACGGGGACATGGCGATGCCGACTGAGCCCGGGTTGCCGGGGATCGAGCCTTCCCTCGAAATAGCGACGACCGAGGCCGAAGTGCACATCCGCGTTGGCGGAGTCCTCGAGTTCGAGGTCGAAGTGCGTCGCTCCGAGGGATGGGTCGGTGCCGTGCACCTCGAACTGACGGGCCTGCCGCGAGGGCTCACGGCGAGCGCCGGCTACGCCTTCGAATCCGAGTCCCGGGGGCTGGTCACGGTCCGGGCGGGGACCGGCGCCCCCGTCGGGCGCACCTTCGAGGTCGACCTCCGGGGAACCCTCGTTGGGGTTTCGGGGGTGAGCGCGACCGTGCCCCTCACGCTCCTGGTGACGGGCCACCCCGGTGACCTCGACGTGAGCTTTGGCGCGGCCGGGGTGACCGTGACTCAGCCCTTCGATGGAAGCTACGACGAGGTGAAAGCCATCGCTCCCATCGACGATGGTGGCTTCGTGCTTGCCGGCAATGGCTACGACGGCTCGGCGATGGTCGCTTTCGTCTCTGCGTACCGCCAGGACGGCACCGCGGTGGCCGGCTTCGGTGCCGGGGGGACCCGGCGCTTCGACCACCCGGCCGTCTCCTCGACGGCGCTGCATTCGGTCCTCGCGACCGACGGGGGCATTCTCGTCGCGCTACGCGAGGACTTTGCCTTGCAGGTGATTCGCCTCGGTGACGCCGGAACCACGGACCCGACCTTCGGCGCGGGGACCGGCGCCGCCGTCAGGCCGACCGAGCGCGGCGGCCTCAGGCTCATCCCCTACGGCGACGGCTTCGTGCTCGCCGGGGCGGCCGACCTCGAGCGCTACGACGCCGACGGCGTCCTCGTCGACGGCTTCGGCGATCACGGCGTATTGCATGGGACCGTGCCCACGGGCAGCGGCCTCGCGTCGTTCCCCGGTGGCGGCCTGGTCTTCGGATGGCACGAGGACCGGGGCGACTTTCTCTTCGAGCGCTTCGACGACGCCGGGCATTCGTTGACCGCCTTCGGAGGCACCGGTCGGGTATCCATCCCCCCGTCGGCGAGCATCGGCAACGTTGTCTCGGTGGTCGCCCTCGACGATGGGGGCATAGTGGCGGCCCTGTCCGTGCCTCCGGTCCCCGACTACGCGGACCCCCACCCCGTGCGCGTGATTCGTCTGACCGCCGCGGGCACCCTGGACCCCGGCTTCGGAGTCGAAGGCATTGCGGTACCCACGGCAGAGGCGGGGGGAACCCTCGAGGCGGCGGGCATGGCCGTCGCCGGCGCCCGGGTGCTCGTTTGGGGTGAGCGCTGGGCCGCCGGGGACGGCGCCCCGTCGGGTTACCTCTCGGCGTTGACCCTCGGCGGTGATGTCGATGCGTCGTTCGGGGATGGCGGCACCGTCGACCTCGGACGCCGCGTGCAGCCGGTGGCGGCGATCGTTACTCCCAACCGCGACCGGATCCTCGTCGCCAGCAACCGCCGCGCCGGGGGCGGCGTGGGCGCCATCCGCGACATCGTCGTCAAACGTCTTTGGCTTTGACGGCGAGGCGGCCGATCTGACGCCGCCCCGGTCCTGACGTCAGGGAGTCGTCCAGACGTAGCCGGCGATCGACTCGTAGACATAGCCGTAGGTCGAAATCGCGGCGTCCCGCTCTGCCGCGCTGGGGGTGTAGAAGTGGTCGTTGCCCCTGCGCAGGCGGTAGAGGGGCGTCGAGCCGCAGACGCTCGCGGACCGGGCGATGTAGCCCACCGTGAGCTCCCGCGTCGCCCCGGCGGAACCTTCGCAGACGGCGGACTGGGTGTAGAAGTGGAAGCCGTTTGCGAGCAGGCACCGGTAGAAGGGCACCAGCCCCGGCTTCGAAGACGAGTAGAGGTGGAAGAAGTCGTAGTGCTCGACGGTGAAGCCGCAGCACACGGCCTCGGTGCGGTTCGTCGTATAGAAATGCTCGCCGGTAGAACTCTTCAGCGAACGGTGTACGGCGCTCCGGCACGAGGCCCCTTCGTCGCAGCTTCCGTCGCAGTCATCATCGACGAGGTTGCAGCTCTCGGCGGCGG
Organism: Deltaproteobacteria bacterium; assembly: GCA_003647065.1. Lineage (GTDB taxonomy): Bacteria > Myxococcota_A > Polyangia > Polyangiales > B10-G4 > B10-G4. The sequence continues at coordinate 6,484 of QMMC01000086.1, read as the reverse complement.
ACGGCGGCGCATCGCACATCACCCAGCTGCCGGCGCTGCACATCTCGTCGCCCGTGCCGCAGGCCGTCGAGCACGCTCGGGTCAGTCCTTCGTCGATGGTTCCGTTGCAGTTGTCGTCCACGCCGTTGCAGGTCTCGGTCCCGACCGGCGGCGCGTCGCAGCCCACGAAGGCCCCGCCCTCGCAGCGTTCGGTGCCGGCCCCGCAGGCGGTGGCGCACATCTGGGTCACGTCTTCGTCGACGGCGTCGTCGCAGTCTTCGTCTAGGGTGTCGCAGGTCTCCGTCGCCCCGGGGTAGCGGTACGCGTTTGCTTCGTCGCAGTCGGTCTCGGCGCTCACGCCGTCGCCGTCGATATCGGCGCTCCGAGGCAGGCAGAAGCGGTTGCGGCAGATTTCCGTTGCGGCGCATTCGGTATCGGCCACGCAAGCGGGGTAGGGGGCGCAGGCGCCGTCGAGGCAGCGCTCGAGGGCCTCGCAGGTGATCGAGCCGCAAGAGGGGCCGATGATCGTCGTATCGCGGCCCGAGTCTCGCGGGGGCGCCGTGCCCGAATCGACGGGGCCACCCCCGTCGCGGGTCCCGGAGTCCATCACCGAGGTCCCCGTGTCCCGGCCCCGGCCCGTCGGATCCGTCTCCGTGCTGCTGGCGCAGGCGCCCAAGAGCGACAGGAGCGACACGAGAGAGGCCAGAAGCAGGGTGAGGCGCCGGGTGCGCAGCGATGTAGAAGGGCGAGGAGAATGGGCGAGATTAATCAAGCGGGACTGCATAGGCCGTAGTCAGCTTGCGGGACGCGGGGCGATCGAGTCAAACGCCCGGCCCCAACCTTGACACCCCCAGGTCAGGGGCTATCTTCCGCCTCCCCATTGCCCAGATAGCTCAGTTGGTAGAGCAGGGGATTGAAAATCCCTGTGTCGGCGGTTCAATTCCGTCTCTGGGCACTAAGTCATGAGCCCCGCCTAACCGCGGGGCTCAGTTGCATCTCGGGCCCCCACAGGTGGAGTGGCAGGACGTCGCGTTCCGAGGCAGAATCTCCGGGTGATTCGGCTTACTTTCTCGTTGGTTCTCGCGTCGTCCTTCGTCGCGCTCTCCGGCTGCAGCTTCGTGGACGACTTTGGTCGTTTTGAGGTGGCGGATGGCGCCGTCGCCGATTCCGGCGCGGACACGGGCAGCGATGCGGATACCGGGGCGCCGCCCCCGACGGACTCGGGGGCCATGGACTCGGGCCCCGCGGACACAGGCACCCCCGACACCGGGCCGACCCTGCCGGCCTGCGCGACGGCCTTTCTCGTCCCGGGGGTCGAAGCCGCTGCGGACACCTCGACCGCAACCGACGACTACGCGGGTTCCTGCGGCGGAGCTGGCGGCAAGGACGTCGTGTACGCATTCGTTGCGCCGGCTGACGGCTATTACCTCTTCGAGACGATCGGCAGCTCCTTCGACACGGTGCTTTACCTCTACGACGCCTGCGACGGATTGACCGAGCTCGGGTGCAACGTCGATGGTCCGACCGCACCGCAGTCCCAGGTCCCGTATCTGATGACCGCCGGCGAGATGGTAATCGTCGTCGGCGATGGCAACGCCGCCGCGTCCGGCGACCTGCGCGTGACGGCCGGGCCCGTCGCCTGCCCCGACGCCGACCTCGTCCCGGCCATCCTGCCCCTCGAGACGACGACCGTCGGCCGCCCCGATGAGCACACATCGGCCTGCGGCGGGACCGGCGCCGGGGACCGGGGCCTGCGCTACACGGCGACGACCACCGGCTTCCACCGCTTCACGATGACCTCGGAGACGACGGGCTTCGACCCCTTGCTCAGCGTCGAGCGGGGGCCCTTGTGCGGCGGCGAGGTCGTGCAATGCAACGCGTCCGGGGACGGTGTCGCCGAGGTGACCCGCTACCTGACCGACGGCGAGGTGCTCACCCTTCGCGCGGACGGGCGCTCGTCGGGCCACGAGGGTGACTACCGTCTCGAGGTGACCGAGCTCCCGGCCCTCGGCTGCGATACGACGCTCGTCGAGGGTTCGGGGCCGATCAACGGCACCCTCGCCATCGACGACCCGCACCAACACAGCGGGAGCTGCGGTGAGGCTCACCACGTCGCTTCGGTGGCGCCCCGCGTCTCGTACGAAAACCCCGACGTGGCATTTCTGGTGACCGACATCCCGACGCCGCCGGCCCCACCCTGCCGCTTCTCCTGCGTCCTCGAGGTCACCGCCGATTTTCCCTTCATTCTCTCCGTTCAAGAGACGGACACCTGCAACGGCAACGAGATCGCTTGCGCCGCATCGACCAGCTCGGGGGCGCCTTTCAGCGGTTCCGTCGAACTCATGAACATCGAACCCGCCACCGGAAACGCGATCATCGTTCTCGACCGCCAGCTCGAGGACCAGGACGTATCGGGCATTTCTGTGCCCTGGGGTAACAACTACACGGTCGACTACTTCTGCTTCGGCGTCTGCTGAGCGCGCCGGCTCAGAACCGGCCGTCGATCAATACGGACCCGGGCCCTACGCGCAGCGCCGCGGTCGGCGCCGTCGCATCGTCTTCGTCTCCGCCGCCGTCGAGGAGCATGAGCGTCACTCCGGCTCCTGCGGCGATCGCGCCGATGAAGAGCAGCGCCGTCGACGCGGTCGAGAGCGCGCTTCCGCGGTCGATGTCTCCCGCGTACTCGGGGGGGCAGACGTCTCCGGGGCACGCCGCTTCGAGGTCTCCGTAGACGCCGTGGGCGGCGATGCCCGTGGCGAGGGATGCGATGAGGGCCGCGGCGCCGACGCCGGCGGTGCCGACGCCTACCCAGAAGAGCGTGCCAGGCCCGCCGGTGGAGTCTTCGTCGGCGGGCGGTGGGTTGTTCGCCTCCTCTGAGGCGGCTGCGGCGGCTGCCGCGCGTTCGGCCTCGGCGGCTTGCTCGGCAGCGTCCTGCCCTTCTTGCGTTGCTTGAGCTCGCAGTCGCTGGAGCCGCGGAGCGATCGACGGGTAGAGCTCCGAGTCCTGCTCGAGCTCCCGTTCGGCTTGTTCGAGGGCGGCGATCGCGCCCGGGATGTCTCCGTGGGATTCGAGGGCCCGGGCCTGGTTCACGAGCAGGGCCGGGCGTCCGCTGAGGCGGTAGGCCTCGGCGAAGGCTTCGGCGGCCTCTCCGTATTGGGCGCGGTCGAAGTAGGTGCGCCCGGTCTCGAAGAAGTGCCGCGCGAGGTCGTCGTCGGACTGCTGGGCACCGGCCGTCATCGGGGCCGAGAGGGCCAAGAAGAGCATCGAGGACAGCAAGAGCGGGAGGCCGGAGAAGGCCAAGGGGGGGCGGGTCATCGCCGAGAGCGTAGCTGACGAATGGTCCAAGGGCGAAGGAGGACAAGGCGGTGAACGTGGTGAAGGCCTGCTAACCTCTCCCGCAGTGGTCCTCCTCCCCCGACGCCGCTCGAAAGTGACGACTCGCCGTGGGCCCTGAGGCCCTGCGCTTCATCGTGCCCTTCACCGGGGTCGACCTCGCCGCGGTCCAGGTGTTTCCGTTGATCCACGGCCACGCCGCGGTCTTCACTCACCGCCTCGAAGGCTCACCCCGGGACAATCAGGACGCCGCCTTGGTGATCGGCCACGGAGGGGGCCCGGACGTGCTCGTCGTCGCGGATGGGTCCGGGGACGGGTCGGGAGACCCCGACCTCGGCGCAGAAGCCGCGAAGGTCGCCGTCGGGGCGATCGTGCGCGGCGTCATCGGCGGCCTCGCCGACGGCCTGTCGGCCCGACAAGGCGTCCTCGCCGGTTTCGAGGTGGCGAATGAGCGCGTGGTCGCCCTGGGGGCCGGCGCGGCGACGACCCTCGCCGCCTGTGAGATCACCGGCGACCAGGTTCGCACCTATCACGTCGGCCACTCCCGGGTGCTCGTCTGTGGTCAGCGCGGCCGCAACCGGTTCATCACCGCCGTGCCGACGGACGCCGTGAACGTCGTTGGTGACCCGGCGATGGAGGTGCAGGTCAGCCCGAACCTGCGCCTCGGAAGGCGCGGCACCGTCGTGCTCGGCTCCGACGGCCTCTTCGCCAACCTCTCGCACCCCGAGATCATCGAGCACCTCCGCCGGGGCCCCCTCGAGGGCGCCATGGCCAGCGCCATCGCCGCGGCCCGGGGGGCCATGAGCCAGGGGGCCGGCTCCCCTGACGACCTGACGCTCATCGCCTATCGCCCGCACCAGCGTGCGTCGCTGCCTCCGTTAGACCCCGAGGCGTCGATGCCCCCGTCCGATCAGGGCGTGTAGGTCGTCGCGGAGGTACCCATGGTCCCGGCCGGGGCGCCTGCGCCGCCAGTGCCGCCTGCGCCGCCGGTGCCGCCGTTGATCACGGTCGCGCCGTCGGGGGTCGCCGTGCTGGTGCCTCCGAGGACGACGCCGAAGGCCGGGCCGCCGCCGCCGCCTGCGCCTGCGCCGCCGTCGCCGCCGTCACCGCCTCGGCCGCCGGTGCCCCCGGTTCCGGAAGTGCATCCCGACGGGCTGAGGCGTGCCCCACCGGATCGGCCCCCAGCGCCCGTGCCGCCGGGACGGCCATCGGAGCCCGCGCCGCCGTCACCGCCCGAGCCCCCGGTCACGAGGGTGCCGTCGAGCGCGAGCGTCGTATCCCAGAGGAAGATTGCGACCGACGCCCCTCCCCCGTTTCCTCCGTTGCCGTTGTCGCCGCCGCAGGCACCCGAGCCGCCGCCACCGCCGGCACCGCCGCTCACGTAACAGAAGGAGTTGACGATGCACCCCGTGCCGCCGCCGCCGCCGCCGCCGCCGGTGCCCCGGCTGCCCGGTGCCCCCGCGCCCCCCGGCGCTGGCGCGTAGCCCGCACTGGTGAACGCTCCGACTGCCAACCCTGGAGTCCCAGGATCTCCCGCCGTCCCGTCGGTTCCCCGGGTGCCGGTCCTCCCGGCGCGCGAGCCGCTCGTCCCCGCGGCGCCTCCTGCGGGGCCGATGAAGGCTGGGCACGAGGGCACGCCCAGGATGGTTGTGCGCTCCGCGACGGCTCCCGAGCGGCCGTCGGCGGCGTTGATCGCGGCGCCTGCTGCGCTGTCCCAATAGCTGCCGGCCCGGCCTCCGAAACCTCCCCCGGCGCAGGAGCACGTACCGGCGACGTCGCCGCCGCTGCCGAGGATCGGAGGGGAGGCGCTCGTGCCGCCCGGGCACGACGAGCCGCTGTAGACCGCCCGGCCGCCGACGGTGCCGACACGCCCATCGGGGGCGGTGGTCGCGACCGGGGCGCCGTCCGCTGCATCGCCGCCTCGGGCGCCGGTTATCTGCATCCCTCGGAGGGTGACCCCCATGGAGCGCACGATGCGTATCGCGAAGTTGCTCTCGCCCATCGGGCTCGGTTCGGCTTCTACATCGAAGGCCGCGAGGGTCACTGCGGTCAGGTCCGCCCCGTCGACCACCGGCGCGGGGCCCCGGATGGTGGTGGCTTCGCCGGTGCGAGCCCAGGCCGCGTCGGCGTCGTAGCCGCCGTAAATGGAGATTCCATCTGTGAGGGTGATCTGTTCGGTGTAGTTCCCGCTGGCGACGAGAACCGACGGGCGCCCGAGGACTCCGGCGACCGCGAGGCCCCGGCCGATGGTCGCGACCGGTTGACCCGGGTCGGTGCCATCGTTTGCATCGTCGCCACTTCGGGCGACGAAGATCGACGTTGCGGCCTCGCCGTCGATCCCGTCGCAGTCGCGGTCGATGAAGTCGGGGTCCGGGAGATCTGCTCCGGTCGGCGTGCAGGTGTCTGGGGTGCCGGAGTCCCGGGGACCGCCGCTGTCCCCCGCGCCCGAGTCCACGGCCGAGTCGCCGCCTGCGTCCCCGCCGCCGCCATCCCCCGCATCTCCTGCGTCACCTGCGTCCCCGTCTGCGACACATCGCCCCGCGGCGTTCCGCGCCGTCCCCGCCGGACAAGGCGGGTCCCCGCACCCAGTGAGCAGGGCGGTGAGGGTGAGGAAGGAGGCGAAGGTGATGAATGAAAAGCGAAACATGGGACTCGTCGAGGGTGAGTGGGGCTCGGGGGTGTCGCAAGGTGGTGTGCCGGGTGAGGTCAGCCAGTCGAACTTCAAGGACGGCAGTGCTGGGGCCCGCCCCCGCAGTTGAGGACGCTCGCGCAGTCCACTCCGCCCCCACACTGATAGGAGCACAACCCCGTGCCAGAACCCGCCGTCGGGCAGTACCCGTCGGCAACGTCGACCACGCCGCAGTCGGTGTCCAGCGAACAGGCGACGTTCCGCGCATCGGCGATTCCCTGGCAGGTCGTGGTCGTGGGGGGCATGCAATAGTCCGTCATCCACCCGTCGACGCTCATCAGCGTCACGACGGTGGAGTACGGCCGCCTGGCAGCGTCCGTATCCCCACAACCGCCATCCGCGCTGTCCAAGAAACAGAACGTGCCCACGCTGGTGCCCCCGAAGACGTGGTCCACGCAGCGGCGTCCCGCGAGGCACTCGGCGTCGCTCGTGCACGCATCGCAGGTGTCGGCCGTGCGCATCGTCGACGTACACGTGCCATCG
>QMMC01000085.1 GCA_003647065.1 Deltaproteobacteria bacterium | reverse complement strand
GAAGGCGCCACGAGAGGCGGCCCGAGGCGACAGCGCGACGCAGTCGAGCCGAGCCGTCAGGCCGCCGGCCGTGGCGCCGGGAGTGACCGCCCGTTGACACCCCGGGTGTGCCCAGACCGCTGCAACCAGGGCGGCCTCGGGGTCCGGAGCGGCCTCACGGTCAGGGGCGGCGGCGCCGCCACAGCATCAACAGGCCGGCGGAGACTAGGATCACCACCGCTAGGGCCCCGGCCTCGAGGGCCCCAAAGTCCCCCAAGGGGTGGCCCGCCGCCGGTCCTTCGCTGGCCGCATCACCGGGCAGGCCTCCCCCGCGAGAGGATCCTTCGACGACGGCGACCGCAGAAAAGACGTCGGGGCCCCGGGCGCCGGCGAAGGCGATCGCCGGAACCCGGGCCGAAGGCCGCTCTTCGCCGACGCCGCTCGCGACGAGCTCGGCGCCGTCGTGGCCGCTGAACGCGACATCCGTACGCTCGAAGGTCTCTCGCCGCATGCCATCGCGGAGGACGAGATGGTGCTCCCCGGCCGAGAGGGGGACTCGAGCGATCATCTCGACCGTCGCCGGCCGGTGGCTGATCGGCCCCGAGGGGTCGAGGTAGGCCTCCCCCCAATCGACTCGGACCGCCGCGCCGTCGAGTTCGAGGACGAGGTCCTCGCCGAGGCCCACCCCCCAGCGGGCCAGATAGGCGTCGGCCTCGGTGGGGGTCAGGGTGCCGTCGCCGTCGCCGTCCTCTCGGTCCGCGACGCGGAGGACACGAGCGGCTTCACCGGGACCCAGCATGAGCGAAACCACGACCCGAACGTGGCCGCCTTCGAAGTCGACCTTCAGGTAGCGCTCGGCCGACTGAACGGCGTGGCCGAGGTGAGCCCGGGCCACCGTCGGCCCCACGACAACCGCCGAGACGAGAGCGAACAGAAGAGCGAGCAGTCGCGGAGCGAGGGCCCCGAGGGGGGCGAGATCTGCCAGGCCGCTACGAATCGATTCGCGCGGCCTGGTGCTCTTCACAGGCCCTTGAGGAACTCGATCCCGGTCCCGACGCCGAATCCCGTCCCGCCCTTCGGGGCGAGGTCGTGGCTGCCGTCGAGGAACGCCGGGCCGGCGATGTCGCAGTGGATCCACTTCGTATCTCCGACGAACTCGCGGAGGAAGAGGGCCGCCGTGATCGAGCCGCCGTAGGCGTCGCCGGTGTGCTTGAGGTCGGCGATCTCGCTCTTGAGCGTCGCCGCGAGCTCGTCGTCGAGGGGCAGGTTCCAGTAGTTTTCGTCGGCGCGCTCGGCGGCGGCCGCGTACTGCTTGCCCAAGGCCTCGTCGTTGGCGTACATCGCGGCGCGCCACTTGCCGAGGGCCACCATGCAGGCCCCGGTCAGGGTCGCGTGGTCGATCATGAAGTCCGGGCGAATCTTGTCCCGGGTGTAGGCGAGGATGTCGGCGAGGACCAGACGCCCCTCGGCGTCGGTATTGATGATCTCGACCGTCTTGCCATCGAGGGACTCGATGACGTCCCCGGGACGGTAGGCGAAGTCGCCGTTCATGTTTTCGGTGGCCCCGACGACGGCGTGGACCTCGACCGGGAGCTTCATGCGCGCCGCCGCGAGGACGATCCCGAAGGTCGTCGCCGAGCCGGCCATGTCGCACTTCATGTCGATCATGGACTTGGCGGGCTTGAGGCACAGGCCGCCGGAGTCGAAGGTCAGGCCCTTGCCTACGAACGCGACCTTCGCCTTGGGGCGGGCCGGCTTGTAGACCATGTGCACGAAACGCGGCTCGTTGCCCCCGCCTTGGTTGACGGCGAGGAAGAGGCGCATGCCCGCCTTGTCGATCTTGGCCTTGTTCCAGACCGACGTACGAATGCCCGTGCCCTTCGCTTCCGCCGCGGCGGTCTTCGCGAGGACCTCGGGGGTGAGGTCGTTCGGCGGAGCGTTCACCAGGTCCCGAGCAAAGCACACGGACTCGCCGAGAATCTGCCCGTTCTTGACGGCCGCTCGGGCCGCGGCGTCCGCGTTCTTGATGCCGAGGATGAACCCGCTGCGAATCTTGCCCTGGGGCTTGCGCGAGCCGGTCAGGTACTGGTCATAGCGGTAAGCACCACCGAGGAGCCCCTCGGCCGCGGCCTGAGCCGACGCGGCGTCGCCCCTCGGCAGCACGACGGCCACCGAAGACTGACGACGCGCGCTACGCGCCCCGTGCACCGCGACCCGGCGAGCATCGCCGGCGGTGGTCTTTCCTGCGCCGAGGCCCACGAGCACCACCCAGCCGGCCTTCACCGACCCGGCGCCGGGGACCTTCAGGACCTCATTGGTGCGGCCCGAGAACCCCTCGTCCTTGGCCTGCCGGAGGAGAGCCCCCTTCATGGCCGTGTCGAGGCGTTTCACGTCCGAGTTCTTCGACAGTTCCTTGTCGTGAACCCCAACCGCCACGATGCCAGCCTTCGTCGTCGTGACCGAGTCCTTGGACAGCGAAATCTTCATGGTGCTCCGAGCTTCTCCTCCCCAAGCAACCGCGGAAATCAGCGGGTCCAGGGGAGCGGAATGCTGCCACCTCAGGGACGGCACGACAAGGCCGCGAAGAGCCTCGGATCGGCGAAAAAATCGGCGGATCGCCGCCACCGCCGCCGATCTCGCCGCGTAAGCCCGCGAGATCACGTAGCCGGTCGTTCGGCACGGCCCGTGCTCTCACCTCGAGTCGCCCGGCGAGCGGGTGACGAACGACGAAGGAGAGCGACGTGGAGAAGCCGACGAAGAACTACAAAGTGGTCTACACAATCGTGGAGCGCGCCCGAGATCGGAAGAAATTCTGGCTCCGGATCGGCGCCGCCTTCACCAACCGCGACGGGAGCTTGAACGTCCACCTGGACGCTACCCCGGTCAACGGTCAGCTGCAGATCCGGGACTACAAGCCCCTCGAAGATCGCAATCAGGGCCCTCGCGACGAGGCCGACGCGGACCTCGCGACCGCCCTCGCGAGCTGAGGCGCACCGCACACCAATCGAACTTTGGGGGCCGGATGAGCCGGCCTCGATCAACGGCGCGCAATGGCGCGCCGAGAAAGGATAGGAGCATGTTGAATCGAATGAAGAGCGCCATTTCGCGGGGGGCCCTCGTCGCAACCCTGGCATCGTTGGCCCTGGGCCTCGGGGTAGTGGGAAGTGAGGGGGTCGCGGAGGCGCAGCGTCGCGGCCGGGCGACGATGACCCAGGCCGCTCCATCGGATGCCCCGGGGTCGGTGGTGGTGAACCTGAACACCGCCACCGAAGCTGAGCTCGGGCACCTGCCGGGCATCGGTCCATCGAAGGCGGCGGCGATCGTCGCGTACCGCGCGAGAGGCCGACGATTCCGGCGGGTCGAGGAGCTGATGCGCGTTCGCGGGATCGGACGGGCAACGTTCCGGCGCCTCCGGCCGATGCTTCGCGTCGAAGGGCCGACGCGGGTAGCGCCCAGCGCGCCGGCACAAGAGTGAACGGCGGGGCGGTCGGGGCTTCCCGACCGCCCGAACCGTCGGGTATACCTGCACCCCGTGGAAACCAGGATCCGTCATGCGACGAAGGCCGACCGAAGCCTCATGGTCGCGTACCACCATGCGCTCTATGTCGACCACCGCGAGGCGATCGTAGCCAAGGAGCTCACGCCTCTCTACGCCTACAAGAACCTCCCGACGGCGCTCCGAGACGATGTCGACGCGATCCTGTCATCGCCCCGTTCGGTCGCCCTAGTAGCCGAAGAGGATGGAGAGCCGGTCGGTTACATCACGGGCCACATCGAAGAAGACCGCCGGCGGGAGCTCTCCCGAAAAGGGGTCATCGAGGACTGGTTCGTAGAGGTCGAGGCGCGAAAGCGCGGTGTGGGACGGGCGCTCTTCAACGCCCTGGTCATGGCTTTTCGGGACCGAGGGTGCGTGATGCTCGAGTCGACGACCTGGGCCGGGAACGCCGGGGCCCGAGCGGCCCACCAAGCCCTCGGCTTTCATGACATCGAGATCAAGATGCGGCGGAAGATCTAGGGAGCGCGGTCGTCATCGGATGACTCGGCGGATGACTCGGCGGGAACCTCGCCGCCGGAGGTCGCGGCGTCTCCGTCGGTCGCTGCGCCGGAAAGGCTTGGCCGAGGCTCGCTCGGGCATTGATCTCCGTTTACTTCGGTGACCTCGACGAGGGCCTGGGGGAGCTCCGCGGGCACCTCGAGGCCAGCCGCTTGGAGGAGCATCACGAGGCCTTCGAGGGAGGCGGCGAGGCACGGGGCCATGGTGGCCCAGCCGACCTTGCCGACGCCGCCCTCACGCCAAAAGCGCAAGACCTCCTCGGCGTCGTCGATGCGCACCAGGGCCCGGCCGTGGCCTTCCCAGATGCGCTCGACGGCAGGCGTTGGCGCGTCCGCCTCGGCGCGGGAGACCACATCGCCAGCACCACTCACCGCCTCCGAGGCAGTCGCGACGGTATCGGACGCTCGCAGCAGCTCCGCGGACGGACCGCAGGCGACGCAGGCGGTGGCGACGGAGAGGCCCAAGAGGACATCGAATACGACACGGAAGACGCCCGGCCCATGGATTCGCGTTCTCAAGCCGTGGCTCCTTCGAGGCGCGAGAGCAGCGAGCGGATGCGCGACGTTTCGAGCTTCAGAGCCGCGCGGTTGACCACCACCACGCTCGACACATCGGCGATGGTTTCGATTTCGACCAAGCCGTTCTGGCGCAGCGTCTCCCCGCTCTCGACGAGGTCGACGATGACGTCGGCGAGGCCCGTGAGGGGAGCGAGCTCGACTGAGCCCTGGACGAAGATGCTCTCGATCTGACGTCCCTTCGACGCGAAGTGGCGCTGGGCGACGGCGGGGAACTTCGTGGCGACCCGGAGGGGCCTGCCGGCGCGCACCTGGCCGGGGCCCGAAGGGTTTTCCCGAGCTTTCTCGGGGCCCGCGACGACCAGGCGACAACGGCCGATGCCTAGGTCGATCGGCGCGTAGAGGTCGTACTCCCGCTCGAGGAGGACGTCGCGACCTACGATGCCGATGTCCGCGGCGCCGTATTCGACGTAGGTCGGCACGTCGTCGGGCTTCAGAAGGAGAAAGCGTGTCCCCGTGGTCGGCTCCTCGCGGATGAGCCGACGGTCGTCAGCGAGGAGAGGCGCGGGGTCGAGGCCGGCGCGGATCAGCAGCGGGGAGAGCACTTTCAGCACCCTGCCCTTCGGCACGGCGAAGACCAGCGGGCGGGGTTCAGGCATCGCCCTTGACGCGCTCGATGGTGGCGCCGAGGCCCGCGAGCTTTTCTTCGATGCGCTCGTAGCCGCGGTCGATGTGATAGACGCGGCGAACGAGGGTCGTGCCCTGGGCCACGAGGCCCGCCACCACCAGCGAGGCGCTCGCCCGGAGGTCGGTCGCCATGACCTCGGCGCCCGAGAGACCCGATACGCCATCGATGGTGGCGACGCGGCCGTGAACCTCGATTTTGGCGCCCATGCGATTGAGCTCGGGGACGTGCATGAAGCGGTTCTCGAAGATGTTCTCGGTCACCCCAGAACGTCCGCTCGACAGGCACATCAGCAGCATGAACTGCGCTTGCATGTCGGTGGGGAATCCTGGGTGGGGAGCGGTGGCGACATCGGTCGGGATGAACGGAGGTTTGCCCACGACCCGGACCCCGGACGCCTCGCGTTCGATGATGACCCCTGCCTGACGCATCTTCGCCGCGACGGCCTCGAGGTGGTCGAGGGTGATAGCGTCGAGGAAGACGTTCCCGCCGGTCGCCGCCGCCGCCACCATGTAGGTCCCGGCCTCGATGCGGTCCGCGATGATCGAATGGTCGACCGGCTCGAGGGATTCTTTGCCCTCGATCACGATGACATTGGTACCCGCCCCCTCGACCGACGCCCCCATCTTGTTGAGGACTCGCGCCAGCTCTTCGACCTCGGGTTCCCGAGCGGCGTTGACCAGGGTCGTCCGGCCCCGGGCGAGGACCGCCGCGGACATGAGGTTTTCGGTCCCGGTGACGGTCGGAATGTCGAGGCGGATCTCCGCACCGTGCAGGCGCCCGGACGGAACGACGACGTTGACGTAGCCATGCTCGAGGGTGACCTTGGCGCCCATCGCCTCGAGGCCCTTGAGATGCTGGTCGATGGGCCGAGCGCCGATGGCACAGCCCCCCGGGAGAGAGACCCGGGCCCGGCCGTAGCGCGCGACGAGGGGCCCGAGGACCAGGACCGACGCCCGCATCTGCTTGACCAGCTCGTAGGGCGCCTCGGGCTCGTCGACCGGGGCGACGTTCACCGTGACCAGGGGAGGCGCGACCTCGACTTCGGCCCCGAGGTGACGGAGGAGCTTGGCCGTGGTGTGAATGTCCCGGAGGTCGGGGACGTTGCGGAAGGTGTGTTGTCCGTCCGCGACCAAAGAGGCGCAGAGGATCGGTAGGGCGGCGTTTTTCGCGCCGCTCACCCTGAGCTCCCCTTCGAGGGGCTTACCACCAATGATCCGAATGCTATCCACGACTGGCCTCGTAACGCAGGTCGGGGGCCCCGGGCAAGGCGGCCCCCCATCTTGAACACCGATTCACGCCAGGGCCATTCCCAATACGAAGAGCCCGAAACCCACGATGAAGGTCGTCCCCCAGAGGCGCGCCGCTCCGGGGACGATGCGGTCCTCGTCATCGATGGCCCGGGTCGCGAAAGCAAACGCTCCACCGACCCAGGCGGCAAACCCCGCCAGAAGGAGCAGGCTGAACCACATGTTGGGGCGTCGGGTACGGCCCAGGAGCGCGAGGTGCTCTGCTTCGAGCACCGCCTGGCTCTTGGCGGCGTCCATCGGCGGTGGGTCCTCGGCGGCCATCAGCGCAGCGATCCGCTGGTTGGCGAGGCGCAGGCGCGCTGGGTGGGGGGTGTAGGTGCTGCGGGCAGATAGGATTGCGCCCCGGATGCTGCGGAAGGCGAGGAGCGCGCGCTCGGCGTCGCCGGCTTCTTCGGCCTCACGTCCGATGTGATCGAGTCGGTCCAGGGCGTCGGTGACGTGAGGGTTGCCCGGGGCGTACCAGGACGCCGCGCGGCGATAGTGGACGATGGCCTCGTCGACGGCGCCCCGGCGCCTCAGGTCGTCAGCCCGGGAGAGCTCGGCTTCAGACGACGTGACGACCCGAACCGTCAACACCGCGAGCACGACGCCGACCATGGTCAGGCCCTGCCCGATGCGGCGCAGGAGACGACCGACCCTCATAGGAAGTCTCTCCGCCGGAAGATGACCGCGGCGAGGGCCAGGACGACGACGGTGTAGAGCGTCCCGTAGCCCATCGTCTCGGCGACGTAGAGCCACGGCCCACCGTGTACCTCGCTGGTAGCGACCAGGGTATTGCGCCCGGGAACGAAGAGGTTGAAGTTGGGCACCACCTCGGCGAGGACTCCGAGGCTCGCTTTGACATCTTCCCCGAGGATGCCGCCGGGCATGTTGGCCATGTCGTCGGCGGACCGGCCGACCAACCAGAACCCCAGGGTGAAGGCCCCCGTGAGGAAGGGCGTCGAGAACGACGAGAAGAGCAGAGCGATCGCCGCGACCACCATGACCTCCCCCGCGGAGAGCACGAGAGAAGAGAGGATGATGGCGATGTCCGCGTCCGTGGTGGCCGCAACGGCCGCGCTGCCGGCAAGCGCCACGAGGGAAAATGGGACGAGGACCGCGGTTCGGTCCCGCGCTTTGATCAGAGACGCTGCGAGGACGGCACCTAGGGTGACCGGGAAGGCGGCGAGGAGCCAGAGATCGGCGTCGGCCTGGATAGCTGCAACCCAGAGCTGCACCGCCCCCATCAGGGCGATGAAGGTGGCGCCGGTGAGGCTGATGCCGACGTACTTACCGAGCAGGAAGGTCGAGCGCCGAAGGGGCTTCGGGAGAATGACGTAGAGCGTCTTCTTCTCGATCTCCTTGTAAAGCAGAGACGAACCAAGGAAGACGGCGATGACCACGGAGAAGAGCGAAATGGAGGCGAGGCCGACGTCCATCACGACGCGCCGCTGCTCCGAGAGGGAGAGCTCGGCGAGGGCGAGGGTGAAGAGGAGGATCGCGGTCGCGAAGAAGAGCACGCCGTAGAGCACGCGATCTCGCACCGCCTCGCGGAAGGTATTGAGGGCGATGGCCCAGACCTTGAAGATCATGGAGTGCCCCCCGGGGCGGCGCCGAAGAAACTCGCTCCCACGGCGAAATGGCCGAGGGAGTTGATCGACACGGCGAAGACGATGAGCGCCACGGCGCCGGCGATCATCCGGGCCCGGAGGAAAGCGGTATCCGATGCCGCGAATCCGAAGCGGCGCACCGCGGCCGGCAAGCCGGTCCCGAGGTGTACGCTCATCGCCGCGATGCCGGTGACGTAGGTGCCGAGGTAGAGGGGCGTCCCGAGGTCGGCGCGCAAGCGATCGTAGATGGCGCCCGGACCGAGGCCGGCGGCGCCGAGGGCGAGGGTGTGACCGAGGTGGAGGATCAGGAAGGCGAGCACCACGACGCCCGTGACCCGTTGAATCGTACGAAATGCAGCGCTCTGGTACGGGCGAAGGGCCGCGGCCGGGTCTGGCGAAGAGGGGGGCGAAGAGGGGCGTGCCCAGAGGCTGAGACCGAGGAGGGCATGAACCACGAGGGGCAGCAGGACCAGGAGGACCTCGAGGGCCAGCACGCGGCCATGGAGCCCGTCGATGAAGGCAGCCCTGCCCGACGCCGCCGACGACGTCTCGTAGACGTGCAGCAGGAGATACGCCGAAAGGGGAAATACCCCGGTGAAGGAGTGGATGCGTTCCCGAGTCACTTTCGCCGCGGCGAACCTACCGCGAAAATGAGGCGACCGCGAGGTATCATGGCGCCCCGTGAGCGCTGAACCACCATTCGTCCTCATCGCGAACCCCCGGGCCGCTGCCGGCCGGGCGGCGGCTCGGATCCCCGAGGTCGAAGAGGCCCTCCGGGCCGCCGGTGGCAATTTCGTGACCCAGCACACCCAGGGGCCCCGGGACGCCACCCGCCTGGTCCGCGAAGCCCTCGCCGTGGGGGCTCCGGGGGTCGCCGTTCTCGGGGGCGACGGCACGTTCAGCGAAGCCGTGAACGGCTTCTTCGAAGAGGACGGGACGCGAATCGAAACCGACGCCTGGCTGGGGCCCCTCCCCTGCGGGACCGGCGGCGACTTCAGTCGCACCCTCGAGATCCCCCGCGACATGGGCCGCGCCGCGGAGCGGCTGCTCCATACCGAGCCCCGCGCCATCGACTGCGGGTGGCTCACGTACTGCGATCACACAGGGGCGCCGGCGAGCCGTGCCTTCTTGAACATCACGAGCTTCGGGGTGGGAGGCCTCGTCGATCAGTTGGTCAACGACGGGCCGAAGTGGATAGGGGGCCGACCCGCCTTTCTGCTCGGAACTCTGCGGGCGGTGCTCCGCTATGATCCCCCCGACGTGCGCATCCGGATCGACGATTCCGATCCGGTCGAGGCGAAGATCACGAACATCGCGGTGTGCAATGGGCGCTACTTTGGCGGCGGCATGCACATCGCGCCGGAGGCCCGAATCGATGACGGCCTCTTCGACGTCGTGACCGTCGAAGCACGCCCCCTGCTCCCCCAGATTTCACTACTGCGACACCTCTACGGCGGCACGATCCTCGAACAACCGGGTATCCAACACCGCCGGGGCTCGCGCATCTTCGCGGAACCCGTCGATGACCGCGACCACGTGTTGCTCGACGTGGACGGTGAAACCCCGGGCCGATTGCCCGCGACTTTCGAGATGCAAGCAGGCACGATCCGCCTGCGAGCTTAGATGAGAACAGAACGGCCCATGGTCGCCCCGACGCGCCGAGACATCTTGCGCACCACCCTCCCCCTCGCCGTCATCGCCGGCGTGAGCCTGGGGCTGACCCCGGCACCGAACGAGTGGGGACTGCTCGCCTATCCCGGCCTCGCGTTCCTGCTCTTCGCGGTAGCGCCCCCCGGCTACCTTCCCTCGGTCCGTAACGGCTTCATCGCAGGTTTCGTCTTCTCGTTCCTGGTCAACGCCGTGGCGCTCTACTGGATGGTGGGCCTCCTCGAGGCCTTCGGCGGCTTCCCGACGGTCGCCGCCATCCCGACGGCGGGCCTCCTCTTCGCGGCCCAGGCCCTTCCCATGGCCGTCGCCTGCGCCTTCGCCGCGGCCCTCGCCCAGCGACGCTTCCCGGTGTGGGCCGTGCTCCCGCCGCTCCTGACCCTCTTCTCCGACCTCGCCCCGACCCTCTTCCCGTGGCGGCTGATGCACTCCCAGACCGGCTTCCCGATATGGCTCCAGCTCGCCGAAATCGGCGGCCAACCCCTCCTCGACCTCTGTCTCACCTACGCCGCGATGGGGCTCGGTCAGGCCCTCGTTCACCGCGACCGTCGAGCGGCCATCATCGGCGTCGTGGCCCTCGCCCTCCCCCTCGCCTATGGCGCCTACCGCATCGAGGAGGTGCGCGCGGAGCGCCTGGTCGCCCCGACGCTACGCATCGGA
Organism: Deltaproteobacteria bacterium; assembly: GCA_003647065.1. Lineage (GTDB taxonomy): Bacteria > Myxococcota_A > Polyangia > Polyangiales > B10-G4 > B10-G4. The sequence goes on along the minus strand of QMMC01000085.1, from coordinate 8,538 downwards.
GTGGTCCAACCCAACGTCAGCATCCAGGAAAAGAACAACCGCGACAGCGCCCCCGCGCGCCTCGCCTCGCTTCAAGAGCTCACGCGCGATCTCGAGTCGTCCGGGGCAGACCTCGTCGTTTGGCCCGAGACCGCCTATCCGTACTTGCTCCCTCGGTCGTGGACCCGGGATTCGCCGGGGAGGTGGGCCATCCTGAACCGCGGCGCCAAGGGCCCCCTCCTCGTCGGCACGGTCACCCGGGACCCAGACGCTGGCCGGTACAACTCGGTGGTCGCGGTCGAAGCGGACGGCACGTTCACGGCCACCGCAGACAAAGTCGAGCTGCTCGCCTTCGGCGAGTACGTGCCCCTTTGGGACTACCTGATTCCGATTCAAGAGTACTTCCCCCGGGGCATGACCCCGGGCGACGCGCCGAAGGTCATCGAGATCGCGGGCGCCCGGGTGGGCGTGCTCAACTGCTACGAAGACGTGCTCGCCGAGTACGCTATTCTGGTGGGCCGTGACGATCCCGACGTCTTGGTGAACGTCACCAACGACGCGTGGTTCGGCCATACGACGGAGCCCTTTGGCCACGAAGCCCAGTCCCGCCTTCGGTCCATCGAGACCCGCCGCGACCTCGTCCGGGCCGTCAACACGGGGGTCTCGTCCCATACCTCGGCCACGGGGGAGAGCCTGCTGCAAACCCAGACCTTCATCCGCGACGCGTTCATCGCCGAGGTACGAGTGCTCTCGGAGGTGACGCCGTGGGTGCGCTTCGGGAACTGGCCCCGAGCGTTGCTCTACGGTGCGCTCCTCGGCCTCGCCCTGGCAGCCCAGCGACGAGACCTTTGGGCGCGACCTCGCTGATCACTCGGGCCGGGGGGCGAACTCGACCTCGTAGACATGCGACCAGCGCTTGCCGGTCAGAAGGAAGTGCCCCGTCTCGGGCATGTAGGCGATGCCGTTGAGCACATCCTCACCGCCATTGCGGTCTTCCTCGGCGAGCAGATGGCTCGCGTCGATCCACGCCGTGACCTCACCCGTGTCGGGGTCGATCCGGGCGATGTGGTCGTCGGTCCATACGTTGGCGTAGACGAGACCGTCCACACACTCGAGCTCGTTGAGCTGACGGAGGCGCCGCCCGGCCCGGGTCACGCGAACCTCCCCCAGCTTCTCGAAGGTCTCGGGGTCTCGGAACTGCAGCCGGTCGTTGCCGCTGGTCATGATGAGCCGCTCGCCGTCGTAGCAAATGCCCCACCCCTCGCCGCGATAGTCGTGTTCCCCCACCTTCTCGAAGGTCTCGAGGTCCCAGACGAGGGCCTTGCCCGCTTGCCAGGTCAATTGAATGAGGCGGTCTCCAACACGGGCGAGGCCCTCGGCGAAGAACTCGTCGGGGACGTCGATCGACCGCCGGGGCTCACCGGTCTCGAGGTCGACGCGCCGGAGGGTGGACGCTCCGCGCAGACCGGTGGACTCGTAGAGGTCCCCGTCGTGCATCAAGAGCCCCTGGGTGAACGCCTCGGGGTCGTGGGGATGGGTGCGCACGACGCGCAGGACTAGGCCCTCGGGGACCGAGCGGCCGCCCGGATACATCTGCCAAAGAAATACGCCGACGACGACGGCCGCGAGGGCGGCCCAGGGGGCCCAGCGCCCGAAGGCCCCGTCATTTTCACGCTCGGCGTAGGCCCCGCGACGGCCGGTCGGTGCGCCCTTCGGCCCGGACGCCTTGCTCGCCCGGGGGGTCGCCTTCTTGGCGGCCTTCTTCCGCTGAGCAGGACTCTTCTTGGCGGCGGTCTTGCCCTTCGCGCTCTTCTTCTTGGCTGCCACGGGGGCGAACCCTGCCCCGACCCCGCCAATGCGTCAACGGCGTCGACGTCAGCAGCGGAAGCCCGAATGACCGCCTCGCCCGGCGAGGCCGGAATCAAGGAGCGACTGGATTGAGGGGCGAAGGCACCGGCAGCATCGTGCTGTCGAGGTTGGTGCCGTTGTCGTAGTAGGCGACGTCGTGGCTGAGGCGGCCGAGATCGTACCCATCCTCCTGCACGCATGCGCCGATGGCCATCTCCGAGATCGCCCCTGATTGGAGGTCGAGGGACACTGGGTTCATCCACGCGGCAACAGAGTGCAGCATGACGCCGCAGGCCGTTGCGCTGCGAAGCTCGAATCGCGTGAGGCGCAGCGTCCCGGACACGGCGACCGCAGCATAGGCGATGCCGGCGAAGTCGGGACACGTGGAGGACGCGCAGGCCATCGGCTCGATGTTCGTCACAGTCAGGTCTTCCATCTGGACGTCCGCCCCGGAAACGGCTGCCACTCCTACCAACAGAGTTTGGTCGATGTGGATCCGGCGACCGTCGAAGTGTGCACCACCCTCTATGTGCAGGCCGTGGCCCTGGGTGCCGTCGCTCTGCCGCGGCCGCATATCCCGGACCACCGCATCGGAAACACTCAGGGCGCTACCGGGGCCCGCCCCGTAAATACCGACATCGCGATTGCCGGTGACGAGGAGCATCACTCCCTCGAAACGGGCCCCTTCTTGAATCCCGATGCCCATGCCTCCGGTGTCCTGCGCCACGTCGTAGTCGGTGGTCTGGACCGCCACATTGGTGAGCGTCAATACGGCACCGCCCCCCGCACCGAGGATCCCGACGTCGCGGTTTGACGTCACTAGGAGATTATTCGCTTCGAGATGAGCTCCAAAACCTATGGCGACGCCGCGACCGTGAACGTTCCGGCTCGCCCGAGGATTCGAATCGCGGACGACGACGTCTTGGAGCGAGACCTCGGTACCATCACCCGTGCTGAAGATGCCCTGAGCGGGCATCTCCGCGATGAGCAAGCGGATCGCCGTGAGGATCGCCCCATCCCTCACGGTGAGGCCACCGATCTCCCCGACGTCACCCTCCGGTGCGTCGGTGTCCCGCAAGACAGCATCCGAGAGGAACACCTGTGTACCGTCGTCCCTGGCGATCATGGCGATCGCCGGATTTCCCAGAACCATCAGGTGAGCCGCTTCGAAACGCGCCCCGCCTTCGACGATGACTTCTACGGAACCCAGGCCGCTAAAGCCATCGCGCCGCGTGCCTCCAACGAACGCATCGGTCAAAGTCGCCGCCGTCCCCTCCTGCCCCACGAAGACGCCGGTGTAGCGACTTCCCGTGACGACCAGTCGGGTCGCATGAAGTTGGGCACCGTCCTCCACGAGGACGCCGCGGCCAATGCCGGTCGATGTCCCGTCAAACCGAGTGTCCCGAACCACCGTGTCCGTGAGCGTCAAAGTCGAACCTGCGCCCCAGGCCGTGATGCCGAGGTCGTAGGATCTGTCAATCAGCACGCCCTCGAGGGAGAGAGATCGCCCCCGCTCCACCTGCGCTGCGGTCTGCGGCGGGTTCGTGATAGCGAGGTTCCGAAGAACCGCCGCTTCCCCCGCACCGGTAACACTCACCACCGAAGGAACCGGTGCTGCGAGGCCGGTGAGAATCGTGTCGCGGACGCAAGCCCCGACGACCTGCACACCGGCTTTCAGCGGAAGCACCCCTTCGTAGCTTCCCTTCGCGAGGGCCACCGTCGTGCCGGCGCCAAGGGAGGTCCAGGTCACGTTGGAGATCGACGCATACGGCGTCTCGACGGACCCGTCGCCGCCCGCTGCAGCGGCCGCGTTCACGTAGATGACCGTCCCATCGGTCGGGAGTGTGGTCGCGTAGTCCCCGGCGGGGCACGCGTCACCGATGGGCCGGCACTCCGGCTCCCCCGGGAAGTGCGCTTCTCCCAGGCCGCACGTCGCGGGCCCACCTTCCGGATAGGGGTCACACTCCGTGACGGATCCGCCCGCCACCTCCCGCCAGCCGTCCGGACACGGAGCCAGCATGATCGGTGGCACGCCGACATCGAGCCAGGGGATGTCGGGGGGAGCAACGAGAACGCCACCGTCGCTCCCGCCGTCGGTGGCCGCGTCCCGGATGCCGCCGTCGGTGCCGCCGTCGTCGTCGCTGCAAGCGGCCAAGAGCAACAAGAGCAACGAGGCCAGCAGCGCGACGGCGAGTCCCCCTCGGTTCATCGGTGACGTCATGGCCCGTGAAAGTACCACGCTAGGGAGCCACGGTAGCGCCCGCACCGACCCCAACAGAGACAAACGAAGGAACATCGACTCACCATCGTAGCACCGCGCTCGGGCTCAAGGCTCCACGGTGACGGGCGCCCCCGGCACGGGTAACATGGTGGCTTCGAGGTTCGTGCCGTTGTCCCGGTATTCGACATCGTTGGTGAGACGACCGTAGTCGTACCCGTCCACTTGCACACACGCGCCAATCTCCGACCCGGAGACCACCCCGGACATGAGGTCCAGCGACGTGAACGGCATGCCCAACGTCGGGAACGCGGCGATGAACGCACCGCAGGTCGCCGCCTCCTCGATGCGAAAGTCTTCGAGATGCATCTCGCCGGCGACCGCCGCCACCGCATAGCCGAATGTTCGGTCCGGGCACGTCGTCGATGAGCAAGATGTCCGCGCGACGCGGCGAACGCGAACGCTCCGTACATCGACCTCGCCATCCGAGAACGCCACGAGACCCGCCTCGAAGACGCCATCGACCTCGAGGCGCTGGCCTTGGAGCCGCGCCCCGAGCTGACACATGACCCCGCGTCCGCCGAGGTCTCCGATTTCTTGGGGCAACATATCGATGACGCTGACGTCGGTGATCGTTGCGGCCGTCATCGGGCCAGACACGAGAAGCCCGGTGCCGCGATTGCCTTCGATGAGCGTTCTCGTCGCCTCGAGGCGGGCGCCATCCCACGCGGCTATCCCCCTACCGTATTGGCCGTCGCTCGCCCGAGACTGCGTATTGCGGATCACAACGTCGCCGAGGATGACCTCCGAGCCCTCCACCTCGACGTAGATGCCTTCGTGCACATTATCCGCAACGAGCATCCGTTCCGCGGTGACACGAGAACCTCCGACCACGCTGAGCCCTCGTCCCCAGTTGCCACCCTGGGCCTCGGGACGGGTCCCCCGAACGACAGCATCCACCAGGCTCAAGTCGGCCCCCGAGGTGTCACCGGTCGCAGCGATTCCCACCTCGAGGTTGTTGTCGACCAACAATCGGACACCCTCGAAGCGGGCCCCGTCGTGGATGCTGATTCCACGGCCGCGGAGGTCATCGATGCCCGCGGGCCGCGTGTCTCGGATGATGGCGTCGGATAGAACGACCTCGACCCCCGGGTCGTAGGCGAAGAGGGCGGTGTCACGGTTGCCCGAGACCATCAGCCGCGAGGCCTCGAAGCGCCCCCGGCCGTGAAGGATGATACCGAAGCCGTTGAAATCGTCGCTCGATTGCACTTCCGTATCGCGAATGACCGTATCGGAGAGCGACACGGCGTACGGCTCATCCCCGGAGAAGCACTCGACACCGAACGTGGAATTTTCCGCGACGACCAACCGCGATGCGTCGATTCGCGCACCGCCGTAGACTTGGAGGCCGACGCCGAGCGCCTCATCGGCGGCCGAGGGGCGAGTATCCCGGACGATTGCATCGCTGAGGGCGACACTCGACCCGGTGTTCACGGCGAGCAGACCGGTCCGGTGATTGCCGGACACCAAGAGCCGCGAACCCTCGATGCGCGCTCCGCCGAAGGCCGCAAGGCCAAGACCGCGGCCACCGTCGATAGGCTCCGGGACGGCCTCCGGAAGCGTATCTCGGACGACGACATCGTGGAGCACGACCTCGGTGCCCGCGCCGTTGGTTTCGATGCCAAAGGTGCGGTTCTCGGCGACCAATACGCGGGTGGCCTCCACTCGGGCGCCGTCGAGGGCGAGCATGCCCATGCCCAGGGTCCCGTCGGAGAGCGCCCCCCGGGTCCCGCGGATGACGACGTCAGTCAGCGCCAATTGGGTGCCGGCCCCACCCGCGTAGACCCCGAGTCCCCGGGCACGGTCGATGATCACTCCGGCCAACGAGAGGTGCGCTCGGCCCGAGAGCTCCACCGCCGGGCCAGGCAAGTCTGGGAACGTCACATCGGTCACCGCCACGTCGATGCCGGCGGTCGTCGCGACGATGGCGGCTTCGGTCGCCGAGGCCCCGCCGGTGACCATCGTCTCCCGGGCGCATGCTCCGATCACGCTCACCCCGGCGCCGAGGAGCAGGCGCCCGCCGTAAGTTCCCTTGGCGAGGGCCACGGTCGTCCCGGCAGCGAGGGTGTCCCAGGACACCTCGGAGAGCTCGGCGTGGGGCGAAGCCATCGACCCGTCGCCCCCGGTGGCGGCGCTCGCGTTCACGTAAACGATGGGCCCGGTGCCGGGCAACGTCGCTGGGTAGTCCCCGGCCGGACACGCGGCACCGACGGGGCGGCAGCCAGGCTCCCCCGGGAAATGCGCCTCTCCGGGACCGCAGTCCTCGGCTCCGCCTTCGGGATAGGGGTCACACTCCACGGCGTCCCCGCCCGTCACCTCGCGCCAGCCATCCGGACAGGGCGTCAGCGCGACGGGGGCGATCGGCGGCAAGCCTTCGGCCAGCCACGGGATATCTGGCGGCGCGACGACGAAAGAGCCCACAGCCAGTGCGCCATCGAGGGCGTCGTCGCCTGGCCCGGCGTCCGATGCATCGGGGACATCGGCGTCGTCTCCGCAGGCGAGGCCGGCGAGGAGCGAAACGAGCAACGCAACCGAGACCCTCGTGTCGATGCTACCGAACACTTGGGGCAGCCTAGCACGACCGCCGATGGCCACGCCGTGGACCGCGGTCGGCCCGGTCCGGCGTCTCCGCGTCCTACTTCTTGCGGCGATGCAAGCCGAGGAGGGTCAGCGGATCGTCGGAGCGACGAAAATGGATCATGTCACCGAGGGCGACCTCGTGGGTGCGGTGGGGGCCGTCGAGGTAGAGACGTCCGGTGGGTGTCTTGCTGCGGATTTCGAGGCTCTCACCGGGAGCGAGGAGGCCCTTGAGCAGGCGAAGGTTGTTCTCGCCATGAGGTTCATAGAGCTCGCGAACGACGTATTGGAGTTTCTCGGAGCGCAGCGGCAAGACCCGCCCCCCGGCCGAGCGCTGGGCCGCGGTGGAGCCCGCCGCGGGGCCGATCCAGATGCCGCTCGACTTGTGCTCCTCGACGAGGTCGTCGCGGCGAATGAAGTAGCGGGTGGTCGCTGCCGGGCACGAGTGGGAGAAGAGCGCATCGTTGAGAATGCGGGTTGAGAGCACCTTGCCCTCGAGCTCGACCTCCATTCGGGTGAGGCTCGTCGCCCGCAGCTTGCCCGAAAGAGCTTTCGAGAGAATCGTCTCGAGGTCGTCCCGAGTTCCGGCGCAGAAGTACCCAACGGAGTCCCGAGGTGCGGTGTTGATGGCCACCATGGGCACATCCTGGCCCACATAGTGAGACGCCCCCAGCAACGTCCCGTCGCCGCCGAGGGTGATGACGAGGTCATACGCTCCGAAGCCTCGGCGCAGGCTCGAGAGGTGACGGTAGGTCGCGCGCACACCGAGCTGCTTCAGGATCGCCCGGGCCTCTTCCACGGTGCCCACGTGGGAATCATGGGCATCTCGGATGCGGCTCACCGCCTGGTCCCCGTCGGCGAGCAAGCGCTGGACCCGACGGTTCTTTTTTTCGATGACGAGGCGCTGGTACGCGGACTTCTTGTAGACGACGAGCACCGAAGGGCGGGACGGGGCGGCTTTCCTCTTTCGGCGCGGGGCGCTCACCCGGGGCCCTCTGCCACGTGACCCAAACGAGCCAAGTAGTCTCGAAGGCGTCGAATGCCGACTTCGGTCTTGAGGTCGCCGATGAGCCCATCGTCGAGGGCGGCCATGGCGTCGGGCAGTCGCACGAAGTGAACCTCGGCGCGCTCCTCGACCGGGGAGCCATCTTCGGTGGGTCGACCGCGCTTCGTCGGGTCCACCTCGGCGACGAGGAAATGAATCTTCTCGCCGATGACCCCGGGGCTCAGCCCCGCCGATGTACCGAGGGTCGAGAACGCGCTCGGTGGCAAATCGAGGCCAACCTCTTCGAGGGTCTCCCGGGCGGCGCAGGCGGCGAGGCCCGCCTCCCCATGCTCGTCGGCCTCGACGAGGCCGGCGGGGATCTCCCAGAGCACGCCGCCCCCCGGCTCCTCGGGAAGGGGCAGCGCGTAGCTGTGACGAAAGGTCATCGGCGGCCGAAGCGCGGACCGCAGGCAAATGCGGGCGTCGGCCCCGCGGCCTGCGAAGAGTACGATCGCCACCGCGTCGATGGCATCGCGCTCGACGAGGTCATAGGCGTAAGGCGCGCTCTTCGTCCCGTCGTCGTAGCGGTTCTCGAGCAGCAAGCGCCGCACGCGGAGGAACCCGGTATCACAGCGAGCGCCGGCGGTGCGGTCTTCGAGGACCGTGACGTCGATGCGCGGCGGATGAGAGAGGGCGTCGCTATCGTCGTGAGTCGTCATCTAGTGTGTGATCCAGAGATATGGGAGGGAGGATCGCGACGGGCCGCGGTTTCCCCGCAAGGAAGGGAGCCGATGGAAATGCAGAGCATTTTCGAGGGTTCCTGACGCCGCGGGGGAGCCGCGGAACGAGCGAGGACCCTTCCATGTCTCTG
>QMMC01000084.1 GCA_003647065.1 Deltaproteobacteria bacterium | reverse complement strand
CGCGAGGTCGGCGCCCATCGCCGCCGGGTCCAGGGGCTCCGGTGCCGCTTCCTCCGTGCCCACCGGCACACCTCCGGGATGGTGATACGGGGTCAGTTGCACCGCGCCCCCTTCGACCCGGACCCCGTAGGTCGAGTCGCCGCCGGTGTGGGCGTCGCCATCCGGCCGGTAGGCGAAGTGGACCTGACGCATCACGGCGCCGAGATCGAAGGGCGCGCCGACCTGGTCGCCGACGGCGGGGAGCTCCGCGTCTGGGGTCGCCGAGGCGATGTCCTCGTCGTGGGGCGCCGGGGCGAGATCGGCCTCGCCTTGGTTCGGGTCGAGCGCGGGATCTCCAGCATCGGAGTTACAGGCTGCCAAGGGCAAGAGGAGCGCCCCCGCCAGCACGAGCCCCGTCATCATTGGGAAGTTCGGAAACTCGCGGTAGGGCGATTCGAGGACTCGTGACGCCAGTGCTGCAAACATACGCTGACACTACGTAGCGACGGCCAGCCTCGTCTATCACCCGAACGGGTGAGATCTGCGGCCCCCTGCCAGTCATGACCCGCCCTCGGCCAAGCCGGTCACACCCGAAAATGAGTCCGATTTGTGCTCCGGGGATCCCATCCTCGAGCTCGCTGCCCTAGATTGAGCTGGTCGCGGGCCTCGGCTCGAATTAAATGACGTTTCACCGGAATCCTCGGTAACCGTAGCGGGGACAAGACGTAGTGGCCCTACGGAGGGAACCTCAGACCATGCGAACGATTCGAGCTCTCATCATCATCAGCGCCATGTGCCTCTCAACCGCCGGTTGTGACGACGGCACCGGCCCCGAGGGGACCGGCGACCCCCAGCCCCAGCCGGCGGCGACCGAGGTGGCCGCGGGTGAAGCGGCCCAGGCTGAGGAGGCTCCGGCAGAAGAAGAGGTCGAGGCTCCCATCCCCGAGCTCGAGGTCGCCGCCGTCGCCGCTCTCCTCGAAGCGGGGGACTGCGTGGCCGTCGATGCCAACTCGGCCACGACCCGCGAGCGCTTTGGCTCGATCCCCGGGGCGACTCTCCTGACGTCATCTGGGCGCTACGACCCGGCCGCCGAGCTCCCGGGGGACACCGCGGCCAAGCTCGTCTTCTACTGCAGCAACGACGACTGCCGGGCATCCGACGGTGCCGCCGGTCGCGCGCGCACCGCGGGCTACACCGACGTGAACGTCATGCGCGCTGGTATCGCCGGTTGGTCCGACGCGGGCCGCAATACGACGCCGGCGAGCTGAGTACCTCGCTCACACCTCGGCTCACAGTACGGGCGAGAAGAGACGTGCGGTGGATGCGATGAAACGCCGGAGAAACGGCGCTTCTTGCAATGCCTCGAGGGTGACCTCGGTGGCACATTCGAGATCATCGTCGAAGGCGGTGGCGAGCCCGTCGCAGATCTCGGCGTCGTAGTTCGCCACGACCACCTCGAAGTTCAAACGAAAGCTTCGGTTGTCGGTATTGGCGGTGCCGACGATGGCGAGGTCGTCATCGACGACCAGGGTCTTCGAGTGCAGGACCGGGGGGCCGTACTCGAAGATGCGCACGCCGTTGTTGAGCAGCTCCGGGTAGTAGGTCCGGGCCGCTGCGGCGACGAGGGGCACGTCCCCGGCGGCGGGGACCAGGATCTTTACGTCCGCGCCGCGTAGCGCCGCCGTGTTCAGCGCGTCGAAGATGGGCTCGTCTGGGACGAAGTAAGGGGTCGTCAGAAAGACCCGTTCGTGTGCCCCCGCGATCGACGAGAAGAAGAGCTTGTGGATGGCGTCGAGGTTCTCGTCGGGGCCCGAGGCGACCACCTGTACTTCCCGGTTTCCCTCGGGCAGGTCTTCGGTCCCGCGCAGATACTCGGGGCCGTCGGGGCTGGCATCGGTCGCGTAGAACCAATCTTCGAAGAAGACCATCTGCAGGCCCTTCACGGCGGGGCCCTCGAGGCGCAGGTGGGTGTCGCGCCACGCGTCGTCTCCGCTGAACTCCGACGTATGCACGTCGGATACGTTCATGCCCCCGGTGAAGCCGACCCTGCCATCGACGACGACGATCTTCCGGTGAGTGCGAAAGTTCGCCATGCGCGGGCGCCAGTTGGTCAGCGTGAAGGCGTTGAAGCGTCGAACGTCGCCGCCGCAATCTCGGAGCGACTGCCAAAAACGGTCGTGGGCTTTGGAGGAGCCGAAGCCGTCGACGAGGACCCGGACTTCGACGCCGGCTCTCGCGCGCTCGCAGAGCTGATCGCGGAGGCGGGTGCCGATATTGTCGGGCTCCCAGATGTAGTACTCGCAGTGGATGTGGTGCTCGGCCTCGGCGATGGCGGTGGATAGAGCCTCGTACTTGGATTTGCCGTCGAGGAAGACCTCTCCGCTCGCGGTCCGAGGCCGCGCCGCTGGGCCTCCGGCGTTTTCACAGAGCCGCATCAGATGCAGCGCCTGGTCCGAACGGGGGTGTTTCCCGTCGGTGTCGGAGACATGCAACGCCCCGACGTAGGCCTGGGCCCGGGCGCGCCGGCGCTTGCGCTTCTCGTAGCGGCGGGGACCGAGGAAAAGATAGAGGACGATGCCGACGACGGGCAGGAAGGCGAGGGCGAAGATCCACGCGAGAGTCGCCTGGGCGCTGCGCCGCTGGAGGATGACGAAGATCGTCGCGGCTACGATCCAGACGGATTCGATGGCGGACAGGGCCGCCCAGATGATTGCCGTCGTCTCCACTGCGGCGGAGCATACCGGAGTTGTTGGGCAGCCGTTAAAAGGGAAAGGCCGAACCTTTCGGTCCGGCCTTTCGATACCCCCGTCCAGGCGGGATTGTTGAACGAGGGGTCGTCTTACTTCAGCGAAGTCCGGTGAAACGGTCCCGGACGGGGTGGTTGCGGCCGCCCTCGTCGTCGAGGCGCTCTCCGGTGAGGGTGCCGTCGAAGTCCAGGGTGCCGCTGGCGCCGGTCCACAGAGCGTCGGCGACGCCGTTCTCGAGGTGGTCACGGTCGTAGTCGCCGTCGAGGTCGGTGAGGACCGCGGTGCCCGAGAGGGTGAGGCTGTCGTACTGCCACATCTCGGTGATGTAGCTCTCGAGGCGGTCGGCGATGAGCGTCACGCCGAGGTCACAGACCGCGTTGACGATGGCTTCGGTGGTCGAGCTGTCGCCGGCGATGGAGGTCGCGATGGCGCCGCAGTCGAAGAGGTCCGAGATGAACTCGTGGCTGTTGGCCGGGGAGCCCGGGAGGCTCGGGAAGAGCACGTCGTTGAGAACCATCTCGACGATCCGACCGAAGGGAAGGGCCAGGGTGTGCTCGTGCATGGTGATGGACGGGCCGACCTCGACCGTGAGGTTGGCGAGGGCGCGCACGTTGCGCGTCGCGACCGTGCCGTCGGTGAGGGGGAAGCGGACGCCGGTCACGAGGTGCGTGCCGTCGTAGGTGCCGAACTCGGTGCCTTCGCCGAAGGTGAGCTCGCCGTCGAGGGTGAGCTCGGAGAAGGCCGTGTCGATGCCGTGGCCGAGGTCGAAGACGTCGCTGACGTAGCCGGGCACGTGAATCTCGTCGATGGCGCGGCGCAGGGCGTCGGATGCGAGGCGGCGGGTGGTGCTGCTGCGCAGGGCGCTCGCGAGCCAGCCCGGCGTGCCGTCACGGTCCGCGACGTAGTCGACGATCCAGGTGGCCGGGTCCGTTGCGAGGCCAGAGAGCAGGTCGAGGGTGAAGTCGAGGGAGGGGTTGAAGCCGCTCGTGACGTCGAAGGTCTCGGCGACGGTGTAGGTGCCGCCGAAGAGCTCGCTGATGTCGCCGAGGGGAATCTCGACGGTGCCGGTCGGTCCGCTGAGGGTCACGTCGGCGCAGGCCTCGGCGGCGACGTTGTCGTTCCGGTCGATGCCCAGGGCGTAGACGGCCATCGGCACGCCGACCTCGACGTTCTCGAAGGTCTCGCGGGCCCGGAGGAAGCTGTACTGAACGGCACGGGGGGCGGGCACGGCGCGGTTCATCTCTTCGCAGGTCACGTTGGTGAAGAGCGCAACCTCGGCGCTGTTCACGACCCGGAGGCCCGTGTAGGTCACCACGTACTCGAGGTCGCCGAAGGTCATCGGCTGGACCTCGACCGTCACCCGGGCGGGGTCCCGAGCGAGCTCGGCGGTGGCGATGATGTCGAAGCGAGCCTGCTGGCCGGCGCGGACGACGACATTGGCGACGCCTTCGTCGTTGGTGCGGGCGGCGTGGCCGGAGAGGCTGCCGCCGGCGGTCTCGCCTTCGAGGTAGAACTCCACGATGCCGCCGATCGGGGCCCCTTCGGCCGTCACGTAGCGGATTTCCAGGGTCTCTTCCCCGTACTCATCGACCAGGCGCGTCGCGCCGCCGATAATCTCGAGGCGCGCGCCATCGGCGACGCCGACGTAGCCGCCGGGGCCGGTGTCAGCCGCGCAGGCAAACGCTGAGGGAAGTACGAGGAGTAGGGCTAGTAGTGAAGTTCGAAGTCGCATGGTTTAGGCCTCCCGCCTTACATGCTCCTCACTGCATCCTGTGTGCCATACGTAGCCCCCTAGTGATTTCAACGCTTTACCAGCGCCGGCCACCCGATCGGCCACTGAACTAGCCGGATCAATTTTGCTAACTGGCCACCCCCCTGGCCACGTATTTGGGGACGTTTTCGCGGTCGGATCCCGTCCCCATGCGTTATGGAGAGGGGTGTCTGCGCTTCTCGATGCCGCTTCCCTCCGCGTTCATTACAAGGCCTTCCTTGCGTCGGGGAGGGTGCTGCTGACGGGGCATTCGCATCAGGGGTGGCCGGATGTGGCTCGGGAGGGGGTCATCGCGGCCTGGGAGGACGCGGCGGCTCATGTGGATGACAAGTGGGGGGCGGCCTTCGCCCAGGCCGACGCCCTGCGCCAAGGGGTGGCGGACCGGATCGGGGGGGCGGCCGAGGATGTGGCCCTCGGCGCGAATACCCACGAGCTGGTGACGCGATTTCTTTCGGCCCTCGACCTCGGGAAGCGCCCCCGCTTGGTGACGACGTCGGGAGAGTTCCACAGCATGGACCGCCAGCTCCGGCGCCTCGCCGAGGAAGGCGTCGAGGTGGTCTTCGTCGATGCTCTGCCGGTCTCGACCCTCGCCGAGCGCCTGGCGGCGGCGGTCGATGAAAAGACCGCGGCGGTCCTCGCCTCGACGGTGCTCTTCGAGACCTCAACCCGGGTGCCGCACCTCGCAGCCGTGACCGCGGCGGCGCACCGCGTGGGCGCTCAGGTGCTCTTCGACGGCTATCACGCGTTCAACGTCGTGCCCGAGAAGCTCGCCGACTTTGGCCCCGAACCGTTCTTCTACGTCGCCGGCGGCTACAAGTACGCTCAGTGGGGCGAAGGGTGCTGCTTCCTCAGAGTCCCACCCACCACCGAGCTCCGCCCCGTCTTCACCGGTTGGTTCAGCGACTTCGAGCATCTCGAAGGCCCCCGGAGCTCTGCCATCGGCTACGGCTCCCGGGGCGCCGACCGCTTCGCCGGGGCCACCTACGACCCCACGAGCCACTACCGCGGCGCCCGGGTATGTCGCTTCTTCGACGAGCACGGCCTCGACGTGGCCCGCCTGCGCCAGCTTTCGCTACGGCAAACGGGGCGCATTCTTCGGGGCCTCGAGGGCTACGACGTGCTTACGCCCCGCGAAGACGCCGGGCGCGGCGGCTTCGTATCGCTCCGGGTTGCCCAGGCTGGCGCCGTGGTGAGCGCGCTCCGCGACGACGGCATCTCCTGCGATGCCCGGGGCGACGTATTGCGCTTTGGCCCGGCGCCCTACGTCACCGACGATGAGATCGACCGAGCCCTCGAGGCGTTGCGGCGGATCGCCCCGGCTGCGCCGTGAGCTGCGAGTTCGACCCGCGCGGGTCGCCGCTCTAGTTCGAGCTCAACCCACCCAAGTCCGAGCGTTCTGGAAGAGACGCAGCCATGGGCCGTCTTCGCCCCAGGTCGGCGGATGCCAGCTGTGTTGCACCGTGCGAAAGACGCGCTCCGGGTGGGGCATCATGATCGTGACGCGGCCATCCTGGCTGCTCAGGCACGTGATGCCGTCGGGTGAGCCGTTGGGGTTCTCCGGGTAACGCTCGGTGACGCGGCCGTGGTGGTCGACGTAGCGGGCGCCGACGAGGCCGGCGGCGTCGGCAGCGGCGACGCCGCCAGGAGCAAACTCCGCGCGCCCCTCTCCGTGGGAGACGGCTACCGGCAAGCGGCTGCCGCTCATGCCTCGGAGCAGCACCGACGAGCTTTCGCGAATCTCAACCAGAGAGAACCTCGCCTCGAAGCGCTCGGAGCGGTTCTCCACGAAGTGCGGCCAGAGCTCGGCGCCGGGGATGAGCTCCTTCAGGTTCGAGAGCATCTGGCATCCGTTGCATACGCCGAGGGTGAACGTGTCCTCCCGGCGAAAGAAGGCGCCGAAGGCATCCCGGGCTCGTTGATTCATCAAGATGGACTTGGCCCAGCCCTCACCGGCGCCGAGGACGTCGCCGTAGGAGAAGCCGCCGCATGCGGCCAAACCGCGGAAAGTGCCGAGGTCCACGCGGCCCGCAAGTACGTCGCTCATGTGCACGTCGACGGCCTCGAAGCCGGCGCGCTCGAAGGCCGCCGCCATCTCGAGCTGACCGTTGACGCCCTGCTCTCGAAGGATGGCGATGCGCGGGCGTGCCTTGCCGACGAAGGGCGCCCCGATGTCGTCGTCCATGTCGAAGCTCACCGACACGGCCATGGGCGGATAGTCTTCGTCTTGGCGCGTCGCGTGCTCCTCGTCGGCGCAGGTCGGGTCGTCCCGGAGCGCCTGCATGCGATGGGTCGTCGCCGACCACAGACCGCGGAGCACGCCGCGTTGCTCCGAGAAGACCACCTCGCCGCCGGCGACGATGCGTATCGTGCTGTCCGCGGTGGGCGCACCTACGTCGGCCGAGCAGTCCCCGAGACCGTGGCGCTTCAATGTGCCGAGGACCTCGTCGGCGTCATCGGCGAGGACCTGCACCACACATCCGAGCTCTTCGCTGAAGAGCTTGGCGATGGGCGCGCTCTGCCCGGCGATCGTGTCGAGGTCGATGGCGACTCCCACGCCCCCGGCGAAGGCCATCTCGACGAGGGTGGCGAAGAGCCCGCCGTCCGAGCGGTCGTGATAGGCGAGCAGCTTGCCGCCCAACGAGAGCTCTTGAATCGCGGCGAAGAAGTTCGCCAGGTCCGCGGCGTCGTCGAGGTCTGCGGGCTCGTTGCCCACGGTCCCGTAGACCTGAGCCAGGGCCGAGCCTCCGAGGCGGTGCTTGCCGCGGCCGAGGTCGACCGCGATGAGCCGAGTCGGACCGACGTCCGAGCGAAGCTCCGGCGTGAGCGCCCGTCGCACGTCGGTGACGGGCGCGAAGGCCGTCGCGACGAGTGAGAGCGGTGCCGTCACGCTGCGCGTCTCCCCGTCTTGTTCCCAGACCGAGCGCATACTCATCGAGTCCTTGCCCACGGGCACGGCGATGCCGAGGGCGGGGCAGAGCTCCATGCCTACCGTCTGCACGGCGTCGTAGAGCCGGGCGTCTTCCCCCGGGTGACCAGATGCCGCCATCCAGTTCGCCGAGAGCCGCACCAGGGAGAGCTTCTCGATGGGTGCCGAGGCCAGGTTCGTGATGGCCTCGCCGATGGCGAGGCGCACCGAGGCTCGGGCGTCGAGGAGCGCGACCGGAGAGCGCTCGCCCATCGCCATCGCTTCGCCGACGAAAGTGTCGAATGAAGCCGTGGTCACGGCCGCGTCGGCGACGGGGACCTGGTAGGGGCCCACCATCTGGTCGCGGGCGACGAGGCCCGTGATCGTCCGGTCTCCGATGGTGATCAAGAACGTCTTGTCCGCGACGGTCGGCAAACGCAGGACTCGACGCGCTGCCTCGGCGACGTCAATGGCCTCGGCGTCGAAGTTCGCTGGCGTGAAGTCGCCCCGAGTCACGTCCTTTTCGGTGCGCGGCGGCTTGCCGAAGAGCACGTCGAGGGGCAGGTCGATGGGCAGGTTGTCGAAATGGCGGTCGCTGACCCGGAGCACTCCGTCGTCCGTGGCCGTCCCGACGACCACGAAGGGGCAACGCTCCCGCTCGCATATCGCTTCGAACTCAGCGAGCCGCTCTTGGGCGATGCCAAGCACGTAGCGTTCCTGGCTCTCGTTGCACCACAGCTCGAGGGGAGCCATGCCCGGCTCGTCGTTGGGGATCTCCCGGAGCTCGAAGCGCGCGCCGCGGTCACTGTCGTGCATCAACTCGGGCAATGCGTTCGACAGACCGCCGGCCCCTACGTCGTGGATCGAGACGATGGGGCTCTTCGTGCCCATCGCGATGCAGCGGTCGATGACCTCTTGGCAGCGGCGCTCCATCTCGGGGTTGCCGCGCTGCACCGACGCGAAATCGAGGTCTGCGCGGCTTGCGCCCTGCGTCATCGACGACGCCGCCCCACCGCCGAGGCCGATGAGCATCGCCGGTCCCCCGAGGACCACGACCGGCGCGCCGGCCGAGATGATGCCTTTGTCGACATGCTCGGGGCGCACGTTGCCCATGCCTCCCGCGATCATGATGGGCTTGTGGTAGCCCCGGACCTCGTCGCCGCCGGGCCCCGGCACCAACTCGCTGAACGTGCGGAAGTAGCCTGCGAGATTTGGTCGCCCGAACTCGTTGTTGAAGGCCGCTCCCCCGAGGGGACCCTCGAGCATGATGTCGAGGGCCGAAGCGATGCGCTCCGGCTTACCGAAGTCCTTCTCCCAAGGCTGGCGGTCCCCAGGGATGTCGAGGTTGGACACGCTGAATCCGGTCAACCCGGCCTTCGGCTTGCCTCCGCGCCCGG
Source organism: Deltaproteobacteria bacterium (assembly GCA_003647065.1). Taxonomy (GTDB): domain Bacteria; phylum Myxococcota_A; class Polyangia; order Polyangiales; family B10-G4; genus B10-G4. Next base: position 10,208 of record QMMC01000084.1, on the reverse strand, counting down.
TGGCCCCTTCGTCGCGGATTTCCCCACCGGAGCCCGTGGCGGCGCCGGCAAAAGGTGAGATCGCCGTGGGGTGGTTGTGGGTCTCCACCTTCATGAGGATGTGCACGTCCTCCTCGTGGGCCCCGTAGACGCCGGTCTCCGGATCCGGAAAGAAGCGCCCAGCTCTCGAGCCGGCGATGACCGCCGAGTTGTCCGAATAGGCGCTCAAGACACCGTCGGGGGACTTGGCCGTCGTATTTCGGATCATCGCGAAGAGCGAGAGCTCTTGAGCTTCCCCGTCGATGGCGAAGCTCGCGTTGAAGATCTTGTGTCGACAGTGCTCCGAGTTTGCCTGAGCAAACATCATGAGCTCGATGTCGTTCGGGTTCCGGCCTAGCTTCTGAAACGCGTCGACGAGATACGCGATTTCGTCGGCCGCGAGGGCGAGACCAAGGGCCTGGTTTGCGGCCTCGATCGCAGCTGCCCCCTCGCCGAGGACGTCGATGGACGACATGGGCCGGGGCTCGGCGGTCGTGAAGAGGGCCCAGGCGTCCTCGAGGCTGTCGAGGACGAGCTGGGTCATCCGGTCGTGCAGCACCGCGTCGACGGCGGCCATCGACGAGACTTCACCCGTCACGTAATACGCAATGCCGCGCTCGAGGCGCCGAACCGCCGAGAGCCCACAGAGATGAGCGATGTCGGTCGCCTTCGATGACCACGGCGAAATCGTCCCGAAGCGCGGGGTGACCAGGCGCAACGTACCCACTGGCTCGTGGGGCTCTCGCGCGGGGCCATAGGTGAGCAAGCGCTCGAAGAGAGGGAGCTGCTCAGGCGTCAGTTCTTGCGCCAAGTCTGCGAAGTGCACGAACTCTGCGTAGAGCCCGGTGACCTCGGGCTCGAGGGCCCGCAGCTTTTTGAGCACTGCTTCCGTGCGCGCAGCCGTGAGCGCCGGGGCCCCACGGTGGATGCGGTGTTTCGTCGATGTGCGCATGGGCGCAGCTTGCGCCTGGATTGCGAATCATTCCAATGGATAGGTTCACAATACGGCGCCTATCTTCGGGCGGCCCGGGTGCTCAGTTGACGACCCCGGCGGCGCGCTGGCCGTCGCAGTCCGGGTCTTGGTCGTCGGTGAGGCCGTCGCCGTCGTTGTCGACGAGGTCCGTGCAGAGGCAATCCACGGGCGCGCGCTCTTCGGCGCCGAGCTCCTGGAGCAGTTCGATCTCTCGGTCGATGTAGTCAGCGAAGACATCGGCGACCTCGTGGCCGCGGATGACGAGGGAGTTCTCGTTGTTCTTGATGCTGCCGCTCGCCGAGAGGTTCATCGAGCCGGTGAAGAGCGTGTCGTCGATGACCACGGTCTTGTTGTGATTTCGGATGAGCGGGCTCCGGCCGCCCCAGTTGCTGATCCAGGTCTCGACCCCGGCGGCGCAGAGGTAGTCGTCGCGGGAGTACCTGCTGCTCGATTTTACGTAGTCCCAGACGGTGCGGACGGTGACGCCCCGCTCCTGGGCACGGATGAGACCGAGGGCGAAACACGAGTCGGTCGCCGAATACATCGACATCGAGATGCGGTCCCGGGCCTCACCGAGAAGGCCCCACCCGTCGGCGCCGACGGCGCAGTACTCGCACACGTAGCGGCTGCCGCTGATTCGGCATACGCAGCTGGCGTCGTCGGCGGCGCAGGCCGGGTCCGGGGCGCGCAGGTACACCTTCTCGGTCGCGCCCCGCAGCGCCCGCATCGCGTCGTCGTTCGGCGAGAAGAGGGCCTCGATGCTCTCGCCACCGGGCAGGCCGAAAGCGCCATCGAGGCTGTGGTTCTCTGTACACGCGGGCGAGCACTCATCGCACCAGGTGCGCTCTTCGAGGCGCCCCGTCGCGCAGTGCCGGGTGAACTGGCCGAGCTCACCCCGGTAGCTCTCGATGAGCTGCGGCACGCCCCGGACGATGACCACGTTGTTGTGGTTTTCTTCGAAGCCGGCCGTCGTGAAGTTCGTCGACCCGGTCAGAAGCACGGCGTCATCGGTGCCGGGGTCGGCCACGATGAACTTGTGGTGCATGAGGCCATAGCTGCGGACGGCTTCGATGTGCACGCCGCAATGGACGAGGCCGGCCTGGGCGCCAAAGAGCGAGGCGTAGTAGCCCCGGGAGTTGGTCGGGTCCTCGGAGGTCTCGTCGGTGAAGACGGTGACGGCGATGCCGTCTTCGGCGGCGTTGCAGAGGGCGTCGAGGATGGTCGGGTCGTTGATGCCGTAGACCGCGACGTCGAGGGACGCGTGGGCTCCCTGGATCACATTGTAGACCGCGCTCCGGAGGTCTCCGGCGGGGTCCGAGCAGCCGGCGCAGTCCGGCGAGTTGAAGACGACCTCGACTCCCGCGTCCGGGGATGCCTCGGTCATGACTTCGAGGGTGCCGTAGGCGGGAACGTCGCCCCAGTTGAGGATGGTCAGGGTGTAGTCCTGGCCCCCAGCCGCCGGGTCTGCTGCGACGGTGACGTAGGGCGAGCGGCCCCGCCAGCTTCGGCGGCGTGAGTCTTCACCCTCGGCGACCAACTGGAGGCGCTCCCAGCTGAGGTCGCGGTCTTGGTGGGTTCGGACCGTGAGGCGGCCCCAGGACCGGAAGGTTAGCAGCGACTCACCGGGCACCCCAAAGGCCGAGGGGCCGACCTCGAAGGGCACCTCGACCACCACCGGGGCGTCGGCCTTGCCCGTCGCCGGGAAGTCTCCGAGGTCGATTGGGTCCAGTGGCATCTCACCGCCGCCGGCGGCGCAGCCCAGGGCCGACGCGCACAAGAGGACTCCGAGGAGCCAGGATGGGGGATACCGCAGCACGGAGGGCTACTTACGCAATGTTCGTGCCCTAGTATCGGCGCGAAATGTCACGTTAAAGTGGCAGTGCTCGTGGCCACTGCCGTAGCCAGATCCCCTTAAGTGGCCACCATCTCGGGGTCGTTTAGGGGCTCTTTGAACGCCTCATTCTGGGCCCGGGAGTTTTCGTTGCGCACCCCCGGGGGCGAAGGGCATGCTCCCGGCCCGGCAGCCCATGGACCTCGACTGCATCATCCTCGATTTCGACGGCACCTTCACCGACGTGGAGAAGGAAGCCGTGCCCTTCCTCGAGGCGTATCGCGACGAGTTCGCGAGCGTCGTGGGCGCCGACGCGGCCAAGGATTGGGACGAGGTTGCCGGTGAGATCGGCAAGACTCCGGACCAGTTCGGATGGCACTTCGAAGGGCGGATCGTCGCTCCTTCCCACGCCGACCCCTACATCATGGCCACCTCGACGGCCCAGAAGCTCCTCGACGACCGCGAGGCCTTCATGGACCCGGCGGAGCGGCGCACCTTCCTCGAAGGCATCTTCCGGCGGAACTACCCGAAGGCCGCGAACGTTTTTCGCCCCGACGCGAAGGACGTGGTCGAGATGCTCCTCGGGACCGAGGTGCCGGTCTACGTCGTCACCAACAGCCTCACCGACGCCGTCGAGGCCAAGCTCGACGACCTCGCCCCGAAGGGCCGGGACAAGCTCAAGGTCTTCGGCAATGCGCGCAAGTACGTCATCGCGGAGCCCGAAGGACAGATCGGGGCCTTTGGGGACGTGCCCGAGTCGGTCGACCTGCCGGGCCTCGAGCGCCCGATCTACTTGCGCCGCGGCATCTACTGGGACGTCCTGACCACGGTCCTCAGCGAGGTGGGAGCGGCGCCCGAGCGCACCCTCGTCGCCGGCGACATCTTCGAACTCGACCTCGCGCTGCCCGCGGCCCTCGGCTTCCCTATCCATCTCGTTGCGCGGCCGGGTACCCCCAGCTACGAGCGCAACGCGGTGACTGCCCACGCGAGGGGCGCCGTGAGTGAAGACCTCACGTCGGTCGCGACGCGAGTTCGCGGCTGAGCGTCGGGCGGACGGAGCTCATCGACGGGCATTCCCTCGGGGCTGGGTTCGAAGAACGAACACGGCTTAGGAGTTGATCATGGCCAGCAGTATTCTCGTCACCGCAACCGAGCGGGGCAGCGGCAAGAGCACCATCGCCCTCGGGCTCGTTCACCTGCTCGAGTCGAGCCTTGCCAAGGTCGGCTACTTCAAGCCCATTGGGCGGCGCGACGACCTCGGCTCCGATCCCGACGTCCGCCTGATGAAAGACGCCCTGGGTCTGGATTTCTCCCTCGAGGAGATGGCTCCCGTGACGATGGGCGAAGTGCAGGAGGCGTTGAGCCGCGGCACCTACGACCAGCTCCTCGACACCATCCTCGAGGCCTACGAGCGCATCGCCGACAAGTGCGACTTCGTGATCTGCGAAGGCACCGACTACTTCGGTGCGATGGCGGCCTTCGAGTTCGACATCAACGCCGATATCTCCAGGAACCTAAGCTCTCCTGTGCTGCTCGTGACCCAGGGCTTGAACAGCGCCGAGGCTGATGGGGGCGACCAGGCCGACGACCAGATCGACGACCGGGCGGGCCCCTGCGGCAACATGATCAAGAACGTCGCCCTGGTAAAAGAGCACTTCGACGCCAAGGGCTGCGAAATGTTCGGGGTCGTCATCAATCGAACCGAGCCGAAGTCCGATCGGGAGTTTCACGACGCGGCCGAGCTGGCCCTCCAGAGGTTGGGACTCAAGCTGCTCGGCACTATCCCGCGCACCGGGATGCTCTCCAAGCTGCGCGTCGAAGAGGTCGTCGACGCCCTCGGCGCCAAGGTGATCTCGGGTCACGACCGCCTCAACGTCGCCATCCAGGATGTCTCCGTTGCCGGTATGACCGTGGAGCACGCCCTCGAGCGCATCCCTCGCGGCTCCCTGGTGGTGGTGGCCGGCGATCGCGACGACGTCCTCCTCGGACTGGCCGCGGCGTTCGTATCCCCGTCGGTCCCCGCCCCCGCGGGGGTGATCATGACCGGCGGCCTCGAGCCCCGGAAGAACGTCATGAATCTTCTGCTCGACGTCACCGGGAGGCAGATGCCTCTGCTTCAGGTCCAAACCAACACCTACCAGACCGCCATCGGCGTCAACAAGGTGCAGCCGAGCCTTCAGGCCCACCAGCGCATGCGCATCGAGCTGGTCAAGACCCTCGTCGAATCCAACGTGGACGTCGAGCTTCTGATCGCTCGCGCCTCGGTGCAGCCGAAGACCCGTCGGGCCACGCCCAAGCAGTTCATCCATCGCATGGTGCACACCGCCCGGAAAGACCGCCGCCACATCGTGCTGCCGGAAGGCATGGAGCCCCGCATTCTTCACGCGGCTCACGAGCTCCTGGACCGTGAGATCGTGGATCTGACCGTCCTCGGCGACCCGGACCAGATTCGTCGCGAGGTCGGCCGTCTGGGCCTGAAGCCGCACGACGAGCTGAGAATCATCGACCCGGCGACGTCCGATCTGCGGGAGGGCTTCGCCAAACGCTACATCGAGCTGCGGTCGCCGAAGAGGACCCCCACCTGGGAGATGTCCTTCGACCTGATGAGCGACCCGACCTACTTCAGCACCATGATGGTCCAAGAGGGCCTCGCCGACGGCATGGTCTCCGGATCCGTCACCACCACTGCGGCCACGCTCAGGCCGGCCCTCGAGTTCGTCAAGACCAAGGAGGGCTTCGCCATCGCCTCGAGCGTGTTCTTCATGTGCTTGCCCGACCAGGTGCTCGTCTACGGCGACTGCGCGGTCAATCCCAACCCCACAGCCGAGCAGCTGGCCGACATCGCCCTGGCGAGCGCCGAAACCGCCCGGGCCTTCGGCATCGACCCTCTCGTCGCCATGTTGTCTTACTCGACCGGCGCGTCGGGCACCGGTTCCGAAGTCGACAAGGTCCGCGAGGCGACCGCATTGGTCAGAGAGCGCAACCCGGACCTTCCGGTCGAAGGGCCGATCCAATACGACGCCGCCATCGACCCCCGGGTCGCCGAGACGAAGCTGCCGGGCAGCAAGGTCGCGGGCGCAGCGACGGTGTTCATCTTCCCGGACCTGAACTCCGGCAACAATACGTACAAGGCGGTGCAGCGGGCGGCCAAGGCCATCGCCATCGGGCCCGTCATGCAGGGCCTGAAGAAGCCGGTCAACGACCTGAGTCGGGGGTGCTCGATCCCGGACATCATCAACACCGTGGTCATCACCGCCATCCAGGCGCAGAGGACTTGAGGCCGGGCGCGGCGGATGCGATTCGGCGGGGCTCATGACGCGACCTCGAGGTGACCTGGCAGCGATTTTGTATTGACGGCACAGGAGGGGGGGGGTGTAAGCCAGGTCACAACAAGGGGAGGGCCGGGAAAGATGACCGTTCGTAGATTCGTAGTTCAGGCACTTTTGGGCTTGGGCGGGCTTGTGCTCATCGGAGCATGCAGCCAGAGCACTGAGGCCGAGCCGGGGGCCGTGACGGCGGCGCTATCTTCACCGAGGCGAGCCGGCCCCGCGGTTGTACCGGTCGACAGACCCCCGGAGCGTGACCCGGACGGTGCCGCGCCGACGGTTGGAGCTCGCGTCGGCTTCGCGAACCCCGCCGAGCGTACGGCATATTTCGATGAAGGTGCACGAAACGATGCGCGGCGCGTGTCGACCCGTGAGCCGTTCGCCGAGGTGGCCTCAGCCGCCACCCATGTCGTTCAGATCACCGTAGCCGCTGTAAGCCCGACGGCGTCACCCGAATGGGAAGCGGTCGAAGTGCGCATCGGTTCTGTCGCGAAGGGCCCGCTCGTCGCGGGCACGTCGATCATCGTCTCTCAGCACGTGACGTTGGGAGGGGTGGCGTGTTTTGGTCATCCGCCCCTCCGCGCTGGTGGCTCCTACATCGCTGCGTTGGTGAACTCGACGCGAGGCCCCGGCGGATACGAGGTCGTCGGCGAACAGGCCGCGCTCATCCCCGAAACCACCCCGGGCACTTTCGCCCTCCGGGGGCGGGACAGAATCTCCTGGGCCGATGCTGCGGCCATGATCGGAGGTCGGCCATGAAGGCTCTCATGACAGTCCTGTGCGTCTTCCTCGGCTCTTCCTTCGTGCACACCAGTACCGCGCATGCGTTCTGCACCGAAGACCCGGATTCCCCGAATCAGATGGAGAACTGGGCTGACCAGCCAGAGATTCCCGTCTATGTGGATAAGGGATTGATTGAACGGCTCATTCGAACCGGAGGCGTTCCGTGGACCTTCAGCCAGGTGGTGCGTGAGGTCCACTGGGCCACCAACCTGATCAGCACCAACTCCGGAACCAATCTCCCCCATTTCTACTACGCGGGGCTCTCGTCCGATTGTGGCGGGTGGGGATCGACTGATTGGTTCAGCCGATGCCCGATTCCAAACGCGGTGAACATCACCTATGGGATTCAACCGGCCCCAGCCGCTGCAACCAGAGGCGTTCCCGCGAGCGTCGGCATGGTGGTGGCGTTCAATGAGGCCCTCTCATGGGATACGGGCACGGAAGGAGGGGGACTGTTCCAGGGAGCACTGGTACACGAGCTTCTGCACACCCTCGGTTTCTCCCACCCCGCGGACTGCGATCTGAGCTGCCTCCCCGGCGAAGAGCCATGCTCCGCGGTGAGCGGTAACTACGACATCACGAACGAACTCCAGCAGCTCTACCTCACCGACGTGCTGGGCTTTCGTTCGGTGTACGGGCCGTGGCAACGGACCGCGGAGGACCATCACGAAGACTCGAACCACCTGGTCGGCGGTAGTTGGTGGGATATTCCCTATGGCATTCCCGATCTGATGCCTCACTTCGAAGCATCGGGCGCTCCCGGAGTCGACGATATGTTGGTGGCGGGCAGGGACCCGATGAGCCTCGAACCGATTTTCTATCATTGGGACTGGCCGTCCTTCGCGTGGACACGGTGGGGCGCGAGTTTTCCCGGCGAGTCCCATGTGGGTCGGGTCGGTGCCGCTTGGAACCACGACAAGGAGTGGGGCGTCATCGGATACCAATCCGGGGAGACGACCGTCAGCGTAACCAAGACGCTGAATCGCCTACTGCTCACGAGTCCATCCACATTCGGTTCGGCGGCGACGCCATCGATGACTCGGCGCCCCGGCGTATCGGCCACCTACCAGAACATCGACGGGCTGAGCCTCTTCGCAACCCGGAGCAACACCGGCCAAATCGAAATCCATTGGATCGATTCCGACGGCGTCTACACGGGGCCCTTTCCCGTATGGGATGACACGGGGGCTGAGGTCCGAGCCTACGACACCCCGAGCATCGCCTGCGGCGACGAATTCGGCATATACTACAACTGCATGATTGCTTGGGCCGCGGACGATTTGACCCACACGCTGCGGTGGATGCACTTTGGTCTTCACCCAGACGCGACCGGGGCGCTGCAGGTCGAGCGCGACATGATTCGAGCGGACAGCATCATGCTCGACAGCGCGCCACACGTCACCTTCCGTGGCCCGGCGGGTGCTCCCTCCGCATGGATCCTCGCGTTCACCGCGAAGATTGGCGTGCAGCATTATGTCTATACGATGCACAAATCGATCGAATGGACCTCCCTGTGGGATCCGCAGAGTTGGGTTCTCCACGGCCCATACGACACGCAGGTGTCAGCGACTGTGGGTTCGGCAAATCTGGACGGCGAACTCCTGGTGACGGACTGAGATGGCGCGATGAGATCCAAAGCCGCTCTCTCGTTCGTGATGCTCACGTTCGCCGCGTGCGCCGATAGCCACGACGCCATGCCCGTTTGCGATTCTCCAGAGCCCCCATGTGGACCAGGCTTCGTCGAGTGGACGGACGAGCGATGTTGGCTTATCGACGGAAGCACGGATGGGAATTGTGACTCCTTTGGAGATGGACTCTGCTATCGGCGCTGCCGTACGGACGCAGACTGCGGCGACCCCTGTCGGCCCCACTGCGAGGAGCTGGCCTTCTATCGGGGCGGACCGACGTACTGCGGGCCACCCGGCGAAGTCCTCTTGGTCTGCAAAGACGTCCCAATTGGCAGCTGTGACCTCTGATCCACGCTGGGGCCAACGGTTCCCCCGCCGACTCGGAGATGGCGGCGTGGACGTACTCGCCAGTTTGTAGGTGTTCATTGCGAGCGGAACAATTCCAGCCGGAAGCGCGTAGGCTGAAGAGACGGTGGACGATAAGCGCCTCATCTATGCCGTTGTCGGGCTCCTTTTCGTCGCTTTTGCCTGCGTCGGGACGGGTGCGTTCGTTGCTGTGCTCGGGTTCGGCGCCTATGCCGTGACCCAGCAGGGCCAAGACGGGCAAGCTGGGGGGCCAGGGATTGAATTCCCCTGGGCGGACGATGGCGACCCCGTCGGTCAGGTTCCGTCTGCGGACCCGGGGGGTCAGAACAGCCAAGAGGCGGCTGCGCGCATGCGCCGTCGGTACCGGCCCGGGCCCCACGTCGAGGTCGAGGGCATGCTGCCGTCCGGGCGCCTCGCGGTTCGACAGGTCGGTCAGGGGGCGCGCGATGGTCGAACTGTCGACACCCCGTGGATCGTCGGCGGGGCCGAGCTGCACCCGACCGCCGCGCCGTCGGCATCGGCTGCATCGCCCGCGCGGCCATCCCTCGCTTTCCGCGGGGCGGACCAGCCCTTCACCGTGCTGGCGGGTGTGCCCCTGCGCCTGCCGCTGCGCGCCGACCCTGGCGCCGGCGCCGACACCGACGTGACTGGGCTCTACATCGCCTTCCACGATTACCCTGGGCACTTCTTCTTGCCGGCGAGCGTTGACACCGAGCTCGGCACGCTTCGGGTCACCGGGGTCGAGGACGCGGAGGTCGTTTTCGGCCTCGACGCCGCCTTGGCTCCGGACGGCTCGGCCATCGTCGGCACGCCCCGAGACGTCGTCATGTACGTCGCCGCGGTCGACCACGAGGGCCGCGTGTCTCCCTATGTGCAGCGCACCCTGCGCATCATGCCGGTGGGCACCGGCGACGTCGAAGTGACGCTCACCATGAACCGGTCGACGGACCTCGATCTTTACGTCATCGACCCCGGGGGAACGGTCGTCTACTACGCCAATACCTCGGCGGCGAGCGGCGGCCGCCTCGACCTCGACGCGAACGCCGCGTGCTCGAGCAATCTCGGCGTCGACAACGAGCACATCTACTGGCCCGCCGGGGCCGCGCCGGCGGGCACCTATACGGTTCGGGTGGCGAACTTCGAGAGCTGCATCGGCGGCGGGGAGGTCGACTACCGGGTGACGATTCAGAACTGCGGCGAGACGGTCGTGCTGGCGGGGCAGTTCACCGGGATCGGCGATACGCGGAACTGCGATTCGATGCCGACTGACCAGCCGGGGTGGT
>QMMC01000083.1 GCA_003647065.1 Deltaproteobacteria bacterium | reverse complement strand
GGATGGCAGGGCTTCAATCCGATGATCGCCGTCAGCCAGGATGACCGCCGAGAGCTCTACGGCCGGGACTTCCGGCGCTTTCACTGGCGCGCCGCAGCAGAGCAGCTGCGCTTCAGCCACTTCGAAAACGACGTCTATCAAAGCATCGACGTCCCCGCGCTCCTCATGGCCGGCGCCGAAGACAACTTCCTGATGAGCGAGCAGCGGGCGATGATCGTTCACCTCGCCGAACTGATGAAGGCCGCCGGCATGCCCGGGTGGTGCCGGATCCCAACGCGCACTGGCCACTCGATTCACAACGAGCGACCGCGCTGGCTCGCCGGGACTCTGGACGCCTTCATCGAGGCGCACCCGGTTTGAGATCGGTCGCGAAGGCGCGCAACGCTTGTATCCTCACAGCAGGAACTGCAGTGGCCGACACAGTGGTCATGAACCGGCCGTGAAGTTCGAAGGAGGGCGCAATACGAATGAGGTCATTTTCGGTCATGGAGGAGGGAGCGACGTCGTGCCGGACCTCGGGTTTGGAGGCGACGCTCCGAACCGAGGTCCAAGTCTCGTTTGAGTCGGCCGAGCTATTGGGTCCGGCACGTGAGTTCCTATTCCGGGTCGGAGACTACGTGTGCGAAGGAAACAGGATCGAATCTGGACAAACGATGAGCCACGGGTTTTGGGTCGTCCGTTTCTGCGCCGAAGATGGAATCCTAAACACCTATGAGTTTGACGACAAATGGCTGGATTCCGTTCCGGGCGCGACGCGAGCCCTGACCTACTGGAGGGACCAAAAGGCAACGTGCGAAGCGGTGGACTCCGACTTCGATCCTCCTCTCGCCAACGCAAAGGCAGCGATCTCGGCCGGGGTCATCGAGGGGGATCCAATCGAAGCGATTCGGTATCCGGCACCGCCGCACATGTCCGGTTGGTATCTCACAACGGCTCGGTATGACGGCAACGTGGAGAGCCTCAAGGTCGTCCATCTCCACCACGTCACACAAGCGAGACCAGATCTGCTCAGGCACCTCGCTCTCCCTCCGGGCTCCTACTTTGATTTTTCAAAGTCACCGAAAGTTGGCTTTTCGCAGGAAGTCGCGAGTGAGCAGCCGTAGCCCCAAACTCACTCCGACCCATCCCCGTCGCCCAGGGCAATAGCGCTGCGCATCGCTACGACGACCTCTACCGCCTGACGTCGGCAACCGGGCGCTTCTCGTCGCACCGGGGTCACTACGAGACGTACGAGGTGGACCTGTCGTACGACGCCATCCACAACGTGACGGCGAAGACGCAGGAGCACGAGCTTCATACGCCCGGGGGGGGCGACGGTGCCGCAGCACCGGACGTCGTACGACTTCGCGTACGAGTACGGCTCCAGTCGGCCCCACGCGCCGACGCACGTCGGGGGGCGCCGCTTCCAATACGACCTCAATGGGAACCAACTCGGCTGGGACGACGACCGCAGCGGGCGCCGCCGCACGATCCTCTGGGACGCGGAGGACCGGCCGCAGTCCATCTCCGACAACAGCCGGCGGCGAGGGCCCCGAGCCCTCCCTCATTTTGTACAGCAGCTGTACATTCTGCCCCGCATTCTCTGTTGTTTCGCGCACTTAGCCCTCGCCCGAAACAATCCCGAAATGTGTTCCCGGGACGGCTTTGACCCGCGGCTGCCGCGAATACGACCCGCAGCCGAGAAGGCTGAACTTGGGGACGCGTGATTGCCTAATTGCCTTACGCCAGAGGCCGGCTACCGGACTTGCGCCTCGCCGAGGACAACTTCGTCGACTTCTACCACCCGGACCACCTCGAGCGGTCTCCCCAAGGTGGCCGGCGAGGCGCCGTTTCAGCGGCGGTGAATCACGGGCTATACTCACCGTGATGCCTCCCGCCGCTCCAGAAGCCACGATGACTGCCGAGCAGTATTTGGCTTGGGAGCGTGAGCAGCCCGCGCGTCATGAGTACTTTCGCGGTGACGTATTCGCCATGGCGGGGGGCACGCCGAGGCACAACGCCCTCGGCGCAGCCGTGACCATCGAACTCGGCGGGGCTCTGCGGGGTATGCCGTGCCGGATCCTGTCGGCCGACCAGCGCATCATCGCCGGAGAGCAGGACCACTACGTCTACGCTGACGTGAGCGTCGTCTGCGGGGAGCTCGAGCTTCATCCTGGGACGGCCGATGTCCTCCGTAATCCCAGCGTTGTCGTCGAGGTGCTTTCGAAAAGCACCGAGGCCTACGACAGAGGGCTCAAGTGGGAAGCGTATCGGCGCATTCCTTCGGTCCAGGACTACCTCTTGCTCTCGCAGGGCGCGCCCCACGTGGAGCACTATCGCCGGGATCCGGCCGGCGAGTGGCGCTATCGTGTGGCCGAAGCGGGCGGCTCGGTGACGCTTTCCAACAGCGCCACCCTCGATGTCGACGCCATCTATGCCGGCGTGTTCGACGTAGCGGGGGAGTGAGCCCCCGCTGACCCGGGCTCAGAACAAATCCAGCACTTTCCGAATCGGATTTCCCCGCCGGAAGAGCAGCCGCATCCCCTTCAACGCCGCCTTGTACGACTTCTCGCCGTACGGGTACCAAAGCGGCTCCCGGCTGCCGATGGCGACCCGGTCATAGTTCACGTGGCGCACCTCGCACTTCGAGAGCAGCCCCTCTTCGCCGTGAACCCGGCCGAAGCCGCTGTCCTTGACCCCTCCGAACGGCGTCTCCGCGGCAGCGTAAGCAGAGAGCACATCGTTGACCATCACCGTCCCCGAGCGCAGCCGCTCTGCGATTCGCCGGCCCTCGCCGCGGTCGGTCGTGAAGACGTAGTTCATCAATCCCAGATTGGTATCGTTGGTCAGTTCGATGGCCTCCTCGATGTCGGCGACCTTCATGATTGGCACGACCGGCCCAAAAGTCTCGTCGCGCATCACCGCCATGTCTTGCGTGCAGTCCGAGAGCACCGTGGGCTCGAAAAACTGCCCTGCCCCTTCGCGACGCTTGCCGCCGGCCTCGAGGCGCGCCCCCTTCTCGAGGGCGTCCGCGATGAGCCCCTCGGCGACCTCGATCTGCCGGGCAAAGGTAACCGCCCCCATGTCCACGTCGTAGCGCGTCGGGTCTCCCTGGCGGATCTCGTGGGTCAGCTCGCGAACCCGGGCGACGAGAGCTTCGTAAATCGCATCGTGGGCGTACACCCGCTCGACACTGATGCACACCTGCCCACTGTTGGCGAAGGCCCCGAAGACGATGCCCCGACTCGCTCGTTCGATGTCGGCGTCTTCACAGATGATGGCCGCGGCCTTGCCCCCGGCCTCGATGACACACGGAATGAGCCGCTGGCCGCACGCGGCCGCCACCTTGCGTCCGGCCGCGACGGATCCCGTGAAGACCACGGCGTCGGGCCCCGCGTCGATGAGGGCGGCCCCGGTCCCTCCGTCGCCGGTGACCACCTGGAAGAGGTCCTCCGGCAGCCCGGCGGCCTCGTAGACTTCCTTCAGCTTCAACGCGATGAGGGGGGTGATCTCGCTGGGCTTGAGCACCACCGCGTTGCCCGCGACCAATGACGCGACGACGTCGCCGAAGGGGATGGCCATCGGGAAGTTCCACGGCGAGATGATGCCCACGACGCCTCGCGGCGCGTAGTGCACGTAGCTGCGCCGATGCTTCAGGAGATGCAGCTTGATCTCCCGCGGCGCGAGGATGCGACTCGCGTGATTTGCGTAGTAGGTGGCGAGATCGACCGACGCCATCACCTCGTGGGTGAGAGCCTCGGCTCGAGGCTTGCCGCACTCGGCGACGATGAGGTCGACTATCGCATCGGCCTCGTCGACGATCGCGTCCCGGAGGGTACGGACGTGTTCGACGCGCTCCTCGAGGGGAAGGAGTGCCCAATTCTTCTGAGCATCTCGCGCCCTTCGAAAGGCCGTAGCGACTTCTGTTGCGCCCATCACCGGCACATCGCCGAGGGCCTCCCCGGTCGCCGGGGCGTAACTCGTAATCGTCGCGCCCTGGCCCGATTTCTCGCGCCGCGGCGCCTCGCTTTGCAGCTGCCCCATCGCACCCTCCCCCCTCTGGAGAGGAAACCTAGCGTACTTTGGTCCGCTCGCCGAGGAGCGAGGGTGCCGAGCCGCGGCCCGCCATCGCCCCACGGCGGGACATTCCGAACCGGGGATAGCGCGCCAAGCCCTTGGAATCAGCTGGAGATCGTCTGTAATCCAGGTCGATCTCGGAGGGGTATTCCGTCGAGGCCGTGCGGGCCCAGGTGCTCACCGGACAGGGAGAGCAGAGCTCCCCGGGGAGCTCACATCACGTAGTCTTTGAGGCGGCTGATGTCCTGAATGGCCTGGAGCTTCGCGAGGCCAGCGGTCTCTACCTGGCGCACGCGCTCACGGGTCAGGTTCATGATCTCTCCGACGTCCTCGAGGGTGATCCCCCCGCGGTCGGCGACGTCGAGGGCGCAGGTCTCGGTCATCTCCCAGACCTCGACGTCCGGGAAGTTGAGCTTGATGGATCCACGGACGGGGTGGACGTCGATGTAGAGGTGGTACTTGCAAGATACGAAGGGACACGGCCGCTCGAGGTCCTTGCACTCCATCCGCGTCTTGGGCTTCCAGTAGTCCATCTCGGGATAGAGCAGACGGCCGCGGTTCAGCTCCGCCTTGCTGAGCCTGCGGATGGAAATGGTCCGGGCGCGCTGACGGCTGCGGCGCTTACGACGCCCGCGCTTCTTCGGCTCCGGGCCCTCTTCAGTGCTCGGCTCGATAGCTAACGCGAGGGATCCCTCGGTCATACCCTGCACCGTCTCTTGTCCGCTCGCCTCTTGGCTCACCGACTCGCCCGCCGGTTCGCTCTCTGGCTCGTTCCCTTGCGCCACTTGTTCGATCATCGATCCCTCCAGATCTCTTTGCTTCAGAACGGCGTCTCAGCGCGCCGTTAAACCACTGCCCTTGCCATACGGGCCTGCATCGAAAGCCGTCGTTCGACGGCCTCGAGCTTCGCGACCAGGCTCGTCGCGAGCTGCCTTGCTTCTTCGAGCCCGCGGTCCGCGAGCTCGTCGCCGGGATGCTCCGCTACGGCGGAATCGAGGGCGTCGAAGACCCGCGCCAGCTGGCGCCCGAGGGCCTCGATGTCGCCGCGGACGAAGAGGAACTCCCGCTGGATCTCCTCGATCGTGAACCCCTGGGCCATCAGCCGCCGGAGGTGCACGAGCTGGCGAATCGCCGTCGAGGGATAGAGCCCCTGGGACCCCCGGTGCTTGCCCTTGCGACCAACCCGGACGCTCCGGGGGAGCAGACCGAGCTGCACGTACTTCCGGAAGGAGGCTTCGCTCAGGCGCTCACCGGATGAGGTGAAGGTCTCGACGATCTGCTGGACCGTCATTCCCTTGGGGAAATCCGCCTCGATCTTGGCCAGATCGGCGTCGGTCCACAGGGCCTTATTTCGCGTCGGTAGAGTCATTTCCAGGGCAGGCAACGAATGTAATCTATTGAATAGAAATGGGTCAACAAAATTGTGCACGCTTGGGACAGTACCCAGAGCAGCACCGTATTCGCTTGAAATCATGCACCTTTTCGCTCTACTTCGTCGCGAGGCAGCAGTTCCAAGATGAGGACGAGTCGCATGAATTTGGCCCTCGGTCCAGAAAAGTACAGATCGTGAGGCATTCGAGACGATCGCCGCCCATTGGACCCCAGACCGCACTTCCCCGGTCTTTCGCCACCAAGGCCCGGCAAGCTCTTTCGGACAGTGAAATCAAGGCGCGGGGCATGTATCGTCCCGCCCCGAATGGCGTCTTCGACCGACATGGGTTCGCGCATCGGAGCCTTCTTCTTCTCCGATCCCCGAGCCCTCCGGCGCTTCCGTAAGAACCGCGGGGCGACCGCGGGCCTCGCCCTGGTGGTCCTCGTCACCCTCACGGCGGTCGTCGGACCCCTCCTGGCCCCCCACAGCCCCGAGGAGCAGAACCTCGAAGAGCTCCTGCACGACAACGGGCTGCCCATCGCTCCGGGCGAGAATCCCGCTCACCCCCTCGGCGCCGACACCCTCGGCCGCGATGAGCTCTCGCGGCTCCTCCACGGCGGCGCGGTATCGATGCAGGTCGCCCTCTTCGCAACTGCTCTCGCTGTCTTCATCGGCCTGTCGATCGGCATCATCTCTGGCTACTTCGGCGGTGCGGTCGACATGTTCGCGATGCGCGGCGTCGACATCTTGCTGAGCCTGCCCTTCCTGCTCATCGTCATCGCCATCCAACGCGTGGTGGACAGACCGGAGCTCTGGACCCTCTTCCTCTTATTGGGTTTGCTCTCGTGGACGACCCTGGCCCGGGTCACCCGCGCCAAGACGATGCAGGTCCGCGAGCTCGAGTACGTGCAAGCGGCCCGGGCCCTCGGCATGTCGCGGCGACGCATCCTTCTGCGCCACGTCCTGCCCAACGTGATGGGCCCGGCAATCGTCATCGGCACCACCCTCGTGGCCCAGATGATCATCGTCGAATCGGCGATGAGCTTCCTCGGTTTCGGAGTCCAGCCGCCAAACGCGAGCTGGGGCTCGATGCTGCGCGAAGGGCAGCAGTACCTGAGCCATGCCCCCCGCCTGGTCCTCTACCCGGGCCTCCTGATCATGGCCACGGTATTCGGCTTCAACCTCCTCGGCGAAGGGCTGCGCGATGCGCTCGACCCGAAGGATTGACCGCTACGGGCCCTTGCTCGCCGCCGGCCTCGGCGCGGCGATCATCGCCTACATCGCGTTCTTTGCCCCGCCCGAACCGCAGGCGCCCCGATGGGACGGCGCGGGTTCCACGGAACCACAGCACGGCGGCACCTTCGTCTTTCATCACGAGTCGGTGATCCGCACCTTCGACCCGGCCATCGCCTACGACGAACTATCATCCATGGGCATTCGCCTGCTCTTCGACGGGCTCCTCGACTACGACGAAGAGACGAGGCTGGTCCCCTCCCTCGTCGAAGCGATGCCCACCCAATCGGAAGACGGCAAGACGTTCACCTTCCGGCTCCGCCGAGGGGTCGAGTTCCACTGCGGAGGGGAGCTCACCGCCGACGACGTGCTCTTCACCATGGAGCGTATGCTGGGACCGGACACCAGCTCCCCCGGCTACGTCTTCTACGCAAACATCACCGGCGTCGATGAGTACCGCGCCGGCGAGTCCGCCCACATCCGCGGGATCCGGGTCGTGGACGACCGCACCATCGAGTTCGCCCTCGACGAGCCGGACCAGACCTTCCTCAACGCAATGGCGATGCCGTTCGCGTATCCCTTGCCGCGCAGCCACTACGAAAACCCGACCGTCGACGTGCGCACTACCGCCTGCGGCACCGGGCCCTTCACCCTCGACCCCGACGATTGGGAGCACGGAGTGCAGGCGGTCTTCGAGCGCAACCAGAACTATTGGAACGCGCCCCTGCCCTACGTCGACCGGATGATCTACCAGGAAAACCTCACCCGAGACGTGGCCACCATGCGCTTCCGCAACGGTGACCTCGATGCGGTCCATCGCTTCAGCCCCGCGGACTACATCTTCCTGCGCAACGCGCCGGCGTGGCAGCCCTACATCGACGAGCACCCCAAGGCGAACCTCTGGGGCGTCGGCATGAACACCCAGATGGCGCCCTTCGACAACGTGCACGTTCGGCGCGCGGTCGCCTTCGTCGTCGACCGCGAGGCATGGAAGCGGCAGCGCAGCAATCGGCTGATGCCCACCGGGCAACCTCTTCCCCGGGGCTTCATGGGCTACCGGGAAGACCTCGAAGGCGCCCACTACACCGACCTCGACCGGGCCCGGGAGGAGATGGCCCTGGCCGGCCACCCCGTCCACCGGGACGGCGACCGGTGGGTCGCCGAAGGCCTCGAGGACACAGAGATCGAGTTCTGGGTCGGCGAAGGTGACACGGGGCGTCAGTACGGGGAGATGGCCCAGGCCGACCTCGCGAAGATCGGCCTGCGCATCTCCATCAAGCAGGTCTCGTTCCCCGTGTACCTCGAGGAAAGCGGCAAGCCCGGACGAGTCCCCCTCCTCCTGACCGGCTGGAACATGGACTTCCCGGACCCCGCAAACTTCCTCGACGTGCTCTTCAACACCTCATCCATCTCCGAGCAGAACTCCAACAACCGGACCTTCTATTCGAACCCGATCGTCGATGATCTCCTCGACCGCGCGCGGATAGAACAAGACATCACGGCCCGCGAACGCATGTACGTCGAGGCCCAGGAGCTGATCGTCGCCGATGCCCCCTGGGCCTTCATGTGGAGCGACCTCACCATGGAAGCGTGGCAGCCCTACGTGCGGGGATATCACCCCAGCCCGGTCTACAGCATGGACTACCGGGACCTCTGGCTCGACCTGCCCAAGCGGCGCATGCAGGCGCGGCACGGCACGGATCTTCAGCCGAGGCACCGGCTCTCTGGCCTTCTGCCGTTCGGAGGCAATCTCTGATGCTCGAGTTCGCCCTCAAACGCGCCGCCTGGGCGAGCTTCGTCATGCTCGCGGTGATCACCATCGTCTTCATGCTGGTCAGCCAGATAGGCGACCCCTGCGCGGCCCGCCTCGGCGCCAACGCCCGGCCCGAGCAGATCGCGGCGTGCCACGAACAGTACGGCTTCGATCAACCCCTCACCGCCCAGTACGGCGCCTACCTCGGTCTCTCGTCGTGCGTGCGCAAGAGCTCACCGAACTACGACGGCGGCGAAGGCCATTGCGGCATCCTCCAAGGCGACCTCGGCGAGTCGATGCGCATGGAGCAGGACGTGGTGGAGGTGATCCTGACGCGTCTGCCGCGTTCCATGCTCCTCGGCGCCATGGCCATGGGCTTCGAGGTCCTCCTCGGCGTCTTCATCGGCATCATCGCCGCCACGCGCCGCAATACCTGGTTCGACACCGGCGTCATGGCGACAGCCTTCGTCGGCATCAGCGCGCCGACCTTCCTGTCAGGCCTGCTCTTTCTCTACTTCTTCGCGTTCCGACTCGGCTGGTTCCCCGTCGGGGGCTACGGCAATACCCCCCTCGAACACATCTACAGCGCAATTCTCCCGGCCTTCACCCTCGCCATCATCGGCGCCGCGACCTACGCGCGCATCATGCGCTCGGAGATGGTCGAGACCCTCCGGGCCGACTACGTGCGCACCGCCAAGGCGAAGGGCCTCGGCCCCGTCGCCGTCATCATGAAACACGGCGCCCGGAACGCGCTCCTACCCATCGTCACCCTGATGGGCTTGCAGCTCGCGATCCTCGTCTCCGGGGCGATCATCACCGAGTCCATCTTCGCCTGGCCTGGCGTCGGGCGCCTCGCC
This sequence comes from Deltaproteobacteria bacterium, assembly GCA_003647065.1. Taxonomy (GTDB): domain Bacteria; phylum Myxococcota_A; class Polyangia; order Polyangiales; family B10-G4; genus B10-G4. The sequence continues at coordinate 9,791 of QMMC01000083.1, read as the reverse complement.
ATCGAGTCGATCCACAACCTCGACGCGCCGATCATCATGGGCGTCGTCATCATGGTTTCCTTCACGGTGCAGTTCGGGAACTTCCTGGCCGACGTCGCCGTCGGCGCCCTCGACCCCCGCGTCCGCGTCGACCAGGAATGACAACGCCACCACCGGACGAGGAGCCGCCGTCTTCGCGTGCCGAAGGCGAAGAGCCGTCGACTCCCCCGGGGAGTGCCGCACCGACGAAGACTCGCTGGCATTTCTTTCTCCACATGATGCTCTCGCCCATGGCGTTCCTCGCCCCGTGCGTGAGCTGCGGGGCGGCGGTCAGCTTCCACCACACCTTCGGCACGGTCGGTGGGCTGCTCGGTGCCATCGGCGGCTTCATCCTCGGCACGGCCCTCGTCGTCTTCTGGTATGTCGTCGTCGAAGACGTCTTTGGCCGAGACCGACAAGCGCGTTTTGCCTCCCAGGCAATCGAAGAGGCCGAAGCCGGACGCTTTCGTCGACGCCTCGGCGGCCCAGCGGCCGAGGGCCAGAAAATGCAGAACGTCGAGGCCGTGCCTCTGTACCCAGAGGCGATCGACATCGACACGGGAATCGGCACGGCCATCGCGCGCATCGACGCCCACGGCGATGCCAAAGAAGCCCTCACGGCCGCCGAGAAGCTGCGAGACCGGCACCCCCGGGACCCCCGGACAGTCAGCGCCCTCGCCCGCGCCCTCCTACGGGCGGGCAAACCGAAAGAGGGTGCGCGTCTCGCCTCCGAGGCCCTGCACGCAGCGGTCCTCGCCGGCCACCTCGGGCCGGTGGCCCCCCTGGTGCAGTGCTTCTGGGCACACCGCGAGGCCCTCGCCCTCGACTCCGCAGTCGCCCGAGCCGTCGCCAACCACCTCGACGGCGTGGGTCAGCCCGACCAGGCTGCGTACTTCCGAGCCGGTCGCACCTCCCTCGTCTGAAGGCCGAAGCCTTCAGCGACGACGGCGAGGACTGAGCCGGAACACCTTCCGCGCCCGGTCGTCGACGCGGGGCGGCGAGACCTCGAGGTAGTCGAGCTTGATCGCCTTCCGGCCGCCGTTTTCGAGACGGATGATCAGCCCGCCGCTCTGGGTCTCGCCTTGCACCCGGCAGAGGCCGAAGACCTCATGGTCGACGAAGTCCCCGATCTCGGGGACGAGCTCGTCGAAGAATTCTTCTTCGGTCTTGCGCTTGCGGCTCGGCAAGGGCGCCCGGGGAGCCCCCCCCTGGGTAGTTTTCTCGGAGCGAAAGCGCTGCTTCTTGTCCTCGACCTGGCGCACCTTGGCGAGGCGCCGTCGTTCGGCGAGGGAGAGTCGAGGAGTCGCAACGGCTTCGGCGGCCGGTACGGTCGCGGCCAGGACGGGGCGCTCGGCGACCGGGCGCGGCTTGGGAGCGTCGACGCTGGCGTCGGCGACCTGAGCCCACGAGACGGCGCCCGCATCCGGCGCGTCCGGCGCCGCAGCCGCTTCTCCGGCAGCCGACGGCATGGGTGGGGGAGGAGACTCGGCTGTCGGCGCGGCGTCATGCGGGGCGGCAACACTGCCCCCCGCGGGAGCCTTCGGACTCGCCTCCATGGTCGCCGTCATGCGATCGCCGGCCCAGAGCGAGAGGCCTGTCCCGGGGTCGTGCTCGCGGCCGAGGGCGATGTCGTCATAGATGTCGAGGCGCACCTCACAGGCAAAGGCTTCGCCGCGTACCAGGCGACCGCCGAGCAACTCGACGTCCCCGCCCTCGCGCCGCGATACCGTCGCGTGCAGGTGCACCGAGGGCGCACCGTCTTCGAACGAAATGTTCCCGGTCAGGTTCACGATGTCGGTCGGGGCATCGACCTGCCGTGCAGGCTGATAGACCCGGCTGGCCGGGTCGTACCCGGTGAGCTCACAGCTCTCGAATACGCCCACCCCCGTGATCCAGGCGGCGCCGATGCTGCGCTCCACCGCGAGGGCAGTGAGGGCTTCGTGCAAGTCTTCGCCGCGGTCGAGACGAGCGACGACGTGGCGCACCTTCTGGCTTTCGAAAACGATCACTCTCGCGGTTCCATGAACATCTCGCCGGTCAACGCCCGAGCCAGAGCGGAGCCGCTGCGCCCCGGGGTATGCCGGAATGCCGCGACGATCTGCCACTCGGGCGCTCCGAGCTCGGCGTTGAGCCCTCCTCCGGCGCCGACGACGATAGCCGTCCGCTCCCTATCCAGCACGACCCGGGCCTCTCCCATGAGCTGGGCGGGAGTGGCCGCATTGCTGGTCAGGCCGAGGAGGACCTGGGCCTCGACCGCGAGGACCAAGTGGTCGCTGAAAAAATTGTAGGCGACGGCTCCCGCGAGCAGCACCTGGCTGCCCCAGGTGACGTCGATGATGGTCGCGGTCTCGCGCAGCCGGACCCCCGACTGGGCAGCGAAGCGCAGGTTGCCCCACCTCGCGTTGCCCATCACGTCGAAGTAGCCGGACCAGGCCGCGGAGCCGCTGAAAGCGACGCCATCACCGGTCGGCGCGAGCACCCCCGCACCGAACCCGAGGTCGAAGTCCACCGAGCCCAGGGCCGGGTTGACCTCGAACGGCATGTAGGCGAGGTCGAGGCGAAGGTCACCGACAGCGCCGGCGTTCAGCCGATCGTCGGGGTCACCGGTGAACGCTTCGATGCCGGCGCCGCGCTGAAATACGAGAGGGACCGCGATGGTCCCCTGGAAGTGGTCGAGGAAACCGACGCCGTACATGATGGCGAAGGTCGACCGGGTCTCGACGACCGCGACCTCGGTCCCGAGGTTCGGATCCGTGACGACGAAGGGCCGATGGATGGCGTCCAGGTCGAGGGCGAGGGCGTTCGACGCGTGGGGCAAGACGCGGGTCCCGCGCACGTAGGCGAGGTCACCGTAGGAGAGCCCGGGGATGCGTGTCTGGAGGTCGAAGGCGAGGGTCTGCGCCGCTACCTTCCCGACGGGGCCGGAGAGAGCGAAAAAGAGAGCCACGAGACCGAGAGCCAGACCGCGCACGGGCCGCCTTTTACCACGCCCCGGGGCCCGGCGCTCGCCCCGGCGGCCCCGGCGGCCCCGGGGATCGTCGGGCCCACGGACGACGCCCATTCGCGTCTATAGTGCGAGCCATGAGCGTTCAAATGCTGCGGGCGGTGAGCCCGACGACGGGCCAGGTTCTGACGGAGCACCAGGCCCACGATGGGGCCGCGATCGAGGAGCGCCTCGCCGCGGCCCGGGCCGCCTTCTCGAGCCACCAGCGTCGCCCCCTCCCCGCCCGGGCCGAACTCCTCCGCAGCGTCGCCGAGGAGCTCCGCCTGAGACGGGACGAGCTCGCGACCCTGATGGCGCGGGAGATGGGCAAACCCCTCGGCGAAGGCCGGGCCGAGGTCGAAAAATGCGCATGGGTATCGGAGTACTACGCCGAGCACGGCGCCCGAGCCCTCGCCCCGGAAGACGTACCGAGCGACGCCCGGGAGAGCTACGTGAGCTTTCAACCCCTCGGGGTCGTCCTGGCGGTGATGCCTTGGAACTTCCCCCTGTGGCAGGTCTTTCGTTTCGCGGCCCCGGCGTTGATGGCGGGCAACGCAGCGTTGCTCAAGCACGCATCGAACGTGCCGGGCTGCGCCCTGGCCATCGAAGACATCTTTCGCCGCGCCGGCGCCGCGCCGGGGCTCTTCACCACGCTCCTCGTCGGGAGCGACCGCGTCGGTGGTCTCATCGCTGATCCCCGGGTCGCTGCGGTCACCCTCACCGGCAGCACGCCGGCGGGGCGGGCCGTCGCTGCCGCCGCCGGGCGCGCCCTCAAGAAGACCGTCCTCGAACTCGGCGGGAGCGATCCTTTTGTCGTCCTCGGCGACGCAGACCTCGATGCTGCGGCCACCGTCGGCGCCCGCAGCCGACTGCTCAATGGCGGACAGAGCTGCATCGCCGCCAAGCGCTTCATCGTCGTCGAGGGGGTCCGGGACGCCTTCCTCGAGCGCCTCACCGTCGCCATGAAAAGCGCCGTCATGGGCGACCCAGAGCACGCCGACACGACCCTCGGACCCCAGGCGCGCCACGACCTCCGGGACGAACTCGCCGACCAGGTCGAGCGCAGCGTCGCCGCGGGAGCGCGCCTGCACCTCGGCGGCGAGACCCCACCGGGGCCCGGCGCTTTCTACCCGGCCACCATCCTGACCGACGTCGAGGAGGGCACACCGGCCTTCGACGAGGAGCTCTTCGGCCCAGTGGCCGCGGTGATCACCGCCCGGGACGAGGCTGACGCGATTCGCTTGGCGAATGCGACGAGCTTCGGCCTCGGAGCAGCGGTCTTCACCTCGAACCTCGACCGGGGGCGCGAAATCGCGGAAGTGGAGTTCGAGGCAGGGGCCTGCTTCGTGAACGAGATGGTCAAGAGCGACCCCCGGCTGCCCTTCGGCGGTATCAAAGAGAGCGGCTATGGCCGTGAGCTCGGGGCCTTCGGCATCCGCGAGTTCGTGAACATCAAGACCGTCTACGTGGCCTGAGCCGCCCTACTCTTCTTCGGTCTCATCTTGGGCAGCGGCTTCGTTTTCATCGTCCGCCAGACGCTTTTCTTTGGCGTCCACGGCGTCGACGAAGAGCTTGAGGTACTCACCGCCGCTGGTGAGGGCGAAGACCAGGCTCAGGTAGAGCAGCGCCACGCCCACTTGATTCAGGTCGGCGTGAATCGTGGCGAAGCCGAAATGGATGTCGTAGGGGTGATGAAGGATGAGCAGGAGGATGGCGACCATCTGGAGCGCCGTCTTGTCCTTGCCACCCCGGCGTGCGGCGATCACCACGCCTTCGCTCATGGCGATGGTGCGGAGAGCGGTGATAGAGAGCTCGCGGCCGACCATCAGAATGACCGCGGCGACCCCGACAGACGTGAGCCGCCCCATGTAGACCAGCCACACCAGGGTGGCCATCACCAGCAGCTTGTCCGCGAGGGGGTCGAGGAACTTCCCGAGCACGCTGATGAGACCCTGGCGCCGCGCCAGCCAGCCATCGAGGGCATCGGTAATAGCGCTGACGATGTAAACCATCGCCGACCAGAAGTTGGCGGCCGGCGTGCCCTCGGCGAGCAGGAAGAGCACGACGGGGATCAGCGCGATGCGCAGGAACGTCAGCAGGTTCGGCAGATTGATGGCGTCCTGACGAATGCTCTTCGGTCGCCGGACCGGCTGCGCAGAGGCGGAACTCATGCGACCAACACCACGCCGTCTCCGCGGAAAGAGAGCGGCGGCGCGACAGCGCCGTAGGGAACCGTCCCGCTTCGCCGGGTCGACGGCAGGAGACGTCCACTCCAGCCGACCAGGCGTGCGGCGTCGACCGACACCGGGGTGTTCTCGTCGACCGCGACTCCGCATGGGGCGCGGTCGAGGCGCAGGATCACGACGCCGGACCCGTGCAGGGAGAGCATCGCCGTAGACGGCGACTCGGCCGGCAACAACCCGCTCTCGTAGCCGAGGCGCCCGTCGAAGCCCCAGACCAGGTCTTCCCGGACGAAGAGCACGTCGTCAGCCATGGTGAAGTCGTAGAAACGCCCGGGAAGGTCCGGCGCCACGACCGCCGCGACGGGCCCCCGGAGGCGCATGATGGGACGTTCTTCCCCCATGATGGTCTCGAGTTCGCGGGACCGGACGCGGCGCTTCACCGGTGCCATGCGCAGCTCGCCGCGCACCGCGATGAGGCCCTCCATGCGGCAGTAGCCGTCATCCGCGATGGAAACGAAGAGCTCGCCGCCGGGGCCAATCGACAGGGGCGAGTCGTCCCGGGCCGATAACGTCCACTCGACGAGTCGCGTCTCGAGGCTGGGAGCAGCGGCGTTCGGCGTGGAGGTTTGGACCGCCGCCAATCGCGGCAGGTGGGGCTCCCCCGGTTCGGCGACGCGCCACGCGCCGCTCCGGGTCCGAGTCGCAGGCGGAGCGATGGACAGGGGGACCTGGGCGGCTTCGAACTGCTCGATGGCCTGCTCGGCCGCCGAGCGCATCGCCGCCCTATCCGAAGGCTCTGCTTCGACTTCGACCGGCACCGTGCGCTCCGGCTCCCCGGAGATGCTCGACAGTACCGCTTCCATCCGCCGCGCCATCGACGCCTGGCCACCGCGGAGGAATGCGTCCCGCGCTTCCTTGAAGCGCTCGAGGCGCCAGTAGGTGAGGCCGAGATACCCCCAGGCCTTCTCGTGGTCCGGCGTGATGGTCACCGCGTCGATCAACAGGCCGAGGGCTTCTTCGTTTTGTCCCGTCTTCACGAGGGCCAAGGCGAGGTTCACCTTGAGCGTCCCGTCCTTCGCGTACGCTTCGACGAGGCGTCGCCAGATCTCGATCGCCCGAGGGTAGACGCCTAGACGAAAGTAGACGCCGGCGAGCAGGTCCTGTCCTTTGGCATCCTGGGGCTGGAGCGCGAGGGCGCGCTCGAGCTCGCCCTTCGCCTCGTGCACCTGATCCTTGAGGAGCAGCTCGCTCCCCCGATAGAGGTGATAGAGGAAGTCATCCGCCGCCTCCGCCGGACTCTCGATCGACTCATCGCGTGACACAGGGCCGGCAGGGTAGCCCGTCGGACGCGGCCGTGTCAGCCTCCGGCCGTGCCGGCCCCTGCCAGCCCCCGAGAGCCCTCCCCCCTGCGCCGTACCCGCTGATGCTCCTGGTGCTCCCCTTGGCGATTTTCCTCACGGCGCCCTCCCCGGCGTGGGGCCAAGACATGGGCCAAGACATGGGCCAGAGCGCTTCGGAGGCCGAACCCCCGCCCCAGCGCCAAGACGGTGCGGGCCCGGTGAAAGTCGACCCAGCCACAGGCCGCCGCTATCGAGAAGTCCGCCCAAGAGAGGCGATACGACGGGGCAGCTTCCGGGTGCCCAGGTGGGTGCCGGCGGCGCTTGGTGCGGGGGTGACCGTCATCGCCCTCGGCGTCCTGGCCGTGGCCCACCGGCGCAGGAGCCGCCGATGACCCCCGTCCAGCAAGAGGAGGCCCCGGCCCCGAGCGGCGGCCTCGGTCGCAAGATCCTGATAGCGACCCTGATAGGCGCCCTCGTCTTCGCCGGCCTCAGCATGTATGGCGATGTGCAGGCGCTCCGGGACAACCTCAGCACCTACCGCTGGGAGATGCTCGGCCTGGCGGTCGCCCTGGCCACCGGAAACTACCTCCTCCGTTTCCTGCGTTGGCAGTACTACCTCACCCGGATCGGGTGCCCCACGCCTCTCGGCGAGAGCTTCCTGATCTTCCTCTCCGGCTTCGTGATGAGCGTGACCCCAGGAAAGGTGGGGGAAGTGTTCAAGTCGCTGCTCTTGCTCGAGTCCCGGGGCTATTCGGTAGTGAAAACCGCGCCCGTGGTGGTTGCCGAGCGCCTCACGGACCTGATGGCCCTCGTCATCCTCACGGCCATAGGCGCCCTCAGCTTTCCCCAGGGCATCCCGATCGCCATCGCCGGGGCGGCCCTCGTCAGCCTCATCGTCGCGGGCTGCGCCATCCGTCCTTTTTCTGAGTTCGGGTTCGCTGTGGCGGCCAAATTGCCGGTGATTCGGGGCCTGGTACCTCGGCTCCGGGAGGCCTACGAGTCCCTCCATTCGCTGACGCGCTTGGGCCCCCTGGTCTACGCCACCGCGCTCTCGACCCTCTCCTGGGGCCTCGAGGTGGTGGGCCTGGGGGTGATCCTCTCCGGCTTCGACGGGGTGAGCCTGGGATGGGAAGCGACCTCCTTTGCCTACTCGGCGTCGACCATCGCCGGGGCTTTGGCGATGATGCCCGGGGGCCTCGGCGTGACCGAGGCGGGCATGACCGGGCTCCTCCAGGCCCTCGGCGACGAGACCATGACCCCGGCGGTGGCCACGGCGGCCACGATGCTGGTGCGCCTGGCCACCCTCTGGTGGGCCGTATTGGTCGGCGTCTTGGCCCTCGCAGCCTATCGACGTCGGGCGAAGGTCTCCGAAGCCTCGTAATTCGTTAGCTTGCCCTCCCTCGGGCTCTCACGCATGGGTAGTTGCCCTGAGCCCCCGCCCGGTCTAGGCTGAACATGCTGGCCAATACCGGCCAGGCGGCCGGTTAAGGACTCGGGGAGCCTTCTCAGTGAAAGCTGCACTACGGATATGAGGGCCATTACAGAGTCGGCGCCGCGCACGCTTTCGGCTACCGCGAACACCCTCTTCGCCCAGATGGCAGCCCACGACTGGCTCGTCATCGGCTTCCATTCCTACATCAGCTTCCGCATGGCAATGGCCCCGGACAGCGCCGACGCGAGCATGGGCCGACGCACGTCGATGGTGCTCCTCCTGATCACGGTTTTCGTCGTGGGCCTCACCCGGGCCGAGATCCTGCCCAAGAACCGCTGGCGCGCTCTCTTCTACCGCGTGGGCCTCTTCGTCCCATCGGCGCTCTCGTATTTCGAGCTGCGCTACGTGATGCCTGCCCTCGCGCTTCCGCTCCTCGACATGCCGCTCCTCGCCATCGACCAGGCGCTCTTCGGCGTGACGCCATCGATCTGGCTCCAGCGCTTCAACCGCATGCCCATCGTCGAGTGGTTCGCATTCTTCTATTGGAGCTACTTCGTCATCATCATCTTGATGTGGGTCCCGCCCCTCTTCCTCGAGACGGGGCGACGGCGCATCGAGCTCTACGCCGGCAGCCTCTTCGTCGGGCTGATCGGCCCCGTGGGCTACACCCTGGTGCCGGGCCTGGGCCCCTACGCGACCCTCACCTTCGACGCCCCTCTCGCGGGGGGCATGTGGTGGGGCATGGTCTGGTCGACGGTCTCCGAGGCCGGCGCGATGATGGACATCTTCCCGTCACTGCACACGGCCCTGCCGACCTACTTCCTGCTCCATACCTTCGCCCACCGAGACCATTGGCTCTGGCGCTACGTCTGGCCGGTCCTGGGCTTCTTCGTCGTGAACATCATCATCGCGACGATGTTCCTCCGCTGGCACTACGGCATCGACATCGTCTTCGGCCTGCTCCTGGCCTTCGCCTCCCGGCGCATTGCCGTCTGGGTGGGTGAACAGGAGATCCGCCGAGGCCAGGACGGCGACACCCGGCAGAAGGTCTGGGAGCCGCTCTTCCCCTGGCAGGACTAGGGCCTCCACAAGAAGGCGCCGCGTAGGGCGGGCCGAGGCGGGAGCGCGCCGGAGGCGTCAACAAGAAGGCGCCGCGAAGGCGGCCCGAGGCGGCAGCGCGCCGCAGGCGTGCGAAGCCGGCAGGCCGCCGGCCAGGCGCCGGGAGTGCGCAGGACTAGACAAGACTAGGGCGAGACCTCGGGGCCCGTTGCATGGGCGCGCAGCGCATCGTGTACGTGCTGCACCGCCTCCCGACGCAATGCTCCCGGCCGATGGAGTAGCCAATAGGACGCCCGGGGGAGGCCGACGAAGGGCCGCGATACGAGGCGCCGGGGGGGCGTACAGATGCCGTTGACGACGGCGACTCCGAGGCCGAGCCCGGCATAGTGCATCAAGACCTCCCAGCCGTGGGCCTCGACGGCCACCTCGGCAGATACACCCGCATCGGCGAGGGCAACGAGCACCGCCTCTCGATGAGGGCGACCGCGAGGCGGCAGTACCAAGGGCTGACCATCGAGGTGTTTCGCGTACACGCGTTTGCGCTCGGCCAGGGCATGCCCCTGGGGCATCACGACCTTCGCGCCAACCTGACAGAGCACGTGGCCTTCGAGGTCCTCCGGCCGTTCTGGGAGCACGGCGACGGCGATCTGCGCGCGACCACTCCGAAGCGCGTCCACCGCCGCCTCCGCCGAAGTGGTCATCAACCGCAGCCGAGCATCGCCCCGGCGAACGATCGCGCGAACTCCACTCGAGATGAGATAAAGGAAGGCGCCCTC
>QMMC01000082.1 GCA_003647065.1 Deltaproteobacteria bacterium | reverse complement strand
TCTTCCTCGGCGAGGCCCTCGCCGGTGAGAACGCCCCCGATGCCCGGGACAACTACCTGCGCTACCTCGAGATCGACGAAAACGGGGCATTCGCCCTACGAGCCCGCCGCGCCCTCCGATAGTCCAATGCCGTTCAGTCACGCCATTCGCCGGCTTACGTCCTCGCGGCCGACCTCGAAATACCTTTGGTATTCCTTCGGACGGCCCCTCCGGGCGCGCTCGGCGACTGACGCAATTGAGCGCCATTCGGGTACGTGACCCGATCAGCTTTGACGCTTCTCGTGGCGGTAGGTGAAGAGTCCGCTCAGGATCTTCGGGGCGAAGAAGGTGCTCTTCTCGGGCATCACGATGTCCGAGTCATCGAGGCCGGCTTCGGCGACGGCCATGAGCTCCTCGATCGAGACGGGGGGCAGCGCGATGGCTAGGTCGTAGTCGCCGGCGTCGACGCGGGCCTTCATCTGGGCGAGGGCCGACTCGGGGTAGTAGTCGAAGTGCGCCGGGTCGGCGATCATGGAGTGAGTGAGGCCGAGGGCCGGGTAGAGCTCACGCTCGAGGATGGCGCAGTCGAGGCGGCCCACGACGTCATCGGGGACCTCACGGGCACGCAGGGTGAAGGCGCCGTCCCGTGAATAGAGGCAGAACGCGTGCTTCTCCGGCGTCGCGAACTCGTCCGCGGGCTCGAGGTCGAGGCTGTCTTTGATGGACGCAAAGCTCTCGACGCCTTTGACGACGCGGTTGTAAGCGAGGATGCGCGCCTCTTCGGTGACGTAGCAGAGGAAGTGAGTCTGCTCGTTCCGGAGAGCGGCGTGATACCGGTGGTGCCCATCGGCGATGTAGAAGCGGTCCCCGGCGAGGGACGCTTTCAGGCGCGAGCCGAGGTCACTCGCCTCGGGCACCCGAAAGACCCGGCTCGTGACGCCGTGGAGATCGCCGTGGCCCCCGAAGTCGCTCTCGATTTCATAGAGCGCGTCGCCGGCCTTGGCCTCGTCGAAGAGCGAACCGAGGTGTGCTTTGGTGAGCACGAAGACCGGGCCCACCGTGTAACCGGTCTCGTTCGCGAGGGCGATGCGACCCTTCACCTTGTCGTCGAAGGTCTTCTCGTGCCGCACGACCTCCTTCGCCTCGTAGGGCGTCACCGCCCCGGCAACGAAGACCCCGGTGCGGCTTTGGTCACCCCAGCGCTGCTCGTAGACGTAGTAAGCCGGTTCGTCGTCCGCGACGAGGTGCCCGTCGGCGACGAGACGCTCGAGGGCCGCCTTCGGATCGTCACCGAGGATGACGTGAAAGAACGACGCCGGCTCTCCCCGAAGAAGAGCCTCGAGGGGGGAGCCCTCTTTGATGACATCGTAGGGGGGAGTGGTGACTCGCCCGACATCGGCGGGCGAGGGACGAAGTCCGGTGAGTCCTCGGGTAGCAACCATGCGGCGGATGCTAGCTCATCTGCGAGAAAAAACTCTCAGCAACCGCCGCCGGTGGGCGTGCAGACCTGGTCGTAGATGGTGTTGCTGGAGGCCGAGGCGATGTCCGCGCAACGGTAGCCGTCTCCGCAGCCAGCGTCCGTGGTGCAGGCCACTCCGCAAAAGCGTCCGGTCCCGGTCCCGTAGCAGCGGTTGCCTACGCCGCCGCAGTCGGCGTCGGACTGGCACTCGGTGCACATGAGTTCCGTCTGAGCGTAGGGGTGAACCTGGGGGTTGTCGTCGATTCCGTGGATGCCGTACATCGGCCGCTGCCAGCGGATGTTGGAGTCGAGGTCGTTGACGAGGGACATCATGGTCGTGGGCTCGTGCCGGCCGTCGCCGTCGGTCTCGGTCAGGCGCTTGATGATGTCCTGGACCGCCCCGGGGCTGCTCGCGTCGGACGGCGCGGTGGTGGTGATGATGTCGAGGTAGCGTCCGTCGGGCTTCGCCGGGTTGCCGCGGAAGGCTTCCCCGATGTGATAGGTGTCGCAGCCCTCGGCGAAGACGATCTGATAGCGCTCGGTGGGCATCTCGGCCCCGGCCATCTCCGAGTCGTCGAAGTCGCCCTCGTCGGTCTCCCGCCAGTTGGCCAATGCGAAGCCATAGAAGGGGCCCGAGTGACCCGAGTAGACGATGACGTCGCGGGTCCGGAGGGATTCGCGCATGTCGGCTTCGAGGACCGTGCCGCCGGCGTCCGTGTCGGGATCGGTGTCCGTGCCCGGCGTGCCGAAGAAGAGACGAACTTCGACGGACACCGTACGACCGTTGGCGTCGAGGGTCTTGGTGAAGGCTCCGCTCTGCCGGTTCAGCTCGTCATAGGAAGCGACCGGGGCTTCGAAGCCCTGATTCTCCAGCCACCGGAAGAGCGCGCGCGAATGCACGAGGTGATAGTCGTTGTGATAGTCCCAGCCGAAGTGCACGTCGATGGTGAGCGCGTCGTCGGCGAAGAGCTCGGCGTAGTCGAACCACGCGTCCTGGCTCTCGGTCTCCGGGTCGATCGAGAAGGTCAGCGTCTTCTTCAGGGAGTCGGCGACCGCGCTGGGGTTCCAGCCGTCCCACGGAGCCTTGCGGTACCACTCGTCGTTGGTCTCGAGGAGCGCCTTGTCGGCGTTCGAGGGGTTGCCGACGATGAGCTCGAACTCGCGCTGTCCGTCGTCGTTGATGGTGGTGGGCAGATGCTGCAGGAGGTCCACCGGGCCAGCGATGAGCTGGTGCACGACGAAGCTGTAGGTCTGCCCGTCTCCATCGTCCTCTTGGCGCACGTCGAGCTCGGCGAAGGTATTCGCCTTGGCCATCGCCCCGAACCCGCCGTAGTCGGGGTTGTCTGCGTCGTGTTCCTTATCGATGAAGTACTGTGTAAGGAACCACGAGATGAGCACCCGTTCGTAGCCGACGAGCTCCGTGACCCGGGCGAGACGGGTGTCCTCGTCCGCGTCGCGGTACGACTCCTCGAGGGTGACCGTCGCCCGGCCCCGGATCACGAACTCGGCAGCCGTGGAGCTGAGGAAGTCGTCGGCCTTGCCCTCGGCGACGAGGATGGCGTCCCCGGGGGCACCTGCGCCCCCAGCAGAGACGGCGCAGGCGGAGGCCGTCAGGCTGACGAGGATGGAGAGGAGCGTGGCGAAGCGGGTCATGGTCGCTCTCGATGCAAGGATCGGACCCGAATTGAAGAGCGCAATTGGCCTAGTGGGGGGTGGGGGTGGCTAGGGGACTAGCCGGGCCCCGGAGCCTCTGGGCCCCTCGATATCACTCGGCCGCCGCGAGGGTCACGGTCATGTACGTATTGCGCTCGCTGCGGATCTCGACGTCGAGGGGCCGGGGCTCACCGTCCCCGTGAGGAACGAGAACCAAACGATGCCGCCCCGGAGGCAGCGGGATCTCGAGGGGCGTACGCCCGAGGACCTCGTCACCCCGGCGGATCTCGGCCCAGCCTCCCCGGGCATTGACCTGGAGCTGGCCCGGGGGCCCATCCTCGGTGACCTCCTCGAAGGGGGGCCAGGAATCGGAGGCGGCCGCCGCCGAACCTGCCTCTTCGCCCGGTGCGTCGGTGGTCCCCTCGACCCCTTCGCCGCCGGCCGCGGTCTCGGTCGCCAGGTCCTCGACCTCGATCGCCGCATCGGGCTCGGCCAGGGCCGGCGCCGTCTCGGGAAGGTCCAAAGCCGGAATCGACGAAACCCCGGGCATCGTCGACCAGGGCTGGAGATAGGCGACGAAGGCGCCGACGCCCAGGGCGAGGATCGCCGCAGGCACCACCTTGGACCGGCGGGACGAGCTCGAATTCGACCTTCGAGGGGAATCTGCTCGGGGTGGTGCTCGGTCCGATGGACGAATCGCCATCTTCGGTCGTGCGGCCCCGCGATTGACCTGCACCGTCGCCTCGTCTTTCGCGACACCATCGCTCTCGGTGGCCTTGGTCTCTTTGCTCGCTTTGAGCGCGGCTGCACTCTCGGCCGCCGGTTCATCGGTCGACGGCTGGACCTCGCCCACCTGGTCCTGGGCGTCCTGGGCGTCCTGGGCGTCCTGGCGGTCCTGGGCGAGAACCTCCTCCACCGGGTCGACGGTCGTCGCTTCCGATTCATCCCGGACGGTCGTCGGCGCCTCGGGGCGAAAGGCCGTCGTGACCGAGGCGCTCGGGTCTTCGCCCAGGGGAACCGCCGGGTCGTTCTTTCGAGTGAGCTCGACGAGCTGGCGTTTCTTCGCGGCGGCGCCGGGAAAGAGGTCGTCGAGGAAGCCGCCGATGTCGGCGCGGGTGACGCTGCGGCCGCTCTCCGTGAGGAAGCCCTCGATGGCGTGAGCCATGGTCCGGGCGTCGGGGTAGCGGTCGGCCCGGTCGCGCCGCAGCGCGCCGAGGACGATGGCGTCGAGGGCCGTAGGAATCTCTGGCCGCACCTCCGAGGGCGCCGGGATCTCCGCGGCGCCCACCGCACGCATGGTCTCCATGTGCGACTCCCGCTTGAAGAGCCGCTGCCCGGTGAGGAGCTCCCAGAAGACGACACCGAGGGCCCATACGTCGCTGCGGCGATCGAGCTTCTTGAGCTCGAGCTGCTCGGGCGAAACGTAGGCGTACTTACCCTTCACGGTACCGAGCTCGGTTTGATGCAGCTTGTCTCGGGCCGTCGCGATGCCGAAGTCGACGACCCGCACCGTACCGTCGTAGAGAGCGAAGAGGTTTTGGGGGGTGACGTCGCGATGCACGATATTCATCGGCCGACCATCGACCGAGAGGTCGTGGGCGGCATGCAACCCCTCACAAATATCCGCGAGGATGCGGGAGAGGATGAGGGGACGGTCCGGCGAAGCGGCGAGTTCCGGTCGCTCCCCGAGGGCCTCGTAGACCGCCGAGAGCGGCTCCCCGAGCAGGTACTCCATGGCGATGTAGTAGCCATTCTCGGCATGGCCGAAATCGATCACCCGACATACGAAGGGGTGGTCGATGTGCGCCGCGATTCGCGCCTCGTCGAAGAACATGTCGACGAATTGCTGCTCCTTCGCGAGGTGCTTGTGAATCGTCTTGAGGGCCACGACCTTCTCGAAGCCCACGGGCCCCTGGTAAAGGGCCATGTACACCGTCGCCATTCCGCCCGAGGCCACCTCGAAGCAGAGCCGGTACCGCCCCGCCGCCTCCGCCGTATCCCGGCCCGCGGGCGCAGTCGGCACGAGCCAATCATCAGGGATATGGACGGTATTCTCGTCGCGCATTCGCGTGCCATGGTGCTACGCCGCGGCGGTTGATGAAAGCCTCGCGATTCACCGGGGGCCCGGGGCACGGGATAGGCGAGAATATCGACCGGTCAGCCCCGGAACGGGGGCATTGCGTCCTTTCCCTCACCGCCGCCGGCGACGTATGCTGAGACCTCCAGTGCACGAGGTCCCGTTCTATTGATTCAGAAGGAACGCGAGTCGATCGGCCCCTTCCGGGTGACGGGCATCGTTGGGCGCGGCGGCATGGGCGCGGTGTACCGATGCGTCGACGATGAGGGCGCCGAGCTAGCGGTCAAGGTGCTGCTCCCGGAGCGCACCCGGCCGGACATGCTCAAGCGCTTCGCCCGGGAAGCTGCGATCCGAATCGACCACCCGAATGTGGTCGAGGTCCGGGACGCCGGCACTGACTCCGAGGGAGCCCCCTGGATCGCCTTCGAGCTCCTCGAGGGCGAGAGCCTGCAGGAACGTCTGAGGCGAGGACCCCTCAGGCCGGCCGAGGCGATCGAAGTCATCGTGGCCACGGCCAAAGGTGTCGGCGCAGCCCACGCGGTAGAGATCGTTCACCGCGACCTCAAGCCGGCCAACATCTTCATCTGCGAAGACGGGCAAGTGAAGGTTCTCGATTTCGGCATCGCCCGATGGACCGAGGTCGAACCCGAGCTGACAATCGACAAAGAGGTCCTCGGGACGCCGGCCTACCTCGCGCCGGAGCAGGCCCGTGCCGAGCCCGACGTCGACGAGCGAGCCGATGTCTGGGCCCTCGGTGTCGTGCTCTACGAGTGCCTCACCGGCCGCCGGCCCTTCAAGCGCGACTCCCCGGTCGCCACCATGCTCGCCTTGGTTCTCGACGAGCCTCGACCGATCCGCTCCTATGCCCCCCACGTCCCGAGGCGCCTGGTAGAGGTGGTCAGCCGCGCGATGCGCAAAACCCGTGCGGGTCGCTGGGCGTCGATGATGGCTCTGGTGGAGGCCCTCGGACGAGTAGACGTCTCGGGGGCGACGGGCGAGCTCGAGATAAAGATTCCGACGGACGCCGCAATCAGCGAGCCCATGACTCGCGCTGGCGGCGAAAACCTCTCCCGGCCGAGCCGGGCGAGCACGGGAATCGCCGTCGATGAGAAGCGGGTCGTGGCGATGCTCTACGCCGCGAACGTCACCGATGCGAATGCCATCGAGAAATCCATCCTCGACCAGGGGGGCGTATTCGTTCCTCTCTTGGGCAGCAAGGCGATCGGCGTCTTCGGCGGCGAATCCTGGGAGGGTGACGAGGTCGAACGCGCGGCACGGGCCGCGCGCGCGATCGTGGGCGCCGCGGGGCGTATCAGCGTCGCCTCGGGCCGCGCCTCGACCCGTGACGGGCGCGGTGTCTCCGGCGAGGCCGTACGCGAGGCCGAGGCCGCGTCAGCCAAGCGCCTCGACGGTGTAATCGTCCTCGGTGAAACAGGGCGGAGCCTGTCGGCCACCTTCGAGGTCGAGGAGGTCGAGTCCGGCGTCTTCCGCCTCGGCGCCGAACGGGCCGAAGGCGGCGGGGAGAGCCCCCCCGCCACGCCGACCATCGGACGAGACGTCGAGATCGCACAACTCCAGAGAGGCTTCGACGCCTGCATCGAGGAGGAACGCGGTGCGTTGATGATGGTCGTCGGTCCCCCGGGGAGCGGGAAGAGCCGCATGCGCTACGAGATGGAGCGCATCATCGAGGACTCGGGCGAAGAGGCTGAGGTCCTCGTCGGACGCGGAGCGCCGCTGCGCAAGGACACGAGCCTCTCCCTGCTCGCCAACGCGCTGACCCAACACGCCCGCCGGGGAGCCCACCGGAAGGGCTGGCCCTCGATCGACGCCACCGCGGATCTCGCCGAGCGGCAGCGCGGCGTCGTTCACTTGGTGAGCCGAGTCATTCGTGACCCGGCCGCTATGGACCGGTGTGCGACCTTCCTCGGCGCGATGCTCGGCGTACCGATGGAGCAAAACCAGGAGCTCAGCGCGGCCATGAGCGACGCGCGGCTGATGGCAGATCAGCTTCAAGCGACCCTCTACGAGTATTTCGTCGCTCTCGCGTCCCAGGGCCCCGTCTTTCTCATCCTCGAAGACCTTCAGTGGGGCGACCCCGCATCCATGGAAATGATCGAAGGTTTGGCGGACCGAACCGCCGACTACCCGATGATGATCCTGGTGACGGCGCGCCCCGAGGTTGCCGACGGCAATTCACGCCTCTTCGCGCGACACGACGCCGTTCGCCTCGACCTCCCGCGACTCTCCATTCGAGACGTAGCGAAGCTCGCCAATACCATCGTCAACCGCCCCATCCCGGACGCGGTGATCGAGGCCGTCGCCGAGCGCTCCGGCGGGAACCCGCTCTTCATCGAACAGATCATCCGGGTGCTGGCCGAAGACGGCCTCCTCGACAGCCCCCCGGATCGACTGCCCCTGCCCCGGAGCGTCGAGGCCGCGGTGCAGTCGCGCCTCGACCACCTGCCGGGCCCCGAAAAGGACCTCTGCAAGCAGGCCGCGCTCTACGGGCGCCCCTTCGTCAGCCCCGAGGTCGAAGCCCTCGGAAGCGGCGGGTCCAATCGACTGCTCGGCTCTCTGCGCCGACGCGGGCTCATCGTCGCCGGGCCCCGGCCCCCGGATGGCTCTCCTCGGGAGCATCGATTCCGGAGCAGTCTACTGGCGGACGTCGCCTACCGGATGCTCTCGGACGACCTGCGCCAGGAACTTCACCGCCGCGCCGCCCGGTACCTCGGCAATACGGGACGGATCGCCCCCGAGGAAATCGCCGTGCACTACGAGCGCGGCAGCGAGGCATCCCTGGCGGCGGCTCACTACGCAGACGCCGCTCTCCTTGCGGCGCGCCAAGGAGACAACGCGACGGTCCTCCGCTGTGGGAAGCAGGCCGAAAAGCTGGGCGCCCCCGAAGACAAGAAATTCCCCCTGCACATGGCTCAGGCCGAGGCCCTCGGCTTCCTCGGCCGCCGGGACGACCAGGGACTCGAACTCGCAGAGGCCCTCCACGCGGCCCCCGGAGACCGAGAGCGGGCCCGGGTGATGATCGCCCAAGCGACGTGGCTGATGCGAACATCGAGCCTGGAGGATGCCGCCGTAGTGGCTCGCGAAGCCGTGGAGAACGCCGACCGCGTTGGCGACGCCGAACTACGCGGTTTTTCTCGGGTGCGCCAAATCGCGGCGCTGGTTTACACCGGCAAACTCGACGACGCCGGCAAGGTGCTCTCCGAAACGGAGCCGCTCTTCGACCACCTGAGCGTGCACACCCAGGCTTTCGTCGTCGAGGCTCGGGCCCTCCTCGCCGCATCCCGGGGCGACCTCGGCCAGCGGGAAATTGCGTTCCGGACCGCCGCCGAGCTCTTCCGCCAGACCGGCGATGTTCGGCGAGCCGCGGCGAACGAGTCGAACCTCGCCGATACGTACAATCGTTTTGGCGCGTACGAGCAGGCGCTCCAAGCACTCCGTGACGCCCTCGACGGCTGCCGACAGGTGGGCAACCGCCTCGGAGAGAGCTACGCGCTGCTCAATCTCGCCTACGCCCTCGGCATGCTGGATCACATCGACCAGGCCCTCCGAACGATCGAAGAGGCACGCGCCCTTCCCCACCTCCAGGAGGACCCGCGGCTGATGCTGACCCTGCGTCTCTACCGGGCGCGCATTCTGCTTCAGGCCATCGACGACCCGGAGCGGGTCGCGGGCCTCGCCGAAGAAGCCCCCCGCCTGGCGCACGATGCGGGCAAAGCGGGCATGGCCGCCCTGCGCGTCGGAGCCCTCGCCATCGCGTCCAAGATTCGCCTGCACGAGGGCGAGGTCGAGTTGGCGCTCTCGGCCAGCACGCAGGCGATGATCGGCCGCGACGAGCTTCAAAGCATCGAAGAGGACGAAGCAGAGGTCTTCCTCGCCCACTCCGAGGCCCTCGCCGCCGCGGGGCGACATGACGACGCAAAGCAGGTGACCGAACGCGGCATCGCGCGCCTCGAGTACATCGCCCAGCGAATCGCCGACCCGGCGGTTCGGAAGCGCTTCCTCGAAGACGTCCCGGCTCACCGGGCGTTGATGGCTGCGGGCGAGGCCCTCGGGACTTCGTAGGCTTCGGGCGCGGGGGAGCGCGATGACGGCGTCGGTGTTGGACGCGGGTGAGCGCGATGACGGCGTCGGGGTTGGACACGGGGGAGCGCGATGACGGCGTCGGTGGTGGACGCGGGGGAGCGCGATGACGGCGCGCTTGGGGGTGCCTCCAGCTCCAGGGGCTTTGTTACGCGACGGCCGGAGTTGGCGCTGTGGGAGGCGGGGATGATGTCGCGGGAGACGGAGGATGCCCCGTTGCCGGACGCTTTGACTGTCGCTGGAGGCACCCCCAAGCACGCCTGATTGACCTAATCCGGGCGAACTTCGGCTGAGATGGTGGTCTCCGGGGACCTTCTTGGTGGTGGTATTCGACGGTGAAGTTCACCTTGGGTGTTTCCGGGTGGAGCGACAGCTGCCCGGCCTGGATTTGCACCAGGGAGATGGGCACGCCTTTTCAAGGCACACCTGACAGGGGCCATGAAGGGCGACCTTCCGATGAACCCGGCGACGATGCGCGCAATGTACGTCCAAAAGCCGGCGCACGTGTTCGAGCTGGAACGGTTTCTCCTGGCGGCGAAGAACGCGGACGCGATCCAACGGGATGTCGCGTCGTTTTGCCGGACGCATGAGCTCGATGAGGCGCATCAGAAACTGATCGAGCTGGCGTGGTACCTCGACCGGAGCGAGCTGTGCCTGGCGCTGGCGAGCAGTTCGAGCAAGACCGACAAGCTGTCCTCCAGCATCTGCAAGACCCTGTCGGTGACTCGGCTGGATCAGTACTTTCGGCATCACGCGCTGTGGGCTTATGGGCGGATGGATGGCGGGGAGCGGGAGGGAGTGGAGGAGTGAGTGTCGATTCGGTCCAAATCGAGCGTTGACCGGGCCGACGGGCCTGACGCCTGGAAGCGGACTTGCTCGCTGGACTGGATCGTCCAGTCGTGTGCCGGGGGTGAGGTTGGGTGCTAGGCGTCTGCAAGCCTCGGATAGGACCATGCGTACCCGGCCTCAGTCCCCTCATGAATGACATGTATGGCGTCTGCCGGAACGAACTCCTCCGGCAGCAATCCGGCGGGACCAAGGATCGAAATCCCCGGCGAGTTGCCGGTGTGCGTCCTGCCGCTGCAGACGACTTGCTGCTGCGTCTCTAGGAGATGCTCAACGACTGTTGGTGTGAGAACCAGGTCTTCGGATAGGACTGCCCTACGTTGGACAGGAAGTTCCCTGCAGTCGATCCCCGCGAAGCCAATGCCGCCAAGCAAGAGCAGCTCCGAAGCACGAAGCGGTAGGCCTCTCCGGCTATCGTAGGGCCAGGGCTCCTGCCGCGATATTGCTCTGTATCCTCGCAGGCAGCTCTCGCAAGAGTCGATCTCCCATTTGGCGCGGGCGAGGCGGAGCTTCTCCCGCTTCAGCTGGAACGGCGACATCGAGTCGATTCGATGGCACACGATCCAGGAACCGCGAAAGCTGAACTTATCCTCAAGGCACCCGATGACCTGACAAATTGGATGTTCCTCCGGTAAGCCGATGTTGGTTTCGCCCCGTTGACCGCCCAACCAAACGATAGCGTGCCGCACGAGTTCGTACTCACCGCAAGTAACTGGTTCTGATTTTCCGATGGAGAACATGTGCGCGTCACCTGTTCGTGCTGGGATCGTGAGTAGTTGGATACATGTGGTGGCGAGTTGGTCTGCCGGGCACCTCAACTCCGTAGTGGGGAGGGATGGTTGCTTCGTCCGGGTATCGATGCCCGTATGGGTCGTGATGGACTTCAACGTTGGCGTCGGAGACCGACTCCCATTCCGCTCGTGTACCATCCGCGTCACGCGGTCGGGAGCCCCGATGTGGTGTCACAGCCCGAGATGCCGGCGTACCCGCAGGAATTCCGGCCTCCCGAAGAGCGGCTCGGCGGGCAGCTCTTTCACTTCCATGCGCCACGATATCGGTGCCGAGTGGCACCCCTCCCCCCCGTGAGCCTCTTAACCCTCTCGACGCCCTCGACGCACTCGCC
Source organism: Deltaproteobacteria bacterium (assembly GCA_003647065.1). Classification (GTDB taxonomy): domain Bacteria; phylum Myxococcota_A; class Polyangia; order Polyangiales; family B10-G4; genus B10-G4. The sequence goes on along the minus strand of QMMC01000082.1, from coordinate 8,005 downwards.
GCCGCTCGAATCACGCCGATCCTAACCACCCCCGCAGACAGCACCGTCGCCGCCAATCCGACGCCGGCAACTACCCGGTCGAAGGTGGCGGCGTCGTCATCGAAGAACAGCGTTTCGATGTCGAAGAGAACACCGAAAGCATAGTTTACCGCGAGGACACCGAGCCCCATGACGAGCGTTTCCATCTGCTGGAGGAACACCAAGGAGGGGCTCAGGGCGGTTAGCGGGAGCGAGTCCCAGTCGACGCCAGCGGCGGCAAGGCCACCCAGCACGCCTTGAGCGACCGCGCTATACGTGGCCGGCGCCTGGGAGGTCGTTCCCACGGAGCTCGGCCGGGGCCGAACCTGCTCCGGCACCGGCCGCGGCGGTGGCGGTGGCTCGGCCACGGTGCTGACGCGCGGTCGGCTATCCGACGAGGCGCCACCACCGCCGCCCGAGCTTGCGCTACTAATCTCGTCGGAGATCGCGCCCACGAAGAACGCCCCAACCGGATCGAGGACCGCCTGAAAACACGGTCCATCACACGGGTCCAGTCCTGTCGGGTCCACGTAGTTCATCGGCGAGTTCAACCCATAACTGTATGGATTGACCCCCTCGGACCCTTGCGCGTCGTGCATCAAAGGGTCGGCCGTGAGGAAGCGGCCGATGGTCGGGCTGAACATGCGTCCGCGCATGTTGATGAGGCCCAACTCGCTGTCGTGCTCGTGCCCCGTGAAGCCTGGATACCGGTCCGCTGGCGCCGAACTCACATCGGCCAGCAGCGGTGTACCCGGCTCGACGCGGCGGCCCATGGGATCGAAGCGTAGAGATCCTCCAACAGCATCACCGCTGGCGTCCGTGATCAGCTCGACGCTACCGAGCGCGCCCTGGTGGACGTAGGTCACCTCCTCGGCGCCATCATCGTCACGCGCGACCTGAGCGACCTCCACCCCGCCGGCGAAGATGTGGAAGACGTTCAGCGGATCACCACCCGTAGGTTCGCGTCGCTCGTAGAGACCGCCGACGTATGTCGTGGTCCCCGCCGGGCCCTCTTTGTACACGCGCGAACCGAAGGCGTCATAGCCGAACACGGTGGTTCCACTCTCCGTTTTCAAACGAAGAGGTAGGTCGAACGACGTGTAGTCGCGGACCTTCAGGCCCGGCATCTTGGTGATTCGACCGCGATCATCCCAACTCACCGTGCCACGCCCAGTCCCTCCGACGTTGCGAAGCTGGTGCGGACCCCAGTGACCGAACCGAGCACCGGAGATCGACCCGTAGGTGTGCGTCACACCGTCCATGCCCGTCAGGTTCCCGAGCTGGTCATACTCGTAAGTGCGGCTCTCACCGATGTTGGGAAACTCCCAATCGGTGAGACGGCCCAGCTCGTCGTAGCCGAATCGCTCGACGGAAACCGTTACTTCGTCGAATCGCCTCTCCAGTCGGCCCATGTCGTCGTAAAGAAACGACTGTCGATGAAGCTGCGGGCCAGTGAATCCTCCGCCAGCGGCGACCCCCCGGGTCTCTGTCCGGGCGAGGCGTCCCGTATCAAAGTCGAACTTCCGCCGCGTTTCGGTCGCCCCGCGGACCTCGTCGTCTACGAGACCCAGTTCGTTATAACCGCGAGCACGCCAATACTGCTGCCCACCGTTCCGAACCCCCGTGAGGTGGTGAGTGGTGGGCTCGTAGTCGTAGGTCACCTCGAGATGCTGGGGATGCGTTCCGTCGAGGTAGCCGAGGGTCTTCGCACGATCGTAGAGATCGTATCCGTGCTCGATTTGGTACGCTTCGCCGTCGATTTGCGTCGTTTCGGTGCGCAGGCGACCGGAGGAGTCGTAGTCGAACGCCGATATCGTGGCGGGAAGTCCGCTGATCCGGGAGGACGTGGTTTCCGCGCGAGACAGCCTGCCGAGCGCATTCGGGCCAAGGTCGTAGGTGAAGGAGCTGAGGCCTTCTTCGGGTGTCTCGCGCGTGGCAACACGGCCCCAATCATCGTAGGTCGTCCTGCGGATGAGCCTGAACGAAGAATTTCGTTCCTCGGAGAGTTCCCAGAGAGGCGTGTAGACATAACCTCGCGCTCCGGTATCCGGATCATCCGACGAGACCCTCCTACCGAAGTTGTCGAAGGAGTTGACCCAGGCGTTTCCTTCTGCGTCGAACCTTCGCGTCGTAAGACCCGTGCGGTGGTAGTTGTACTCGAACCGCGTGGAGAGCACTCCGGCGCCGCCGCCCGGCATCGGATCGTCCCGCTGGATGACGCGCCCGGCCGCATCGCGCCACGTCGTGTGCTGTCGGCCCTCGCGATCGGTCATCGTGACGTCGTTGTCGAAGTACTCAGCGACGACGTCCGGCCTGCTGGGCGCGGAGATACGGGTTACGCGGTGCCGCGTATCGTAGTGATAGGTGTGCGACTCCTTCTCTGGGTCGCTCGCGAAGTGAGGATGGTAGACCGTGCTCGGTCTCGCCCAACCGTCATAGGAATATCGACGAGTAATCCAAGTATCTTCGTCGCCGAAGGCCTGAGTCAGCTCCGCGTGGGTTCGGCCCAACCGGTCGATGATGGTGGCAGTGCCCACCGCCGCAGCGGGCAGGCTCTCGATGTGCATCCAGTCGTCGCCGGTGCCCCGATACCGAGTGGTGCCGCGGGAGACGCCATCGACGAGGGTTTCCCGATGCCGTCCAAACCCATCGAGCCGGGTTCGTGTCTCACGGCCGACCAGATCCCGAGTGTAGACAACCTGGTCGAAGAAGGGGTGAACCGCCCGCCAGGTAGTGTGGGAGGCGCCGGAGGGACCTTCGTCGATTCTCTCGACGTGAACTCGGTCCCCGTCATAGCCAAAGGCAGTCGAGCGCTCGAAGGTACCGGTGCCGTCTTGGAGCGCGATGGAATCAACCTGACCGTCCTCGCCCAGTGCGTAGACGGTACGAAGCTCATTCGCGCCTCCAGGGTCGACACTGCGCTCCAGGAGACCTCCGCGCGTCGACCACTCGAAGCCCGTGGCTCGGGTTGATCGATTGGTCGGACTATCATCATGGTCGGCGTGGCTCTCCGTGACGGTCGCCGGCAATCCATAGAGGTGGGGCTCCCGCGGCGGGTCGTAGACGACATCAACCGTCTTCTCGATGAGCATGCCCACGGACGTGGTCGCGTGGTCGAGGGAACCGTATTGGTCGTACGAATACACTTCCTCGCTCTCCTGGTACGGCGAGAGTCCCGATAGATGGGCGGGCAAGCAGTAAGACGGATGCGCCGCGCCACCGCTCACGCATGAGTGAATCCAGCGCTCGACATCGAACTGCCTGTCTCGCCGTCTCCGAAGCACCCGGTGGTCGACATCGAGCACGACATGGTCGGAGTGTTCGTAAACCGTCTCTTCGATGTGCGTCTGGGAGAAATCGGCCGCGGGGACACTGAATACCTCTCGCACGATTTCTGGATTCGCTCGGCTGATCGGGCGGCCTGCGTCATCTTCATGAGGGGCATACTCGACCTCCCGGACCGAGAGGTCATCCTCGCCGACCACCCACATGCGCTGAAAACCGAGCCACCGTCCAGTGCGAACATCCGAGCGCGCATCCTCGTAGAAGTACCGGTAGCCGTGGTGGAGCTCGTCCACGAAGCGCTCGACGACCGGGCTTCTTTGGTTGACGCAGCGGTGCGGGTAGGAGCAGCCCGCCCCCATTCGATACGCGTCGTTGGTTGCCGTCTCGCCCGCGGTCGGGTCCTCTCCGCGCAGGTTGCCGTATTCGATGAAGCCTGTGGTACCGCCACTGCGCTGGACCGTCACCAACAGGTCCGGGGTTTCGTCGATGTGACGGCGAATCAGGAAGTTAGCGTTCTCGCGGTCGCCCGGAATGATGAGCTCATTGAGGCCATCGCCGTCCGTGTCGCCGACGGTGGTCGTGGGCCAGCCGTAGAAGCCCTTCCCCCGGATGTCATCTGCAACTCCAGCAGGCGGCCAGGCGAACGCCCAGTGAGGGTCGAACGGCGCACCGAACTGTGTCGCAAAGAAGCTCTCGCCGCGTGACAGGTAGAGCACCATCTCTCTGCCGATCGGCGGATGGATGCACGCCGGCGGAGCATCGACATCGGCCGGAGGCGGCTCTACTTCGCCTTCGCCAGCCCCCGAACAACGCGGGTCTTCATCGTGGAAGAGCAGAACGAAATCTTGCCGTCCGTCCCCGTTGAAATCACCGGGCTTGATACTCGCGAGCGTGAGCAGCTTGTAGCCGGCACCATCCCAACCCCAGGGCAAATAGGATCCAGCGGCGAGTCCGTTTTTCCAGCCCCCCCAATCACCGCCTCCATGATTCATGCGGATTCGGATGCCGTTCGTCTCGTCGGTGAAGCCGACCTCGTCCGACAAGCCGTCACCATTGGCGTCGATGAAAACCGTTACGTGGCCGCCGGAACCAGTGATCACACTCGTCGGCATCCCACTCGGCTGGATGTCGCTTCGCTCCCAACACCTCGTGACGTTTCCGGGGAACTCCCCCTCACACCACCCGTCGCCGTCTGGCTCCAGGAGTTCCGCGCGGGCGTCGCCATCGTAGTCGACCAACTTGTAGTTGTCCCGCGTCTCACTCCCGGGAAACGTGACCGTCGCCCCGTAGTCGAAGTAGCTCACTCCGCGATGCCGGTGGACCGCCCACTCCGAACCGGAGCATGCAAATAGCAGGTCAGGTACACCGCTGCCGGTCATGTCAGCGATAGCGAAGCGAGATCCGAGAGCCGCACTTCCCCAGAGACCTTCGCATGCCGGCAAAGTAGCGAGGCGACTTCCGGCGTCGTCATATGCCGTCGGCTCGTCGATGAGACGCGTCAGACGACGAACCTCCGTGTGTGCAGTACCCAACTCACCGTAGTAGGCGGTGATCACCTCGGGGAACCCATCGAGGTCGAGGTCTGCCGGGCTCACCGCCCAGTTGGACGGCAGGTCCGTCGGGCCCTCCTTCCAACCGGCATGGCGGTGGTTTTCCGCCACGGCCCATGCGACCGCCGCGTCGAATCCAGGCCTGCGCCGCTGTGCGATCAGCAGGTCGTCGCGGCCGTCGCGGCTCAGGTCTTGAGTCGTTACTCGCGTTGCCTCGATCCCGTCGGGCGCAAGCTGGTTCCCCGTGGTGAATGGGCGAGGGGCCGTAATCCCCGTATCCTCATCCCGAACATCTTCGAGCAGCGGCGAGGGAGAGCTGTACCCCATCTCGATTGGCGACCGGCAGACACCACCACCGTCGCATTCCGTGACCGAGGTCAACCTGCTGCGGTGAGTGACTTCGCCAACGTCGTAGGACAGCTCGTATATGCGGATCGTCTGCGCGCTCTCGGACGGCAGGCCGGGAGCATCGAGGTACTCCACGACCACGCGCTCGAGGAGGTTCGGCTGCGCCGTCGGCACGCCGTGAACATTGATGGTGATGGGATCCGGCCGGGTCGCGTCGTCGTACTCGAAGCGCACGCGCCGCCGGCCGGCGCTGCCTGGCCTCGACACATACTGGATCTCATCCGGTCGAAAGACGAGCGCCTCGCCCCAGGTCCGACGGCCGTAGCGCACCTCGATCGCGTTGTCGTGACGGTCCTCGATCCGGCTCAGCAACCAGGCGTATTCACGCGTGGCGTATTCGGGCGTGATGAATCGCACTTCCGCGTCAGCGCTCGTGCCGTCCGAATCGCCAAAGACGAGGATGCGGCCATCGCGAGGGTAGACGCGAAAATATCGCCCGCCACGCATGTTCGAAAACTCTTCGACGCGCGTATAGGGGTCCCCTTCGACGTGGTCCCCGGCGATCGCGCGCCCATCGAGGCACAGCTTCCTGCCCGAGAAATCTGCGCCCCAGCGGGCGGCCGGCGACTCGGGGCAGATGGTGATGGCCGACAGGCCAGCAACGGACCAGCCGACCCCCATGATGCCGTTGCCACGGCTGCTGTCATACTTGAGAGAAAGCGAAGGCGCGAGGCCCGCCCTTCCAGTAGGCACCACGATGGGAACTCGGTAGGTGGCCGCGCCGTCTGGGGACACATCGAAACCGCCCCCCGTCCAGCCCGCATGCCCCGCCGTCGGGACAACCGCGCCGTCAAAGACGTCGGGCGGGATCAGCGCTGCGGTACGGCTGCCAACTTCATCCTCGCCGTCTTCGGGGCCAAGGCACGCGACGAGCCCAAGACAAAGAATCAAGGGCAACCGTGGGATGATCAGAGGACGCTTCATAGCTCACGACCCTGCGGCCGAGGCCTCGGAAGCTGGTTGCATATCTTCCGTATCATCGTGACAACTCGCCTCCAGTGCAACGCTTTCGTGGGATGGTGGGGGCCATGACTTTCCGTCGCGCAGCCCTCGAGATCATCGCTCTCTCTTTGCTCGTCGGTGCGTTCGCTTGCGATGGAAGCGGTGGCCTCGCGACTCTCCCGACGCGCCTGGCGGCGGCCAGATGCGCGGGCTACTCGCACTGCTGGGACAACAACCAGCCCACCTACCAAACGCTCTGGTGCGAAGACAGCCATCGGCATTGGGCGCGGAACTTGGTCTACCAGTGGACCCTCGGCGCCGAAAAGGGAACCCTGGTCCTTGACGACGCGTTGATGGAACTGTGCCTCGATCGACTCGCGGCTGGCCACGTGTGCCGAACAGAGGGCCCCGAGAAATTCATGCGAGACGACCCGGCATGCCAAGCAGCAGTTCGCGGCTTGGTCGACGACGGCGGGCCCTGCCTGCATCACAGCGAATGCGGCGTAGGGTCCTATTGCGGCGAAGAACCGACGTGTGGCGGAACCTGTACTCCATACGCAGGCGAAACGGACTACTGCTCGTGGCCAACGACCCTCTGCGAGGCCGACCTGGTCTGCCCGCTCCTGGGCAATTCGTGCATACGACCTCGCGACGAGGGTGAGGCGTGCTCCTATCCTGGCATGCCGTGCCGACCGGACCTGCGATGCTACGGAGCAGACGCGGATGCGGGCATCGACGGGGCCTGCGGCCCGAAGAACGGGTCGGCGAATGTGGGCGACCCCTGTGAACGGGCCTCAGACTGCGTCGACGGACTGGTTTGCGGAGAGACGGACGACCTCGGCGGAGGAAGCGTCTGCCTCACTCGGGTCGGCCCCGGCGAGCCGTGCTTCCGTTCGATGCCGCAGAGTTGCGCCGGCGGACACTACTGCGTCATCGACGATGGCTCCGCTTGGGGGATGTGTGAGCCGCTACTCGACGACACCGAGCCGTGCGGTGTGGATGTCTTCAACGCGTGTCGTCCGGGTTCGCATTGCACTCGCATCGACCTAGCGATCGCCACGAGCGACAGCTTCTGCCGGCCTCTGAGACTCCTCGGCGAGTCGTGTATGTTCAATGGCACTCCGTGCGCCCAGGGCACGTGTTTGGATCTCACAGTGTCGGAAGGGACTTGCGAGTTGGAATGCATGTAGCCTTCCGGCCGCGGTCCAGGAACGCCTCGGCATCATGCGCATCGAGGCAGCGCTCTACTTTCTGAGATTCTACAAACTGGCAGAGCGACTGAACGGGCTCCCGACCGCTCTCCTCGACCATTAGGCGGTGTCCGAGGTGACACGATCAGGGGAAGGCGAGCGCGTTTGAGCGCGATGACGGCGTGCTTGGGGGGGAGGCTCCTCGAGCGCACGACGGGCCTGATGTGAAACGAATTCTCGAGCAGGTGCACCAGGCCCTGCGAATCCGTTTCTCTTCATAGGGGTGATCAGAGCCCTCTTCACGTCAGCCGACAGGGGGCGCGTCACGCCCATCCCCAAATCAAAGGCGGAGCGCTCAGTGCGCGTGTGAGGTTCCGGCGGTGGGGTGGATGCGGAGGCCCGTGCGCAGCCACGTCCACCATGCGGTACGGAAGGATCCCAGCGCTGTCGCGACACCACTCGGGCAACTGCGAATGTTAGGAGCGGAGCAGACGCCCCCTGCCGGAGCCGGAATCATCCCCGGTTAGTACCACCACCAACAAGGTCCATCGGAGACCACCATTTCAACGACAGTTGGCTCTACTCAGGCAAAGCAGGCGTGGTTGGGGGTGC
>QMMC01000081.1 GCA_003647065.1 Deltaproteobacteria bacterium | reverse complement strand
CCTGGGCGACGGCCTCATACACATGGGCCATGCCGCCGCTGGCGATGGTGCGGATCAGCCGATAGCGGTTCGGAGTCACGGGGCCCTGTAGGGTCGACCCTACGGGCCAGGCGCACCAGCGGGGACTTTTCCCTACACCTGGGGGTGCATGAAATCACACGAGTTTTTGCCGTGAGAGGCTGGGCACGGGCCTTGCGAAGTACGGGTTCAGGAGGTCGAAGACGACATGACGAATATGCAAACTGGAACGCTTTTCACCCTGACCTGTTTCCTTTTCATCGGTTGCGCCGCCGCAACCGATCCCGCCGAGGAGGGGGCGATCAGCTCGGCCCTCGAAATGGAGAACGGCGGCTACGACATGGAGCCGGCGTTGCCCGCGTTTGGTGAGCCCGATCTGCTCGAATCACTTCAGCTCCTCGAGCCGGACTTGCCCGTCACCGACTCCATGGAGATCGACGGCGAAGTGGTCGCTCTCCGCGCCGCTCCCGATGCGGCGCATGTCCGGGTCGCCATCGCCTGGGGCCAGTTCCCCGGCAACCCAGAAGCCGAAGTGCCCCACGACTGGAGCGGCGCCTTCGTCGTCAATCGCGGCGCGATCCTCGTGCGGCGTACGATCCGCTTCGAGGGCCCGACGGACAACCTCCTGCCTCGCCACAACCCCCAGGTGTTGCCGTTCACCTCGGCGACCCTGCCCCACAACGACGGCGTCGTCGTGTCGATCATCGACCCGAACCCCACAGCCCCTGAGCCCTTGGTGCTCACCTACATCGCCGACCTTCCCGGGCCCCTCGGCTCCGAGGGCGGGCTCCTGCGCGTTCCGGTGGTGAGCCTCCTCGACGGACCTCGGGAGCTCTCCTCGGACGCTGACGGAAACCGCATGGTCGCCGTCGCCCAGGCGCGGCCGGTCGACGTCTGCCAGAACGGCTTCTTGATGGGTCGGTGGCACAAGGTCGAGGATGGGCGCGGTCGCTTCATCGGTCGGGTCGTCTCCGAGGACGGGGAACTCCGGGGACACGTCCGCGGTATCTACGGTGTGCGCATGGACGAAAGCCGGGTCTTCTTCGGCAAGTACATCAACGCGGACGGCGAGTTCCGGGGGATCTTCAAGGGCGAGTACGCCGACGGTCACTTCCGGGGTCGTTGGATCGTTCGCGACGGTGAGGTCGGCGTGCTCGGTGGGGAGTACCGCGAGGGCATCCCCGGGCCCGAGACCGGTGGGCACTTCATGGGGCGCTGGGCAGAGACGAGCTGCAACCTTCGTCTCTGACGGTTAGCTACTCACTCTCTGACAACCCCGCGGTTTCGGCCGCGGGGTTTTCTCGTCGTGGGTCAGGGCATGAACCACGGGCACGCCTCTCCACAATCGAGGGGGACGAAGATCGCCCCGGCATTCTCTTCGATCCGCCCGGGGAAGGGGCTCAACCCGCAGGCCTCGACCACCGCCGTCGGCGACTGGGCGACGCAGTCGCAGGAATGGGACGGGTCGTCGGGGCCCGTCGTGCTCGTGGTGTCATTTACCGCGAAGAGGGCGATGCAATAGGCTCTGTCGGGGACGACATCCGTGAAGTGCAGCCCGCTGAGGTTCCGGTTGATGAACCCCGTCGTCGGAGGGTGGGGCCGCATGCAAGCACACTCCTGGGCCACCACCGGGCACCGCCCGGTCGCGATGCAACTTGCGCACGGGGGGTCGTTGCCGCTTTCGTCGAAGCCGGTGAAGTTGAAGAGCACCGCGTGGTAGTGGTTGACGGTCACGCCCCTGTCGGCGGCCCTCGAACAGGAAGCGCCCTCGGCGATGACGAGGCCTTGCGTTTCCTCGATCGATTGCGCGGTGCACGCGCTCGAAATGAGCGCGACGAACGCGATGAGCATATTGCGGTGTCTAGTTGCCGAATACGATGTCATGGCGGGGATCCGGCGGGGCGACGACGAGGAAGACGATGACGCCCGCAGCGATCGCGGCGCCGACGGTGGCGATCCAGAAGAGCGGGTGTTGGTAGAACGGCGTCGATTCGGTCTGACCGCGCCACTCGTTGACGACCGAGCCCACGGCGACCTCGGGGCCCTCGTCATCGGCGACGGAGGCTTCGGCGACGATGTGGCCGCTGGCGCGATCGTAGAGCGCCGCGTGGTGACGACCCCCGCGCTCGAAGGAGAGGACGACCAGGCGCGCCCCGAAGGCCCGTGATGCAGCGCGCACGAAGAGGGCGTCGTCGGGCGGGACCTCGCGGCCGAGGGCGTGAGCGAGCTGGTTCGTCACGACGTCACTCGGTGCCGGGTCGAGGGCGAGTTCGAGGGACGCGTCCTCGCGCATGTCGCGGCGCTCCGTGCGCCGGGCGAACCCCAGCGCTTCGACCACGAATACGTGCTCGCCGGGGGTCAACGACAGCTCGCAGGGTGTCGCCGCGCACCGTCGCCCGCCTCCATCGACCGCGACGGCCGCCCCGGCGGGTTGTGACGTGACCCGGACGGTGACGCGATCGGCTTCCGCGATCGCCCGCCGCTCTTCTTCGGCGACGCGCTGCACGTCGGGGCTCACGACCTCGAGGGCCGCGGTCGCCGGAAGCTCGGCGACGGCGACCTCCCGGAGCAGGGACGCCGCCAGGTCGGTGTCTGCGGCGCCGAGGGCGCAAGCCCCGCCATAGATGCCGACTGCGGCGGCCGCATCTAGGTGACCGTTCGAGAGCAACGCCGTGCGGTCCAGGGTGCGATCGCTGAGCTGCGAAAGGCAGCGCAAGAAGTCCGCGTCCAGATAGAAGCCCCGGAGCGCCTCCACCGCGGCATCGGGCCCCGGGACCGGCGGCGGGGCGACGGCGGTGATGGCGGCGGGTCGCCACACGGCGCCCCCAGCTTCGCGGGCCGCTTCGAGGGCGACCGCCCCGTCGCCCTCGCCGACAGTCACCACCACGCCCCGAGGCTCCGGCTCGTCGTCGGCGTGAACCACCCCTGGGAGCATTATGGCGGCGAGGACCACCGTCATGGTGAGAGCCGCGAACCGAATCGTCGTGATCTGCGACATGGACTGGAGCCGAGGGTATCTCTCGGTGTTGTCGGTATCCACCGTCGTCGAACACTGAGTGCAGCGGGTGTGATGAGCGGGAGCGTCGCCTACCCTCGGGGGAAACCAAGGCGCACCAGGACGCAGGCTCCCCCGGCGATCACCGAAATGCCCGCCGCCTCGGCCCGTTCGATGGCGATCGGACTCTCGGCCCCGGGCTGCATCCAGATGTGGGCGATGCCTAGGGTGACCGCTTCTTCGACGATGCGTTCGGTCACCGCCGGTGGCGTGATGATCGAAATCCCGTGCACGGCTTCGGGGAGATCCTCGAGCCTTCCCCGAGCCTCGGCGCCTTCGACTTCGTCGCCCTCGTCGAACCGGGGATTGACGGCGAAGACGGGCATACCGGCCTGCTGGTAGGAGCGCAGGACCTTGTTTCCATACTTGTGGCGGTCTCGGGAGGCGCCGACGACGGCGTGGGGTCCGCCCGCGAGGAAGGCTTCGATCTGTTCATCGATCATTGCTTGCTCACTCCTCGAGGTGGATATCCACCAGCTCTTCACCATAGAGCGAGGCCCAGGTGCGCCGAGCCAGGCCGGCGAGGTCTTCTGTCCCTCGCGCTCGGAGCTCTCCGTAGATGCGCGCCGTCTCCCCCCGGTCGATCCGGCGTCGGGCGATGAGGGGGCCGTGGGCGATGCCCGCTTCGTCGGCCAGGCCCTCGAAGAGCGCGACGGCGGCGTAGGCCTCGGGCATACCCCAGCTCGGTCGGCTCATGATGAACGAGGCCACGTGGACTAGCGAGGTCCAGGCGAGGGCCGGTCGGGTCGCGATCTGGCAGAGGTAGGCGGAGAGCTCGGCGTTGGCCCGTTCGGCCCGGCGGTTGACGTGTTCGAGGGCGCCGGTGTTGCCCGTGTACTGGTTGAGCTGGACCGGCACGTCGATCAAACGGTCCGCTTCGTAGTCGAGGCGGTGCTGGACCTCGTGTTCCGCCACCGAGAGCGCCCGGGCATCGACGAGCACGCGATAGGCCTCGCGGGCATCTGGGGTGTGTAGCTCCAGCTCCGCCTCGCGGACGTGCCGCAATGCGATGTGGTCCGCGCTTTCGGGAAACTGCACGTCGCTGAGGTCGTACTCGTAGCGGGTTGGTTCCCGCAGGGAGACCGAGCTCCCGAGGGAGTTGCTGAGGGCCACCACGCCGTTTCGGCGCGCGACGATCGCCCCGGCCAAGGCCTCGAGGCCGCGCGCATGCCCCATTTCGTCCAGGACGATGCGCTCGGCTTCGCGGCGTAGGTCCTCGTGAGCCCATTGCTCGAAGCGGGTCACCCACGCGGTATCGGTCTCGTCGGCGTAGTCGCGGACGATCACCGAATCATTGGCGTCGTTCACCGAGGGCAGCACCTGCTCGATGAGGAAACTCTCGATGCGATCGATCACGATGAGGGCGCCGCGGATCTCAGGCCGCGTATACCCCAGCAGCGAGCGCCGAAAGTTGAGGTTGTCGCGCCGGGTGATGTCGAGGGCGCGCACCCGGGCTTGGCCGGCGCGAAAGACGCGGCGCCGGCGCACGTCCCAGGTCGAGACGAGGACCCTGCGGCGCCCGGTCCGCGTATTTTCGCGCAGCGTCGCGTCGACGTAGTACGGCACGTCGGCGGTTTCGAGGGCGTCATGGAGCAGCACCAGTTCGTTGGTCCACCGCATGTCGTCGTAACCGTCCACCCGGTCGACGTAGCCCTCGGTCGCCTCGAGGAGTGCCTCCATCGGCTCGACGAGGTCCGGGGCGTCGGCGCGCAGCGCGTCGAGGAGCCGCGTCCGGGCGCTCGCTACGTCGTCCGGGGCGGGGCGCTCTTCCCCCGAGGACTTTCGGTCGAGGGCCACGACGAAGTCGGGCAGCGCCTCGCCGAAGATCGGATCGAGGAGGTGGGCCGGTGGAGCAGGCTCGTCCATGCCGAGTAGCTCTTCGAGGTCCGGGGCTGTCTCCTCCGTTTCCTGTGTCCCTTCGTCGGCTGCGGTCGAATCGTCGGCTGGGCTCCTCGACTGGCCCGCATAAAAAACCGCGCCGGCGGCCGAGGCCACGACAATGGCTACCAACGAAAGGCGCGAGGTCAGGCCGACCGATGCTTGGGCCTCCGTTCGCGGCAGTCGGTTCTCTTCGAAGGTCTCTTGCACGCCCGCGACGTCGTCGTCGTTGATCGTTGGCACTGAGATCACCGCGAGGTACGCGAGGCGATGCAGGTGAGCCGCGTCGTCGGCGTGGACAGTCGAAAACCCCGACGTGATCACCCGCTTGTCTGCGGCTTTTACGACCCACGGCCGGAGCGGCGCCGGGACGTCGCCTCGGGCAGTATCCGTCGACCCTCCCAAAGCGACCACCGCCAGGTAGCGCAGGATGTAACCCCGAAGCACGACGGCGCTTTAGCGCGCGGCGGGAGTGCGCTCCAATGGATTTGTCGTCGCCCGTGGCACGCTCGTTGCGTACGCCGAGCCCATCCGCCCATCTGGCACCATCCGGCACACGGAGAACTCATGCGCCCCCCTGTACTGCTCACTTCTTTCTTGTTCGTTGGCCTCTTCGTTCTCGTTCTCGTTCCCGTTTCAGCCTGCAGCGACAGTCACGGCGGGGACACCGATGCCGATGTCGACTCCTCGCTGCCCGATGGAGGCGCGGACTCCGGCGCTGACGCCGAGACCCCTGACGCGACACCCGGGGACGGGAGCACCGACGGGGCGATGCCCGCGTGTCCCGCGGACCCCACTGCTGCCGAAGGCACGGCCTGCCCCGTCGAAGGGCAAAACTGCGGTGAGTGCCCCGCCGACCCCTGCGGACACTGCAATGTGCTGCTCTGCACCGGCGGCACGTGGTCACGGCTCGAGGCCTACCCGGCTCCCTGCCACGAGTGCGGTGACGCGGGTCTTTGCACATCCTTGAACGAGTACTGCGAACAAACCCTCTCGGACACCGAGGACCCCGACACCTACCAGTGTTTGCCGCTGCCCGATGCGTGCCTCGAAGACCTGACCTGCGATTGCCTCGGGATGTCGTTGATGTCTGGCGCGTGCACGGGCGAGGGCACGACCGGGCTCACCGTTCAGGTGGGCGGCGCCTGACGCATCATCAATCACAGCCATTGCTCGGCATGGGCGGCCGTGTTTTCGTGTCGCCCATGCGTGCCCACTTCATCCCCTCGTCTCCGCTGTCTCTTCTGTCCCTCCTGGGCTGCTTGTTTGTCCTGACTCAGGCTCCGGTCGCCGCCGCTCAGGATGCGCCGATCTTCGACGACGGCTTCCTCGTGATCCAGCTCGACAACGAGGTGCAGAGCCGCGGAGGAAACCAGCCCTCCGACGTGAACTACCATCCCATGATCCGCATGCGCTTCTTCGGTGCAGTCGAGGCGGGGGATGCGGTGAAGATCCGATGGCGGAGGGGACGTCGTACCTTGGCGGAGATTCGCTGCCCTCTCCAGTCTCGCCAAGGGGACTGGCGCACGGGCCTCAGCGACCGCTGCTGGAACCGTGATGATGTTCAGCTGACGGCTCACGGCGATGTCGAGGTCGATGTGACCTTCGTCGACGACTCCGCCGAGACCGAGACGCTCGTGCGCACCCTGCGGGTGCCGGTGGGCCGGTATTGGTCCTGGGATCGCACCGTCGGGCGGCGGCAGATTTATTCGCCCCGGTATCAGGTTCGGGGCGACGACCTCCTCGGTCTCTCCTACGTCTGGCTTCGTGACCCCTCCCGGACCGAGCCACGAGGTCAGGTGTATTTCTACTATTGGGCGACGCTGGCCAACGACGACACCAACTACCGTGACCCTTCGTGGCGCTGCAGACTCGATGGCGAAGCCGTCCCAGAGCTCAACGTCGACGGCCATCAGGCGATCGAGTCGATCTCGGACATCCGGATCACGGACGTTCAGCGACAGGGCAATACGCGCGAGAGCACCCACTATTCGTGGCGCCTGATGTGGGTCAAACCGCAGATGGTTTGGGGGCCGCAGAACTCCGAGGCGAGCGATCTGCTCTCGACCGACCGCTACAACCTGACCGAGCATCCCGGTGCGTACGTTTGCCGGGTTCGCAACGAGGGCGAGATGGTCCGCGAGTTTCATTTCACGGTGACGCCCGAGGGCACCATCGCGCCCCACCCGGTGCAGGCCGGGGGCGAGCTCTCCCTTCGACCGGGAGCCTTCTTCGTCGAGACGCATTTCCCGCGGCGCAACCCCGCGGAGATGAGCTTCGACCGGGCCGCCGTGCGGGGCAGCGTCGGCTTCGGCCGGTCGTGGCCGAACGACCCTGCCGTTCGCAGCTGGTTGCAAAGCCTGCCTCCCACCTTCGGGCAGAGCGAGCCGCGGGCGCCCCGGGGCGCCCGCTGACCCCATCCGGTGGGGTGAGGTGTGTGCCACCGTGTGTCGTACAGGCCTCAAATTTCTAGGCAATTTCACCCATCGCATTGGCACAGCGGTTGCGGGACACTGCGTCCATGACCCATCGTTCGGCCACCTCTCGCGCCGCCCGCGCAGTTCCGTCTGTTTCCGCGCCGTCGCCCCGGGGCGTCCTCCAGCGGCTCATCCGCAAGAACCGCGCGACGACCCTCGGTCGCTACTTCCGCGGCCTCGCCGGAGCCTCCCTCGCCGCGGGTCTGGCGCTCTCTGCGGGCTGCGCGGATTCGCACTTTCCGACCAATCCCGGTGAGGACGGTTTCCTCCCGCCCCTCTGCGATGCCATGGGCCGCGTGCAGGTCGTCCACGAGATCGACCCGGCGGTGACGAACTACGACTACCTCGCGGCATGGAGTTACGGATTCTTCGTTGGTGAGGGTTTTCTCACCGATGAGGTCGGTACCCGTTGCGAGACCGCGACCGACCGCCCCGCTTGCGAGGCGGCCTTGGACGAGAGCTCCATGGTCCCGGGCAACCACCTCGTCACGAGCGATGGCGACGCCGTCACCCGCTACGGAACCCCCGCCGAGATCAGCACATTCCTCGGCGATGTGAATACGGCCCAGGAGGCGGTCCTCGTCGCGTGGCACGCCGGCTACAACGTGAGCTGCACCGACATATCCGCCGGAGCGGTGCGCGAGCTCGAGGATGGTTGGGAGGTCGTTGGCACGCAAATGACCGCCGACTGCGACCCCGTCGAGACGACGACCTACCTGCTGCACGTGAGCCCGAGCGCGGAGATCACCGTGCTGCACTCGGAGGTCACGAGCAGCACCCCGGGGGTTTGCGTCGGGCGGCGTCCGGTCGGCCTCGCCGATGCGGGAGGCGCTGACGGCAAGACCAAGGTCGCGGCGTTCTTCGCCGAGATCGCCCACCTCGAGGAGAGCGCGGTCACCGCGTTCCAGGTTCTCGCCCACGAGCTTCACGCTCACGGCGCGCCCCTCGAGTTGGTGCGCGCGGCCCGCGAGGCCGCCGAGGACGAAGTCCGCCACACCGTGACGATGACTCGCATCGCCCGGCGTTTTGGAGCCGAGCCGGCCCCGGTGGTCGTAGCGCCTCAGCCCGTGCGCTCGCTCTACGAGATCGCCCTCGACAACGCGACCGAGGGTTGCGTTCGGGAGACCTTCGGCGCGCTGATCGGCACCCACCAAGCGGCCGCCGCCGGCGACGACGAGGTCTCCCAGGCCCTCACGGTCATCGCTGACGACGAGACTCGTCACGCCGCGCTCTCATGGGAGATCGCCGAGTGGATCGACACTCGCTTGACCGACGAAGAGCGCGCGGGTGTACGGCGGGCCCGATCCCGAGCTGTCATCGAGTTGCGCGCTGAGATGCAGTGCACGCCGGACGCCGACCTGGTTCGGGTGGCGGGCGTTCCGACCGCTGAGGCCGCGGTGGCCCTCGTGGACCGCCTCGCCGAGGACCTGTGGAGCGACGAGCGCGCCGCCTGAGGCGCACCTGCCTCAGGGTGCAGGAACGCAGTAGTCGTTGACGCAGGCGACCTCGGGTGGGTCCGCGGTCTCCTGGTCGTTGCAGTCGACTCCGGCGGCCTCTGCTGCGAACGTTTGCTCCGCCTGACGAAGCTGCGTCCTAGACACGACCTTCCAGGCATTGCATACGCCGAGGATGGCCGTGCACTGGCTCGCGTCGCGGCATCCCCTGCGAAGCTCGGCCATGCCGACGTCGACCCTCACGCAGGCGTGGTCTTCGCATCGGGCAACCAGCGGCGGTGCGTGGGCGAGGCCAGAGCAGGTCCGCGTCCTCACCCGGCGACCGAACTCGCGCCGCACCTCGTCAGCCGTGCTGTGGTTGACCGCCGCGACCTGGGAGCACGGACCGGCGACGATTTCGCAATCTCCGTGCGAAGCACACCGGCGTCCGGCGCCGATGGCGTCGCAGAGCCCGTCGGCGCAGAACGCGGCCAACTCGTCCCAGGGACCCTCGGCGCCGATACGGGGTTCACAGCGCGGCCGGGCTCGCCGCGCTGCCATGCGTTCTTCGTAGGCGGCCTTCCGGTCCCGGTGCACGCCCACGTCGTACCCGCACTCGTCGGGGGCCAGCGCGCATTCGGCGTCGGCGGAGCATCGCCGCTCCGCTTCGGATGGGGCCCCCACGGGTGTGCTCGGTGAGGGGTCGGTCGCGCCTTCTGGGATGCTGTCGTCGGGCTTGGGGGCCTCGGTTGGTGTCGTTGGTGTCGTCGGTGTCCTCGGCGTCACAGACGACACCGGCGGCGGCCCCTCCGGCGCAGGCCCGTCCGTCTCGGAGCCACAAGCGGGGAGGGCAAAAAGCGCGGCTATCAGTACGAAGCTCCCGAGGCCCTGCATGGTGGGGATGGTACCGCCGAATGCGAAAAGGTTGCACGTCGTCGCGCCGGGCCACGGCCGAGGTCGCCTTCGTATTGGCCCCTGGTCGGCGATGCGCCCGATGACGATCCCCCGGGTCGCCTCTCCCGCCCGGAGTTTGGGGTCCACCGAGAGGTGTTCGCCGTATGTGGGCAGCACGCCCAAGGCGTGACGCACCAGTGATGTGTGGCGCCCCGCGCGGGGCGCCAAATTCATGCCTTTCTTCAGTGGCGAGGCTAGGCACGCCTGTTGCGAAGACGAGGGACATGGAAGTGCCCATGAACTACACGCCCAAGAACATCGGCCTCGGCGTCCTCGGCGCCATGAGCGTCTGGCCCCTCGTGTACATCCCGCTCTTCATCTGCGTGATGTTCTTCGGCGGCGAGTGGCTCTTCGAATCCTTCCACTACGTCATCGCGGTGCACGGCATGACGACGCTGCTCGGCCTCGCATTGACCGTCGGCTACGCGGTGCACGCGCTCCGCGACGAGCGTCTGCCGATGGAGCAGCGCCTCCTGTGGGCGGTGATTCTCTTCGTGGGCAACCTGCTGGCTGCGCCCGTCTACTTCTACGTGCGCATCCTGAAGGCTCCCGCCCCCCGCTTCGCGGAGAACTGACGTGGCGCTGCACCGAATCCTCTACGGCGCCCTGCTGTACATGCTGCTCGCGGCGGCGTCCGTCACGACGCTCATCTGCACGATGAGCGGGCCCGGGAGGCAAGAGACGCTCCTCCTGATGGGCGTCGCCCTCGTCGCGTGGCTCGTCAGCGGCGTTTTCGTAGCCACTTTTCGCCCGAGTGAGTGAGTGCTCCTTCCCGCCAGCGCCGACTCCGTGCGTGATCCGGCGGTGGACCTCGCCTCCGTTTTCCAGCGCCCCCGGATCGCTCGCGTTCGGACAGGGGCTCTATCTGCCGGCTCGAGCGTCACCGATGCAAAGCTGCTCAGCGCTCGTAGTCGAAGATGCGGGAGTTGGCGATGCGTTGACAGAACCTATCGTTCTCAGTGCTCACTTCGCAGCTGCGGATCCGGCCGATGATACCCGAGGCCGGGAGGTAGTCGTCTTCGTTCAGCGATGGGGGGAGCTCAGGGAGGGCGATCTCGCGCACACCGTTGAAGGCGGTGACGAACCAGACGAACTCATCGGTCTCTTCATTGAGCACGTCGAGCACCGTAAACACGTCTTCGTCGAACGCGTAGCGCACGGGCGCGTGCAGGGGGCTGGCGGCTCCGAACGCGGGCTCGGCGACCTCCGGGGAGTCGAGGAACACGATGTCTGGGGTGCCACCCGCGGGTGGTCCCGGTACGATGACGAAGGACGTGAGTGGCGCCCGGCTCAGCAGGTATCGCGTCTGTATTTCCGGGACTTCGGTGGGCGCGGCCCACGTCACGTTGTAGTCCCAGGCCATCATGTCGGCGCTCGCCGTCACGAGTGTGGGGCTGCCCAAGAACGACGCGATGTTCGGATCCGCGCCCGCGACGATGATGTAGGGCGTCGCATCCTCGAGGGTGTGGCCCGGGGTGGTGAGCGGGAGCGTGCCGGTCGCCGTCTCGTAAGGCACGTCGACGCTCATGTCGATGTCGAGCGTGGTGTCGGCGGTGACGGCCTCTGAGGATGCGATAGAGGTTCCGTAGAAGGTCTGGTTCCATTCGCCGGCGGAGTTCATGAACGAGAACTCCGTGGCGATTAGGGTGAAGGGTACGCCGACTGGCACCTCCACCTCGTAGTTTGGGCCTAGCCCCTGAGAGGCTTGGCCAGCCGCCCCGGTCGCACTCACGTTGAAGTAGTGGGTGGGGTCGTCGACATTGGTCAGCGTTCCGCTCACCGTGACGCGCTCGGGCGGCACCCGGAGGAAGACGGGTACACGATCGTCGTTGGCGCGGATGCGCACCATGTCCACGTCACGCGTGACGCCGGACTGAAGGACGAAGCCCTCTGCTGCGATCGTGAGATAGCCCGCCGCGCTTTCGATGGTGACGTTGTCGAAGCTGACGCGGCCGGTCGCGTCGGTGACGCCTTCGAACTGGGTCCCCGACGCCTCGACGAAACCGACGGTGGCGCCCTCGATGACGCTCTCGTCGTCAGCTGCGTAGAACACGAAGCTGATCGTCTCGCCAGCGCCGGGACCCGTGTCGGCGGTCCCGGTGTCGCTGCCGGTATCTGTCGGCGTGCCGCTATCTGCGGGCGGTGTGCCGTCATCTCCGCAAGCGATGAGCACGAGCGCAAGAATGCCTGCGAGTGTAAGTCGAGTCACAAATCCCCCCTTAGGCGTGCGTGTGAAGAGCGCACGCCGATTCCGAGCTTCGTACACGATGCGGCAAAGCCTGAGAAGGCACGCTCCGCGCCGAGGTCTCGAAGGGTCGACGTCAGCGGCCCCACGACTGCCGACACGTCTCGTCAAGCTTCGTGCAGGCACTGCCCCGCTCCGCAGCCCCCCTGGATTGATCGGGTCGTGGTTCACGCCCCGCTTCACAACCTTGCTGTACCGATCGCGTCGCAGCGCGGCGATCAATACGAAGCTCCCGAGGCCCTGCATGGCGGCATTGGTACCGCCCTATGCGAAAAGGTTGCACGCCGTCGCCCCGGCCCACACCCGAGGTCGCCTTCGTATTGGCCCCTGGTCGGCGGTTGATGGCGGCCGAATGCCGCGACGGCCATCGTCTGCTACGGTCCCGCGCGCCCATTTTTAGGGGGGTCCGTATGGCAGGCGAAAAATCCGTGGCAGTCACCGCTCAAGCTCAAAGTCTCGGCGACCAATTCAGGGCCTTTGGACGGGTCTTCTGGATCGGCAACTCGATGGAGATGATCGAGCGGCTGGCCTACTACGGCCTGCGCGCGGTCGTCGCCCTCTACATCGTTGTGGCCCTCGAAGACGGTGGGCCCGAGTTCAGTCAGGTCGACAAGGGCATCATCTTCGCCTGGTGGGCGGCGGTGCAGTCGTTCGTGCCCATCTTCACCGGCGGTTTCGCCGACCGCTACGGCTACAAGGTGACGGTCGGCATCAGCATCGCGGTCAAGATCGCCGGCTACTTGGTGATGGCCTATGCCATCGAGCTCGGGGCGATGACCAGCGCCGGCGCGAGCGTCGACGTCGCGGGCCATGGCCACGTGTACGGATGGTTCCTCGCGGGCGCTTGCCTGCTCGCCCTAGGCACCGCGATCTTCAAGCCGGGCATTCAGCCGATCATCGCGCTCCAGCTCAAGGCGTCGAACGCCTCCCTCGGGTGGTCGGTCTTCTATCAGATTGTCAACGTCGGCGGCTTCCTCGGGCCCTACCTCGCCGGCGCGATGCGCCTCATGTCTTGGCGCTACGTCTTCATCTCCTGCGCCGTCATCGTCGCGGTCAACTGGCTCGTGCTCCTGACCTTCGACGAGCCGGATCAGGAGAAAGTCGACGACTATGGATCGACCGACACCTTCGCTTCTTTCAAGGTGCTCTGGGAATCGTTCATCGGCATCTGCGAGCCGCGGTTGATGGGCTTCTTGGTCATCTTCTCGGGCTTCTGGGCAATGTTCTTCCAGCTCTTCGATCTCCTGCCCAACTACATCGACGACTGGGTCGATAGCCGCGGTCTCTCCGAGGGCCTGGTGGCTCCGCTCTTTGGCCTCTTTGGGTCCGAGTTGCCGGAGGCCTGGAATGGCCTCGTGCCCCCCGAGCACATGATCAACATCAACGCGGGCATGTGCATGACACTGGCCTTCGCCATCGGCTTCCTCACCGGCAAGGTACGGTCGATGACGGCGATGGTGTCGGGCATCCTCATCGCGGCCGCGGCGATCTACGGCCTCGGCGTGTCGAACAACGGCTGGTGGATCATCTTCTGCATCGCGTCCTTCTCGATCGGCGAGCTGATGAGCAGCCCGACCAAGATGCGCTACTTCTCCAGCATCGCGCCCCCCGGGCGTAAGGGCATGTACCTCGGCTACGTCAACGCGACGGGCGGCATCGGCTGGGCCCTCGGGGCCCTCATCGCCGGCGAGATGTACGAAGCGAACGGCGACAAAGTCGTCCTGGCGCGCCGTCACCTCGTCGACGAGCTCGGTCAAAATGCGGATGCGGTTGCCGAGTTGGCCAAGTCCGACGTGATGCCGCGTCTCGCCGAGGTGGCCGGTACGAGCGTCTGGGACGCGCAGCAGATGCTCTTTTCGACCTACGACCCATCGACGATCTGGACGCACTTCGCCATCATCGGCCTGGCCTCGATGGGTGGCCTCATCGCCTTCGACGTCATCACGCGTTTCAAGGTGCAGGGCGAACCCTACCTCTTGACCGCCATCGTCTTTGGCCTCTCGTGGTTCACCTACGGCCTCCAGTGGGCGGCCATCTTCTCAGCGATGATGGCCCTCTACATGGTCGTCCAGCGCCTCAAGCCCGAATGGCTCCCGCAGGGTCAGGGCGAAGAGGACGTGGTGCCGGCGGCGAGCCAAGATGAAGCAAAGGACGAGAGCGGCGACAAGAAGGACGACTGAGCGAGCGTCCGCTTCGCGCCATCACGCCGGGACGTCCGTCCCCTTCCTTCGTCCGTAGTACATCCCGCAACGAGCCCATGGCCGCGACTCGGGCGCTCAGGGGGCTTCCGGCTCGATGCTTTCGATCGGCTCGGGTACGGGCAGAGTCGTGGCCTCGAGGTTCGCATCGTTGTCGAAGGCGACCATGTCGGTGAGGCGCCCGAGCTCGTACTCCTGTTGCACGCAGGCTCCTATTTGGTGGCCGCGCACGACGCCGTCGTGCAGGTCCATCCGGCCGTTGTTCGAGAGCTGCACGCCGCAGGTGCCTGAATCGAGGATGGAGAAGCGGTTCAGCACGACGTCTGCTTGAACATAGGATCCGACACCAATCGTGATTCCGTGGCCGGGACACTCGGAGCACGTGGCGGGCATGACGTCCCGCACGACGACGTCGGTCAGAGTCAAGTGAGCACCGGCCCTCCGCGCGTCGGCGCCCAATCCGTGGGCGCGGTCCACGAGGACCCGGGTGCCTGTGATCTCGGCGTCGTAGATGACGCCGAGGCCGTGGCCGAAGCGCCCGTCGGTCAGTGGCTGAGTATCGATGATCGCCACATCCGTGAATTGAACCGACGCTCCGCCAACCGCGACCAGGACGCCGACGTCTTGATTCTCTTCGATGATGGCGCGTTCGAGCTCCAGGGACGCGCCGAGTTGAACCATCACGCCGCGGCCGTTCATCACGGTCGACCAGGTCACGGGATTCGTCGCCCGAACCTCCACGTCGACGAAGCGGGACTGCGCGATGTCGTTCTGCGTCCAGAGGCCGTGGCCGGCGTTGCGCGCGAAGAGGCTGCGCTCGACATCCAGTCGACCCCCGTGCAGGCACGCCCCGCCGAGGTGGGGAAGGCCTTCCTCCTCGGGCGCCGTAGTGTCCAATACGATGAGATCCCTCGCCGACGCGACGGTCCCCGCCACCTGGAGTTCGAGGCCGCACCGCACGCTCTTCGAGATGGTCGTCCGAGTCATCGTGAGCGTGCCTTCTCGGGCGTAGACCCCGACCTCGCCGGTCTCTTCGACGACGACATCCTCGAGGGTCATCTCCGAGTCCGGGTGCGAGGTGAATACGCCGGTGTGGGCGCTGCGCGAGAGGTGGCTCCTCCGCACAGTGAGTCGTCCTCCCGCTTCGACCGCGACGGCCCGGGCGACGCCCCGGGAGTCGAGGTGCACGTCACCCACCCGCACATCCTCGAGCAGGATCTCGGGTTTCTCCATTACGCCCTCCTGACCGAGGGAGAAGACGGCTGTTTCACTTGCGCCGACGACCTCGCCACGTCGCATCTCCACTCGCGCGCCGCTCTCCACCACGAGCGCGCGGCCGTAGCGCCCGGTGTCCGCGGCGACCGCCGTATCCCGGATGGCCACGTCGGTCATCGTCACGGTCGCGCCCTCGGTGACGGACACGCCGGTCAATTGGGCCCCTTCGATGACGACGGATTCGAAGGAGACTGACGCGTCGTCTCCGGCCACCGTCACCCCGCGGCGGCTTCCGCCATCGATGCGCAGGTTCGCGACCGACGTATCCGGCGCGTAAACCCGGAGCACCGCGCGCGCCGTGCCGGAAGTGTAGGTGAGCGTCGTGCCGCCGACGCAGGTGCCGAGAAGCCTCACTCCCGTGGGGATGACGATTCCGGCGACATACCTTCCTGTCCCGAAGACGAGCGTGCTGCCTGGGGTTAGGCTCGTCAGGTCCACTTGGGACAGCGTCCGATACGGGCTCTCCCTCGTCCCGGTCCCACCGAGGGGGGCCGTGCTGCTCAGGAAAACCGCGGGGCCCGTAGGGATCTCCATGGGCCAACCGTCGACCGCGCACTCGGTGCCGATCAGCTCGCACCCGGACTGCCCGGGGAAGTGCGCTTCGTCGGGGCGGGCGCACGCCGCCGGCGGGCCGTCCGGGTAGGGCGTGCACCGGGCGGCGCTGCCTTCGCTCAGCTCGGCCCAGCCATCGGGACAGGGCGTCATCTGCGGCGCAACGACGGGCGGTCGCCCCTCCGGGAGCCAAGGAAGGATCGCGGGGCTGGTGGCGTCGGGCGCCGAGCTATCGCCGGCATCTGCGCCGCCGTCGTCGAGCCCCTCCGAGCTGCCGCAGCCCGCGAGCCCCAGGAGCACCAGGAGGGTCAGGAGGGTCAGGACGGTCAGGGTGGCCGTCGCAGGGAGCCGCATGAGCCCATCCTAGCAGGCGCGCCGCAGATTCGTCGCAGGGAGTCCTCCGGGCGCGACGTCTGCGCGAGACCGCCGCGTCCCCGACGAGCGCCCTCTGTGGCCGCGTCGGCTATTCGTGTACGAAGGGGTCACTACGCCCTCTCGAGCGCGAAGAAGAAGTGATCGCCCTCGCCGCGGCTGGCGTTGATGCCGCCGATGCCGAGTACCGTGTCGTTCGAGAGGGGTTTCACCTCGTCGTAGAGCGCGCCCCGAATGGGGCGCGGCAGCTTCGAGACGTCGTAGGTCAGGCCGAACGCTTCGGTATCGCGCCACCGGGATGGGCCCGGCTGCACCTCGAAGCGGCCCAGGGCCACTTGGGGGCTGAAGAAGAACCAGAGGCGGCGGTCGAAGTCGACGCCGAAGGGGAACCACTCGAAGCCGATGCGCTCGCTCCAGCGCCAGAGCGGGCGCCGCGATGTCGCGTGGTCGATGCGCAGGAGAACGTGCCCGCGGTAGCGACCGCGCGGCGGCGTGAGGTCTCGGGGAGCTGTCCAGAGCGCCTCGAGCTCGCCCCGGGACATCGAACGGAGCTCGGTCATCGTGGGTCCGGTCGTCATCGGGTCAGGCCCTCACGGCGCCGCGCACGGCCTCGATGATCCGCGGCACGTCAGGCAGACACCGCCCCTCGAGGGCGGAGGCGTAGGGGATGGGTACGTCGGCCCCGGCGATGCGGCGCGGGGCAGCGCGCAGCGCGCCGAAGAGCTTCTCGCTCACCCGTGACACGACCTCGCCGCCGAAGCCGTGGGTGAGGGGCGCGTCCTCGAGGGTCACCAGGCGCCCCGTCTTGATGACGCTCTTGGCGATGGTCTCGAAGTCGAGGGGCACCAGCGTCCGCGGGTCGACCACCTCGACGTCGATGCCCTCCCGGCTGAGCTCGACGGCCGCGGCCTCGGCCTTCATGAGCGCTGCGCCCACGGTGACGAGGGTGACGTCCGCGCCCTCGCGGACCACCCGGCCGACGCCGAGGGGCGCGAGATGATCGCCCTCGGGCACCTTTCCGGTAGCCGCGTAGAGCATCTTGTTCTCGAAGAAGACGACGGGGTTGTTCGAGCGGATGGCGGCCTTGAGCAGGCCCTTGGCGTCGGCTGGCGTGCCTGGGGCGACGACGATGAGGCCCGGGATGCCGGTCAAGAGCGCCTCGAAGCTCTGCGAGTGCTGCGCCGCCATGCCGAGGCCGGCGCCCCCGGGGGTGCGAACGACGAGGGGCATCTGGACCTGGCCCCCCGACATGTAGCGCAGCTTGGCGGCGTTGTTGACGATGGGGTCCATGCAGCAGGTGAGGAAGTCCGAGAAGAGGATCTCCGCCACGGGCCGCGCCCCGGCCATCGCCGCGCCCACCGCCGAGCCCACGATGGCGTACTCGCTGATGGGCGTGTCGATGATGCGCTCGGTTCCCAGCGTCTCGACGAGACCCGTAGTCACGGCGAAGTAGCCGCCCCGGGTCACGTCCTCGCCGAGGAGGTAGACGCGCTCGTCGCGCTCCATCTCTTCGCGCAGCGCTTCCCGGAGAGCCTCCGAGCAGCTCATCTCGCGGGACCCACCGGTTGTGATGCGCGGTTGCCAGAGTTCGCGCAGGTCCGGCGCGAAGACGTCGTCCGCGATGTGCTCTTCGCTCGGCTCGGGGCTCTCGAGGGCCGCCGCGAGGGAGTCCTCTACGGCACGTTGGGCATCGGCCTCGAGGGCGTCGTCGTTGTCTCCCTTGCCGAGGACCGCGGTCCACCCTTGGATGGGGCAGCGCGCCTTTGCGGCTTCGAGTTCTCCGTCGGGGCGGTAGTCGCAGGGGTCGCCTTCCATGTGGCCGTGCCAGCGGTAGGTCTCACAGACGACGAGGGTCGGCCCATCGCCGCGCCGCGCTCGTTCGACCGCCTCTCCCATGGTCTCGTAGACGGCCCAGACGTCGTTGCCATCGCAGGTGACGGAGGGCATGCCGTAGGACACGGCGCGGGCTTCGAGGCTCGGGGCCCGCGTGTGTTTCGCGACGGCGGTGAACTCCCCGTAGCGATTGTCTTCGAGGACGAAGACAGCGGGCAGGCGAAAGAGCGACGCCATGTTCAGGGCCTCGTGGAACATGCCCTGGTTGGTCGCCCCGTCTCCGAAGAACGCGACCGCGACCTGGGAGCCGCCGCGCATCTGCACCGCGTGGGCGGCGCCGGTGGCGATGAGGGGGCTCGCCCCGACGATGCCGTTCGCCCCGAGGGCGCCCACGGTTGCGTCGGTGACGTGCATCGAGCCGCCCTTGCCGCCGCAGAGGCCGCCCGAGCGCGCCATGATCTCGGCCATCATGCCGCCGAGGGGCGCGCCCTTGGCGAGCATGTGTCCGTGGCCCCGGTGGGTCGTGGCCATGTAGTCGTCGGGGCGAAGGGCGAAGCAGGCGCCGACGGCGGTCGCTTCTTGGCCGATGCTCAGGTGAATCGCCTCGGTCGGCACTTGCCCGGTGGCGTAGAGCGCGGCGAGCTTTTCTTCGAAGGCGCGCACCAGGCGCATGCGCCGGAGCATCTCGACTTTGAGTTCGTGCGGGTCTTCTGGGAGGTCCGACTCTCGAAACCGAACGGGCGCTTCATCCAGGCGATCGACGAGGGGGACCCGTGCGCCGAGGCCGTCGTCGGTGAAATCGAGGGGCACGTGTTGGCGATGGGTGAGGCGTCGCAGTCGCCCCATGGAGTCGTGGCCGAGGCCCTCGAGGCGGCGGCGCCATCGTTCGACCACGCCCCTCGTCTCGTCAGCGTCCCGGGGGATGGTGTGCTCCATGCCCAACTCCGAGAGCACCTGGCGGTAGACCGGAAAGGCCGGCTTGATCGCCGGCAGGGGCGGGAGGGCCGTCGTGATGTCACCCCGCGAGGTGACTTTGCGGCTCGCGAACGCCTGCGGCACGTTGAGCTCGCCGATCCAGCAGTCGTGGGCCACGTCGGCCGACTGGAAGAGCTCGAGGGCTGG
>QMMC01000080.1 GCA_003647065.1 Deltaproteobacteria bacterium | reverse complement strand
TCGATGGCGATGACACCGGTGACGTGACGCCGGTGTGGCTCGCCGCCCCGGTGGCGCCGCAGCACGGCGCCCAACCTTTCGACCTCTTCATCGGCGGAAGCTCCGCCGGGCGCCTCTACTCGCCTCTCAGCGGGCACCACAATCTGCGCAACGTAGTCGCGGCGATGGCCCTGGCCGCCGAGAGCGCCGGAGCGAAGGTCCACGAGCTCGGCCAGCACCTCCAGGGCTTTCGCGGGGTACGGCGCCGCCAGGAGCTGCTCGGGGTCGCGGACGGGGTGCGCGTCTACGAAGACTTCGCCCACCACCCGACGGCGGTCCGGGAGACCCTCGACGGGCTGCGCGCACGGCACCCCGACGGAAGGCTCTTCGCCGTCTTCGAGCCGCGGAGCGCAACCGCCTCACGAAACCTCCACCAGGCTGCCTACCCCGACGCTTTCGGCGCCGCCGACGTCGCAATCCTCGCACCGGTGGGGCGACCGGAGATAGCGGCCGAGGAACGCCTCGACATCGAGGCCCTCGCCCAGGAGATCGCCGTCGCCCCCCGGACGGCTTCGGCGGCGCCGTCGATCGACGCCATCGTCGAGCAGATCACGGCCGAAGCGCGGCCTGGCGATACGGTCGTACTGATGTCCAACGGCGCCTTCGGTGGCATCTACGACCGAGTCCTGGTATCGCTCAGCGCCCGAGCCATCGAGGAGTGAAGCGATGAACGAACGCGAATTGGACGACGCCCTCGTCGAGGTCGAAAAGATTGCCCGCGAAGCGGGCGCGACGGTCCTCGGCGGCTACCGCCAGCCCGTGACCATCCGCCTCAAGGGCGAGATCGATCTCGTCACCGAGTACGATGTGAAGTCCGAGGATCTCATTCGCGAGCGCCTCAGCGCCGCCTTTCCCGGGACGTCGATCGTCGGCGAAGAGGGGGAGCAGGACGACTCGGCGGAACTGGTTTGGTACGTCGACCCAATCGACGGCACCACCAACTTCGCCCACGGACACCCCTACTTCGGTGTCTCCATCGCCCTCTGCCGAGGACGCGAACCGCTCCTCGGTGTCGTCTTCGCTCCGGCCCTCGACGTGACCTGGAAGGCGCGCAAGGGGGGCGGGGCGTTGCGCAACGAGACGCCATGCAAGGTCAGCGAGACCAACGACATGCGCAAAGCGCTCTGCGCGACCGGCTTCCCCTACGACCGGCACATCACCAAGGACGACAACCTCCGCGAGTGGTCCGCCTTCATCCAGCGCACCGTCGGCATTCGCCGCTGCGGCGCCGCGGCCCTCGACCTCGCGATGGTGGCCGATGGCACCTACGAGCTCTTCTGGGAACAGAAGCTCAAGTGGTGGGACATGGCGGCCGGCATTCTCTTCGTCGACGAAGCCGGCGGCTTCGCGATGGATTACACGGGCGAGCCCGTGGACATGCGCCGGGGCCGAGTCCTCGCGACCAACGCCGCTCTCCGCGACGTGGCCATCGAGATCGTCACCGAAGCCCGCAAGGGGATGGACTACTGGTCGCAACCCCCTCCGGTTTAGGTCAGCCCTCGAAGACTGGGGCGGCCAGGACGGGGCACGGGGCGTGGCGGATGACGCGCTCGGTGTCGGTTCCACGGACCGAGTCGAGGAAGTTGTCCCGACCGGTGGTGACCATGGTGATCAGGTCGGTCGGGGCGCGGTGGGCCTCGGCGAGGATGGCGTCCACGACGTCGCCATCGTCACTGCCGCGCCACTCGTAGGTGACCCCTTCGATCTCGGGGAGCGCGAGGGTCGGGCGGTCGTCGCCTGCGCCGACGTGAAAGAGGGTGACCTCGGCGTTTGCCGCGCCGAACGCCGACGCCGCGGCGACGGCACCGCTGATGGCGCGAGCCGGATGCGGCTCCCAACTCACCGGAGACAGAACACGACGCATGGTCACCGCCCCGCTCTCCTCGTCGACGAAGCCCGTCGCCCCCCGAGGGATGAAGAGCGTCGGTGCGTGGATGTTGCGGGCGATGGTCTCGGAGATCGAGCGGGCGAGCCAATGGGGTAGGCCCTGGTCTCCGCGGGTACCGACCACTAGGAGGTCCACCCCCGTCTTCTCGATGAAGTCGAGGATGGCCTCGACGGGGTCGTCGTCTTCGGCGACGACCTTGTTGATGGAGAGCCCGAGTTCGCCCACGGCCGACCGGGGACTGCCCGGGGGGATGAGGCCCCAGCGCTCGAGGGCGCCGCGCACCTGCGGCATGTCGGCCATGATCTCTCGCGCGTCATCGGGGCCGCCGCCGACGTGAATCAACGTGAGGGTGACTTCTTCGGGGATCGCCGCGGCGAGGCGCAGCGCATGGGCGAAGGCCCGGTCACCGTCCGGTCCCAGGTCCGTCGGTACGAGAATCCGACGGGCGAAGAGACGCTCTGGGATCGTCAGCGTAGACATGGGGCGCGAGGGTAGCCCATCGAACGGTGGGGCGCCCGACCCGTCGGCAGGCCGCCTTCGGATCGAGGAAAGGTTTCCGTGGCGATGGGAGCGCCGTGTAGCATCACGGCGTGGAGAGGCGCTCCATTTGGACGGCGTTGATGGGGGTGGGGCTGGCCTGTCAGCTCTGGGCCGCGGCGCCCGCCTCCGCCCAGACCTTCCCGACCGAAGAGTACTCCGCCGTCACTTACCGCCCCGCCGCCGGAACCCACGACTACATGATGGTCGACGGCGCGCGAGTGAGCGGGCCGTACGTCCTGCCGCCGATGCAGCTCGTATTCGACTATTCGGTCAATACCCTCGAGGTCGCGACGGACTGCGCCGTGCGGCCGGAGGTCGAGTGCACGCTCAATGGGGAGCGCGCGGCGCTGGTCTCGGACCTTTTGTTCTTTCACCTCATGGGCTCCTACATCTTCCTCGAGCGCTTCGAGGTCGCCCTCTCGATCCCCCTCGCCGTTTCGAGCGGGGACGGGCTGATCTACCGCGGCTCGGTTCTCCCCGCCGGGACCCGGGGGGGCTTCGCGGATTGGCATGCGCGGGGAAAGGCCGAGATCTACCGCCTCGAGCAGTTCGAGCTCGCCGGGGTGTTCTGGGTCAACTTGCCTTTTGGACAGGTCACCGCCGATGGCGGATATACCGGCGATGACCACCCGGCCTTCGGCGGCCACGCGGTGGGCGAGTATCGACACGACGAGCGATTCCGCGTCGCCCTGAACCTCGGCGCCTATTACCGACCGGTGCGCACGACCCTCCGGGCTCAGGCCGGGCCCATGATGAGCTATGCCGTCGCCGCCGATTATCTGGCGACGCCCCCCGCGAGCCTCATCGCCGTCGACGTGCTCGCGGAGCTCACCGGCTCGACCTCCTTCGGCCACTCGCTGAGGGGCGAACAGCTCGAGATGCGCCTAGCCGCCAAGGGCGCCTACGGTCCCTTCTTCGGCTCCCTGGGCCTCGGCTTCGGGTTGGTCCTCGGGCCCGGGGTCCCGGACTTCCGCTTCACCCTCGGCTTCGGCTACCGAGCGCCGGTGCCGATGGACACGGATGGAGACGGCCTCTTCGACGACGACGACATGTGCCCGACGGCCCCCGAAGACATGGACGGGTTCGCGGACGGCGACGGATGCCCGGAGGTCGACAACGACGGGGACGGCATCGCCGACGAAGAAGACGAGTGCCCCGACCTCGCCGAAGACAGTGATGGCTTCGAGGACGAAGACGGATGCCCCGACACCGACGACGACGAGGACGGCATCGAGGACCGGTGGGACAGCTGCCCCCAGACCGCCGAAGACATCGACGGAGACCGCGACGAAGACGGGTGCCCCGAAAACGACGCAGACCGCGATGGAGTCGATGACGAGTTCGACATCTGCCCGCTCCGGCCGGAGGACACCGACGGCCTCGGCGATGAAGACGGATGCCCGGAGCGGGACTTCGACATGGACCGCATCCCCGACGACCGGGACGAATGCCCGGAGGACCCGGAGGACCGGGACCGCTTCGAGGACCGGGACGGCTGCCCCGAGCCCGGTGGGCGTATCAACGCCAACGTGCCAGGCGAAGACGGATAGACGCTAATCCGAGCCGTCGAGCTGGATTGCCGAGGAGCCGGATTGCCGACTAGAGCCCGGTGGTCGAGTCCTGGCAGATTTCCATGCCGCCGATGGTGATGCCGCAGCGCACGCCTTCGGGACACTCGTCGTCGGTGTTGCAGGGTTGGCCACAGAGCCCCGGACAGTCGGTCGCGCCCGGCGCGCAGACGGCGATCTCGGCGCAGATGAGGCCGCTCCCGCACTCGTCGTCGTTGGCACAGTTGTCACCGGCGTCGCCTCCCCCGCAGCCAGCGAGGCCGAGGATGAGGGCGAAAATCGAAGCTGTCACGATACGATGGAGCGACATGGGAAGCTCTTCTCCTGCTGGAACGAACGCGGCAAGCTACCACAAAGCCGGAGTACCGCACGGACCCGATGAAATAGCCTCGGGGCCCCGACCGTAGGAGCTGTGACCATGGTGCAAAACTCGAAAAGCCACAGCCTCTTGATGGGCTATCTACTCTGGATCCTCGGCTTCCTCGGAGCCCACCGCTTCTATTATGGCCGGCCCATCTCCGGAACCATTTGGTTCTTCACCCTGGGCCTCCTCGGCGTGGGCTGGGTCCTCGACCTCTTCCTGATGCCGTTGTTGGCCCGGAATGCCCGCGGCACGTACCGCGACGGAGAGGTCAGCTACGACCTCAGCTGGGTCCTGCTCACCTTCCTCGGCATCTTCGGCGTGCACCGCCTCTACCTCGGCAAACTACCGACCGCGGTCCTCTACTTCTTCACCGGCGGCATCTTCGGCATCGGCGTCCTCTACGACTACTGGACCCTCAACGAGCAGGTCAGCGAAGCCAACAGCTAGAAGCTAGGGGGACGGTATAAACTTTCTTACTTTCGGGTACGAAAGTAAGAAAGTTTATACCGTCCCCGACCGCTACTCAACGAGCAGGTCAGCGAAGCCAACAGCTAGATATCGAGGTTCTTCACGTTGAGGGCGTTCTTCTCGATGAACTCGCGGCGCGGTTCGACCTGGTCGCCCATGAGTATGGTGAAGATGTCTTCGGCTTCGATGGCGTCGTCGATGCGCACTTGGAGGAGCGTGCGCGTGTCCGGGTCCATCGTCGTTTCCCAGAGCTCTTCCGGGTTCATCTCGCCGAGGCCCTTGTAGCGCTGGATGCTGATGCCCTTCTTGGCGCGACGGTCGACCCACTTCCAGAGGTCATCGATGCCGCCCACGAGCTCCGGCTCTTTGTCCCCGACGATCGCGTAGAAAGGCGGCTCGCCGAGATCTGCGACGCCGTGCCAGATCTCTCGCAGCTCGGCGATATCGCCTGCGTTGAGCAGCTCGAAGCCGATGGTCGTCGTGCGACTCGACCCGCGAGGGGTCACCCCGAGCTGCAGGCAATCGTGCTCCTCGTCCTGGGTGATCTCCACGTCGATGGGAGCGATCTCTTCGTCGTGGGCCGCGACATAGGCGTTCATCTGCTCGACGGCCGCATCGACCTTTGCGCGGTCCGAGAGGCCCGCCGCGTCGAGTTCCGTCGCACGGATCAAGGCCTCGAGGACCAGCGGCGCCGCGCGCCGCTCGGCCCCCCGGACGAGGGCCCGCCACCGCAAGAGGTCGTTGAAGAGCCGCCGGAGGGGCTCACCGGTGAGCGGCACCTGGCCGCCTTTGGTGCGCACCACCAGGCTCTCGAGGCCGAGGTCGAGGAGGTACCGGGCCAGGCTCGGGTCGTCCTTGAGGTACTGCGACTTCTTGCCCTTCTTCGCTTTGTAGAGCGGCGGCTGGGCGATGTAGAGGTAGCCCTTGTCGATGATCTCCCGCATCTGCCGGTAGAAGAAGGTCAGCAAGAGCGTGCGGATGTGGGAGCCGTCGACGTCGGCGTCGGTCATGATGATGACCTGGTGGTAGCGCAGCTTGTCGATGTTGAAGTTGCCGCCGCCTTCGACGCCGCACCCGAGGGCGGTGATGAGGGTGCCTATCTCCGCGCTCGAGAGCATGCGCTCGAAGCGCGCCCGTTCGACGTTCAGGATCTTGCCGCGGAGCGGGAGGATCGCTTGAAAACGGCGCTCGCGCCCCTGCTTGGCGCTGCCGCCGGCGCTATCTCCCTCGACGATGTACACCTCGGATTCGGTTGGATCCTTGGACTGGCAGTCGGCGAGCTTGCCCGGGAGCGTGCTCGCGTCGAGGACGCCCTTGCGCTGCACCATCTCGCGGGCCTTGCGCGCCGCTTCGCGGGCCTTGGCCGCCATGACCGTCTTGCCGATGACCTTCTGGGCGGACTTCGGGTTCTCCTCGAGGTACTGGCCGAGCTTGTCGCTGACGATGCTCTCGACGATGCCCTTCACCTCACTCGAGACGAGCTTGGACTTTGTCTGAGAGTCGAAGCTCGGGTCCGGATGCTTCACCGAGACGATGCAGGTGAGCCCCTCGCGAACGTCCTCGCCGCTGAGGGGGTTCTTGAGGTCTTTGAGGAGCTTGGCTCCCTGGCCGTAGGTATTGATGGTCCGGGTGAGCGCCGTCCGGAGGCCCGTCAGATGCGTGCCCCCGTCGCGGTTGTTCACGTTGTTCGTGTAGCAGTGGATCGTCTCGTTGTAGGCGTCGCTCCACTGCATCGCGAGCTCGATCTCCACGCCGTCGCGCTTGTCGATGATGTAGATGACCTCGTCGTGGAGAGGCGTCTTGTGCTGGTTCAGGTTGTGAACGAACTCGCGGATGCCGCCTTCGAAGTGGTGGGTGATGCTCTTGCCATCTTCCCGTTCGTCCACGATTTCGATGGTCAGCCCAGCGTTGAGAAACGAGATCTCCCGGAGGCGATTGTTGAGCGTCTCGAAGCTGAAGCCCGTATTGGTGAAGATCGTCGTGTCGGGTTTGAACGAGATGCTGGTCCCCGTACGCTGCGCCTTGCCCAACTCGCGGATGGGCCCCTGGGGAGCACCCCGCTCGTACTCCTGGTACCAGACACTTCCGCCGCGGTGGATCTCCATCTTGAGCCACTCGCTGACGGCGTTCACGGCGCTGACGCCGACGCCGTGGAGCCCGGCCGAGACCTTGTAGCTGTCGTTGTCGAACTTGCCGCCAGCGTGGAGCACGGTCATCACGACCTCGGCGGCGCTGACGCCCTTTTCGTGCATGCCGACGGGGATGCCGCGGCCATCGTCGCTGACAGTGATCGAGTCGTCGGGGTGGATGACGATGCGCAGGAGTTTGCAATGGCCGGCGAGGTGCTCGTCGACCCCGTTATCGACGACCTCCCACACCAAGTGGTGCAGGCCGGAGCCGTCGTGGACGTCTCCGATGTACATGCCGGGACGCTTGCGAACGGCCTCGAGGCCCTCGAGGACCTGGATGGATTTTTCGCCGTATTCGGCGCCGCCCCCGGCGCTCGCGTCAGGGGAGGGATCTTCGTTCGATTCCATGGAATCCGGTGGGCCGGGGGGAGGACCAAAAGCTCCGGAATCATTACCGGATCAACGCCTCCGCGTGACGGCTGGAGCATAGCCCGGGGCCCTCTCGGGTTCAACCCGATCTGCGGCACCCAAGGCCTCATAATCACGCGCCTTTTCCGAATTAGGGAAGTGTGATGTCTCCGGTGAAAGCTGGCTGAATTGAGCCAGGCAGGTAGCTTGAGGACATGCACCCTGGAGACATCATCTTTCTGGTCGGGGCTGCGGGCCTCGTGGGGTTCTATGTCGGCTTCAGTCGCTGGCACGGGCAGCGGCAACGGCGCGAAGTGAAGGCCGCGCTGGCGGAACGTGGGCTGGAGGCGATCCTGGCTGAGATCGCGGAGCAGCGGCGCGGATTGGAGCTCGAAGAGAAGGACATGCGGGCGCGCGCCGGCGCCCTAGCCGCGCGAAACGCTCTCTCCGGCGTCCAGCAGGGGCTGCACAGCGCGATGCAAGACTTAAACGAGTACGAGGCGCTGGTGCGCTCCGTGGCGGCCGAAGTCACGCCATTCTGACGGGGGCCGAGCGACAAGCACGTATCACCCACAATATCGATAACTTTTGCGTAACCATGCGAAATGACTCAACTTATTGGCCGCAATGTACAGTGCTGTACATGGGCCCCGAGGGCGTGAAGGTCACGCCCCGCGCTAAGGCCCCGTGATGTCCATGCAGACCGTGCCCTCGTTCCGGTCGCGCAGGTTGCAGCCCATCAGACGGCCGATGATGCGCGGGGGCTGCTCGGTCAGCGTCAACTGCATCGACGTCTCGACGTACACGGGACCGACGCCGGGGCAGTAGACGGTCTTGACGGTCTTCTGGTCGTCGCCGCCGTCTTCTTCGATGCGCACGCAGTCCTCGAACTCCCCAGCGGGCACCTCGATGCGCGCGCTCACCGACGTCACCCGAGCGGTGCGGCCGCTCGGGGCCTCCCACTCGGCGCCGACGGCGATAGGCGCCTTGAGCAGCCAGGTCGACGAGGCCGGGCGATAGATGCCGCCGTCGCGGCGCTCGTAGACGAAGGGCTCGCCGCCGAGGGCGCTGATTTCGATGCGCGGGCCGATGACGGCGATGACCCGGGCGACGCCGAGGACCTGTTCGATGCCGTTGTCGACCTGGTAGGACCAGACGTAGTCGAGCCCGAGGGGGTAGAGGTGGTCGGGTGCGTGGATGTCTGCGCGCGGCCCCTCGGTCGTGTCCTGGGCGGCGCCGCAGGCGAAGGCGACAGTCGCCAACATCGAGACCAAGACGATTCGCGAGATTCGCGAGATTCTTGTCATGTGAGCACGTAGAGGTAGGCGATGGTCGAAAAGAGGGCGAGGCAGGCGAGGATGACGACGACCTGGATCGGATCGACCTGGGTGCGATGCAAGAGATCCCGGGCATGGGCCGCGACGGCATCGTCACTCACTTCGAGGAGCCCGCGGGTCACGCGCCGCACCTCGACGTAGTCCCCGCGCTCGAAGGCCCCATCTGCCGAACGCAGGCGCTCGCCCTCTTCGGTCCCCTCTCCGGGCAACGGCTCGGGGCTGGCTTCGGGGTCCTTGTCGGAGCCCTTGCCGGAGCCCTTGTCTTCGGGAGCCCCTTTGTCTTTTCGCCTAACCATGAGGGGGCGGAGTGTATCCCACGCTGCACGGGAGTCGAGGTGCGTCGCGGCCGCCGAGCATTCAATCGAGGGCTCAGAAGAGCGCAAAGACCCCCACCACCAGGGCACCGAGACTCAGCGGCGCGAGTCCGAGGGTCATCAGCGCCACGGAGCGGAGGACCCGA
The DNA here is from genome assembly GCA_003647065.1 of Deltaproteobacteria bacterium. Lineage (GTDB taxonomy): Bacteria > Myxococcota_A > Polyangia > Polyangiales > B10-G4 > B10-G4. The sequence goes on along the minus strand of QMMC01000080.1, from coordinate 10,353 downwards.
GCCCGCCTCGCCGACAACTCGAGGTCGGGGAAGTCTTCGGGCGGGCGCGCAGAAGATGCCCGGAGCTGGGCGAGGGCCGCGATGCCGCCGGTGAGCACGAGGGGAACCAAGAGCAACGCAAGGGCGAGGACCAGGAGCCCCCACGGCGACACCCGGGCCGCGAGGCGTGAGCCGAGGTCGTCCCCTCGGCGAACTCCGGCGCGGTCGATGACGGCCCGATACCATCCGTCCGCCGTGGAGATTTCGATCGAATAGAGGTCTCGGCGGCCGGTGATGCGCACGTGGTCGACCTCTCGCGCCTCCGAGATGCGCGGGATGGGCAGGTCTCCGACTCCGCCCCCGTCGGAGGCGACGACCCGGACGTCGGCTCCATCGACCTCGACCGTGAGCGCCGTGTCGGGGATCACCAGGGTACGAACTCGGCCCCCTACGTCCTCGTCGACCAATACCCGGGCAGGGTCCGTCGCCATGGAGTCCGACTCGTCGATGCGCAAGAGGGGCGAGGGGTGCACGAGGGACGCGATGACGAGGGAGGCGCCTACGCCTGGTGCGATCCAAGAGAGCGCGAGGGCCGCGATGACCGAAGGGGGTGGCCGCCCGGCAGGCCGGCGCCGGGAAGCGTCGGTGAGCCGGTCCCGCCGCGCGACCCACGCCGCGGTGATCACCCCCTGCCCCACGGGAACGGTCACCGCGAGGAAGGGCACGGCCCCGAGCAGCAAGAAGGGCACCAGAGACGCGTCCGCGAGCACAAGCCCGACCAGCGTCGCGATGGCCAACGGTGAGGACTGGATGACGTGGGCGAGGGCGACCATGGCGACGTGGCCTAGGGCGCCGTCTTGGATGAAGAATCGCGCGCTCTCGAGGGCGGCTCCGCCCATGGACCCGCCCCGGTCCACGAGGATGCGCGGCGCGTAGGTGAAGGGCATGACGAAGAACGCGGCGAGGGCGACGCCGCCGGCGGTCAGACCCACGCGCCGGACATCGGTGAACGCGTCCTCGCCTCGAAGGTGAGCTCCGAGGGAGGCGAGAACCGCTGCGATGATCACGAGGATCGCGGCGCCGAGGATGAAGACCCCCGCGGAGAGCCAGGCCCTGTGCCGGCGGACCTTGCCGCCAGCCTGCGTCGCCACCTGAAGTGCGTAGAGCTCGGAGCCGAACCACGGGAGCGCGACGAGACCGAGGCCGCACGGAAGAAGGAAAGCCGAGAGCACCAGAGAGAACCCGAGGACGGCCATGGAGACGGGTTGGGCCCGGAAGGTCCGGAGGGACTCCTTCAGGTGGTCGAGGGGCTGGATCGGCATGGGCGCAGCGGATGGTACAGTCCGCGCCCGATGACCGACGATCAACGCGCACCGACTATCTTCCAGGACGGCCTCTTCGAGGGCGAGGTGGTGGCCATCACCGGTGGGGGGACCGGCATCGGCCTCGCGATCGCCCGAGAGGTGGCGCGCCTCGGGGCAAAAGTGGCGATCTGCGGGCGCCGGCCCGAACCCCTCGCCGAGGCCGCGAAGCTCATCGCCCAAGAGAGCACGGGACAGAGCCCAGACAACGGCCAGGTCGGTGACCGAGTCTTCGCCGAGCCCTGCGACATCCGCGACCCCGACGCGGTCACGGCCTGGGTCCGAGGGGCCCTCGACCGTTTCGGGCGCATCGACGTGCTGGTGAACAACGCCGGCGGCCAGTTCCCCTCCCCCGCCGAGAGCATCTCGCCCAAGGGCTTCGAAGCGGTCGTGCGCAACAACCTCCTCGGCACCTGGAACGTCACCCACGCCGTCGGGACGATGGCCCTCATCCCTCAGAAGCGCGGGCGCATCATCAACATCATCGCCCAGTGCCGCCGAGGCTTTCCGGGCATGGTGCATACCGGCGCCGCCCGGGCCGGCGTCGAGAACCTCACCATGACCCTCGCCGTCGAGTGGGCGATGCACGGCATCCGCGTCAACGCCGTCGCCCCGGGCATCATCGAGTCGACGGGGACCAAGCAGTATCCCCCGTCACTGCTCGAAAACGCGCGCAAGGCGTGCCTCGCCAAGCGCCTCGGCCAGCCCGAAGAGGTGAGCCACCTGGTGTGCTACCTCGCGAGCCGCCAGGCGGACTTCATCACGGGCCAGACCTTCTCCATCGACGGCGGCCAGAGCCTCTGGGGCGACCAGTGGCTCGTCGACGACGACGTGCCGAAGTTTGCTCCCTACGAGAGCCCCGAGGACTGACTCGAGCAGACTGAGTCAGTCGACCTTCTTGCGCCCGATGACCCAGGCGAAGAAGACCGAGACGAACCAGAGGAAGATGAGCGGCCCGAGCATCAGGAGCTGGGAGCCGACGTCCGGGGGCGTGAGCAGCGACGACAGGATGGTCGCGATGAGCACCCACCAGCGGCTGAAGCGCAGGAGCTGCTTCCAGTTCACGATGCCCGCGAGGGCCATGAAGCTGATGACCACCGGCAGCTCGAAGACGATGCCGAAGGCGAGCAGCATGCGCACCTCGAAGGTGAGGATCTCGCTGATGGCGATGGTCGGCTCGAGGGTGACGCCGCCCGGGAGAATTACCGCGAACTCGAGGAAATACTCGAACGCCAGCGGAAAGACGACGTAGTAGCCGAACGACAGGCCGCCGACGAAGAAGAGGGTGGCGATGAGCACGAAGGGAATCGCGAGGCGTTTTTCCTTTCGATAGAGCCCCGGGGCGATGAAGGCCCAGAGCTGCCAGAAGAGCCAGGGACCGCCGATGAGCACGCCGACCATCAGAGCGATCTTGAGGTAGGCGACGAAGGGGTCGATGGGGTTGAGGAAGACGAGCTTCGGATCACCCTCCATGCCGACCGAGACCCAGCCGAGGCGAAACGGCTCGATGAGGGCGCCGAGGAGCTCTTCGCGGAAGATCCACCCGACGGCGACGCCGGGGATGAGTCCATAAAGCGAGCGGATGAGACGATAGCGGAGCTCTCCGAGGTGATCGAAGAACCCCATCTCGACGTCGTCTTCGGGGTTCACCCCCCCGACGTCGTCTTCGGGGGTCTCCCCCTCGACGGTCGCCTCGGCGTCGGCGGAGGCGGTCACTTGCCGGGCCCCTCTTGGTCGTCGCCCGCCGCCACGAGCTCGGGCTCGAGTTCGGGCTCGGGCGTGGCCTTCGCCTCAGGCGCGGCCTTGGGCTTCGGCGCGGCCTTCACCTCCGGCGCGGCCTTGGGCTCGGGCTCCGCTTCGGACTCAGCCTCGGGCTGGGCGAAGACCGATTTGTCCACCGGCGCGGGGGGCGGCGGCTCACGATGGGCCTGGGCGTCTTTGGGGTGGGCTACGGCGTGGGAGACGTCGGTGCCGGCGATCGGTCGCTCGGCGCGGAAATCTTCGTCGTTCAGCGTGTAATTGGGGCGTGGCTTGTGCTTCTTCGGCTTGTGGGCCAGCGGATTGCGCAGGTCCTCGTCCCGGAGCAGCTCGTCGAGGCCCGCCGCGTTCTTCAGCTCACGGGTGGCGTGACGGAACTCGCGGAGCCCCTTGCCCACCGCCTTCATGAAGGTGGGCATCTTCTTTGGGCCGACCGCGATGAGCACGACCACCGCGATGACCAGCATCTCGCCAAAACCAATACCGAACATGACGCGCCGGAGGTCTACCTCGGAAAAGGGCCCGGGTCACGCCTCGGAAATCACCTTGATGCGGTCCGATACGGTGCTGATCTGGCGAATATTGGTCTCGAACTCCCGAGTGAGGTCCTGAATCCGGGCCGCCGCCTGGAGGGACTGCTCGGCGCCCCGGGCCTGCTGGCGCTGGGCCTGGTTCAGGTGGTTGACCATATTCGAGATGTTTTCGATGGCCTGGGAGATCTGCCGCCCTCCCCGAGCCTGCTCCTGGGAGCTGCGCTCCACGTGCTGGGTGATGAGACGCATCTTTTCGGCGCTCTTCATGATCAGCTCGGACCCGCGAGCCTGCTCGGCGGTGGCCGCCGCGATCTGCTGAACGGTCTCGGCGATGCGGCCGATGGCGTCGGTGACCTGCTTCGAGCCCTTGGCCTGCTCCACGGTAGCCCGGGCGATGGCACGGACCATCGAGGTCGACTTGTCGGAGCTCTGGAGGATCTTCTTGAGCGCGCGCTCCGCCTCGGCGGACACCTCCACCCCGCGGTCGACGGTCGTATTGCCCCGCTCGACGGCCACGATCGCGTTCTTCGACTCGGTCTGGATGGTCTTGATGAGATCGGCGATCTCTTTGGTGGAGACGCCGGCACGCTCGGCGAGGTCTTTGATCTCGTCCGCGACGACGGCGAACCCCTTGCCGTGCTCCCCGGCCTGGGCAGCGATGATCGCGGCGTTCAGAGCCAGGAGGTTGGTCTGCTCGGCCACGTCGTCGATGACGTTGAGGATGTCGCCGATGGCTTCGATGCGGGTTCCGAGGTTGGCGATGACGGACACGGCGGTCGCGGAGCTCTCTTTGATGCGTTGGATCTCGACGATCGTCTTCTGGATGGCGTCGGCGCCGGTGGCCGCGTCCGCGGCGACCTCCTCGGAGAGCCGCGCCGTCTCGTTGGCATTCGACTGAACTTGGTCGATGGATACGTCCATCTGGTTCATCGACGAGGAAGTCTCTTCGGCGGTCAAGGACAGGGCGTCGACGTTTCGGGCGACCTCCTTGATGGAGTACGCCATCTCTTCGATGGAAGAGACCGTCTCGCGCACGCTGGCCGCGAGGTTGGACATGTTCTCGGCGACCTCGTCGTTGGTCGCGGTCATCTCGAGGATTGACGAAGAGCTCTCTTCGGCGCTCGAAGCGAGGGCTTCGACATGCTGGGCAATTTCCTGGTGGGCTTCGGACATGTTGCGCATCGAGGTGGTGCCCTGCTCGGCGGCGACCATCTGCTCCCCGAGGGCCGACGAGAGACGGTCGACCTGGTGGCCGAGGTCCTGGCTCGGCCCCCCGATGCCAGACTTCACTTCGTCCGTCGCCTTGTGGCTCTCGTCGCGCTCCCGCTTGGCCTGCTCGAGCTGGGTCCGGAGGCTGTGGAGTTGGTCTTGGAGCTTCTCGGCCGCGTCTTGACGCGAGCCTTCCGAAGTGCGGAGGGCCGCGAGGTCGTTCTGAAGCCCCTTGTACTCGGCGAGCACCCGGTCGTGTTCGGCACGAGCGCGGTCGTGTTCGTCCTGGGGGACTGCGGCATCCGCGGTGAAGGGAATGACGAGCGCTGCCAAGAAGCCCGTCACGGCACCGACGACGGCAATGATGTTCGCGTTGGGTGCGCCGGCTGCGGCGAAGTAGGCGGCGATCGCCGCCGCGATGCCAACGGCCAGGGCCGTACCATATTGCTTGGGGTCCAGCTTATCCACGTCGCGCCTTCCGAATTCCCTTAGGAAAACCGGTCCCAGAGTAGCGGCGAGGCCCCGGAAACCGCAAGGTTTCAGTGACTTGCCGGGGCCGTTCTCGACGCCCTCGCGACGGCGAGGGAGGCCCGGGCCATGGACGAGGGGCGCTCTGGGCGTTGGCCGTCGAGGTTCGCCTGGATTTGCCGCGCCCGAGGCTCGTCCCCGGCAAGGGTGGCGACCGCGAGGGCATGGGTGAGGGCATCGGCGCGCAGCTCCCGGGCACGGGCCGCACGCTCGAGGTCGTCGAGGGCCCGTTCGAAGTCGCCGAGGCGCGCCCGGGCCGCTCCCCGCACCAGGAGCGCCCTCGGGTGGCGAGGCCAGCGAACGAGGACGGCCGTGGCCCGGTCGAGGGCAGCCCGAGGCCGGCCGAGGCGCAGCTCGCACCACCCGAGGACCGCCGCCGCCTCGGGGTCATCCGCGTCGACGGCGAGGAGCCGGAGGAGATGGGCCCGAGCCTCCGGGTGCCGCCCCTCCCGGGCGAGGAGAAAGGCGAAATTCCGCCGTGGCGTCGGAAGCGTCGGGTCGATGGCCAGGGCCTCTCCGTAGGCCTCCATCGCCCCCTCGGCATCGCCCTGGCGTTCCCGGACGACGCCGAGGCCGGACCACCCGAGGGCAAAATCGCGGTCCGCGTCGAGGGCTTGCTCGATGCTCACCTCGGCCCCCACGAGGTCCCCGCGCTCGACGGCGACGAGGCCGAGGTTGGCCCGGGCCTCCGCGAATCCCGGTCGCAGCTCGAGGGCGAGGCGAAAGCGCGCTTCGGCCCCATCGAGGTCGCCGCGGGCGAGCAACTCGGCGCCGTCGGCGTTGTGGCGCATGGCCGGAGCCGATACCGGGAGGCCCCCGCAGGCCCCCGAGACGCCGCTGGCGCCCAGCAAGAAGACGAAGAGGACCGAGCGAAAAAGGCGGCCGAAAGCGCCGGCGGTCAGCGAAGAATCAACGGGCTTGGCCATCATGGGCAGGCTTATCGGGCGCGGCGGTCCCCAGTTGCGGCAAAAGGGTCCGTTTCGGATTTCCCTCGCCGTCCGCTAGAGTGATCCCAGCATGTGGGCATCTGGCAGCGCGGCGCGGGTCTTGCCAGTCTTGGCCCTCGCCATCCTTTTGACCGCCGGGTGCGCTCAGGGGAGCAGCGGCGGGGACACCGGGACCGGGGGCGGAGATTCAGCGGTGCCGCGTACGGACTCGGGGAGGGATACGGGCGGACCCGATCCGGTGGACTCGGGAACGCCCCCGGTCGACACCGGCCCCGCGTGCGAGGACGAAGGCCACTCGGGGGTCTGCGGCGGCGCTACGGACCTCGGGTCGCTCATGGTCGGGGACACCGCGATGCCCGCCCCCGGGGTGCTGCCAAATGGCGGCGACGAAGACTGGTTCCGGGTCGATTTCCCCGCGATGACCGACGGAGTCCCGGGCGTCGGCCTGCCCGCGATCGAGCTCGTCATGAACGAGGGCGACGCGTTTCGCATCGAGGTTCGCAGCACGTGTACGACGAGCTACGCCTGCCCCGATGGCACCCCGGCCGAAGGCATCGAGTCGTGGTCCTTCACCGACGACCAGGCCCTCGAGGGAGAGACCCAATGGTCGACGCGGGACCTGCCCTGGCCCGAGAGCGCGGTGATTCGCGTCTACCGGGCATCTGGCCCCGGCGACTGCCAGCAGTACCAGCTGGGCGTCTCCCGCTGAAGGGCACCCTCCCCAGTGCGTGACTGTGAATCGCGCACTAGCCCCCGAGAGGTCAGTCCACGTAGTCGACGACGACGGATCCCTCGGCCACCTCGTCGATGTAGGCCTTCACGGCCCGGTGCGTCGGGTCGACCTGATAGGCGACGAGGGCGTCTCGGTCCTCGTGCTTGGTGATCAAGCAGAGGTCGTAGGCGCGGGGCCCGCGGTTCACGTCCTCGCCCACGGTGATCGCCGCGAGACCCGCGGCCTTGCCCTCCATCGCGCGCAGACGCGCGGCGACGGTGGTCGCGTGTTCTTCGACGGGTTCCTTCATCTTGAAAAGGACGACGTGGGTGATCATGGGCGGGATGATAACGCGAAGCGGGTAGGATGGCTCGCATGCGGCGCGCCGACCGACTCTTTCAGATCATCCAGCTGCTTCGGCGCCGGCGCCGGGCGGTCACCGCGCGCTGGCTCGCGGAGCAACTCGAGGTCTCCGAGCGGACCATCTACCGGGACGTCCGCGACCTGATGACATCCGGCACGCCGATCGAAGGAGAGGCCGGCGTCGGCTACCAGCTTCGGCGCGGCTACGACCTGCCCCCACTGATGTTCGACGCAGAGGAAATTCAAGCGCTGGTCCTCGGCGCCCGCATCGTGCGCGGCTTTGCGGACCACCGCCTCGCGAAGGCTGCGGCCCAAGCGCTCTCGAAGATCGAGAACGTCCTGCCCAAGCGCCTCAAGCCGGTCCTCGAGGAGAGCACTCTCTTCGCCGTACGCACGAGGGAAGCCGAAGAACTCTCGGAGACCCTCGAGACCGTCCGCGGCGCGTTGATGACGAAGAACAAGCTCCGACTGGCTTACCGGCGAGAAGACGGTGAGGCGTCGTCACGAACCGTTCGGCCCCTCGGGGCGTTCTTCTGGGGTCGCCGGTGGACGCTCACCGCCTGGTGCGAGCTCCGCCGCGACTTCCGCTCGTTCCGCCTCGACCGCATGGAGGGCGTCGACGTCCTCGGCGATACCTTCGCCGACGAGGAGGGCAAGTCGCTGCGCGACTACCTGGTCACCGTAGGCGGCGAGTCGCTCCTCGACCACTGACGGCGGAAGAGCGAGGGACTGTTTCGGGTCAGTCGGTGGTCAGTCGGAGCCTGGCCAGTGGAAGGCCAAGCCGATGCTACCCTTGAAGTAGTTGTCGAGGGCGCCGCCTGCGATCCAGGGGTCGCCGGGCTCCGGATTGAGGGTAAACCAGAAGCGCCGGTACTCGAAGGCCGCCCGAACCTCGACCCAGTCTGCGAGGAGGTAACCCACCACGCCGCCGGCCTCGAGGCCGCTGCCACTGTTGTTGGGGAACCAATCTTGGTGAGAGAGCTGCCCGGTGCCGAAGAGCGGCAAGAAGGCAAACTTCACCTCGGTCAGGAACGAGCCGAAGACGAACCGCCCCTCGGCGCCGATGCGCATGAAGCTGTAGTCGACGTCGGGGATCTCCGGCGCGGGAACCGTCGGGCTGATGGCCTCGATGCGGAAGCTCTGGGCGCCGTAGCCGACGACGGCGGTCAGGGTATGGGCATCGAACGGAATCCGGAACCGAGCCCCTAGGGAGAATCCCCAGAGCGTCGTCGGGAACTCGAGGATCTCACCCGCCGGGCACTGCCCCGCCGAGTCGAGGGGCACCGCGCATTGCTGCGACTTGAGCCCGAATACGGAACCGACGCGGGCGTCGATTCCGATGTTCGCGAGGACGCCATCGGTGAAGTGCGCCCCGGGATAGTAGTAGAGCGCCGCCCCTACCATCGGGGCGAAAGGCAGGCCGTAGCCCCGGAGCGTATTGAAGATGTTGTCGTTGTACGAAAAGTCCCGGCCGATGCCGCCGAACTCGACGATCAACGTTGCCGGTGAGGGCCGGGGGCCACTGGGCCCTGACCAATCATCATCGTCGTCGTCGTCATCATCGTCGTCGCCATCATCGTCATCGTCGTCTTCGACCCGTTCGGGAATCTCACCCTCGGAGATGTACTCGGACAGTTCGCCGAACGCGCCGGACCCGACGCTGCGGAGGAGCCCGTTGGCGTTGCGCCCTCGAAACTCTGCCGACTCGATCTCTTCGCCATCCTCGCCGTTGTAGACCGTGACCAGAGCCGAGTAGCGGCGTCCCTGGCGGTCGACCTCGCCGCCGATGAAAGCCGCCACGCCGAGCTCGGCCGCCGCGGCGGCGCGACCATCCTCGTCGTCGAGGTCGTGGCCGAGGGCTTCGGCCTCGGATAGGGGCAACAGCGGCACGCCCTCTTGTTCGAGGGCGCTCACCACACGGCCCCGCGCTCGTCCTGCACCGGGACCTTCGAATTCGAGGACGACGACGGGGCCGAGGTCCTGCCCTGCCTGCGCCGCCGGGATGCCCACCGACCCGGAACCGGACCCGCCCTCGGGATCACGAGCGCCCATGATCGCATCTTCGAAGTCGCGCCAGATCCCCTGGCGAACCGCGGCCCCGGCCGCATTGAGATTGCGACCCCGGTACCGCTTGCGATGGATCTCTTCGCCCTGCGAATCACGCGCCACGACGGTCACTTGATAGCGTCGTCCGCGGCGAACGACGCGGCCCGAGATGTAGGCCCGAAGGGCGAGGTCCCGGGATAGGCTCTCGTAGTCGCTCGACGACTCGGGGGAGCCGACCTGATCGGAAGGCACGAGCTCGAGGCTGCCGACGTCGGATAGAGCGCGAACCGCCTGATTGCGAACCCGAGGCGCACCGGCCCCTGTGAACTGCATCACGACGACGCGGGTCTGAGCCTCGGCGACAGATGTTGCGAAAAGCAGGGCGACGAAAAAGAAGAGAGCGGAGGCGAAGGTCGGCTTCGTCATGTGCCCCCCTCGGCCGCGTCTCCACCGGAACCATCGGCCGGAGCGTCCATCGGCGCGTCCATCGCGGCATCGAAGGCGCCCGCGTCCATGGAACCGCCCCCTGTGATCTCGTCGACCCAAGCGCTGAGGCAGCTCACCTCGTCGGAGGTCAGCGGCTCGAACGGCGAGGGGGGCATCTGCAGCCCGCAGCCAGGATCCGTCTGAAGCTTCTGGAGCATGGCGCTCGCACCTTGGGGATCTGCGGAATCGACGAGGTTGCCGAGATCGACGCAGAGGACGGCCGGCACGTCGACCAGGCGCGACGCAACTCCAGGGCTCACCAGGTCGAGGTCGGCCTGGGGCGCGTCGGCGTCGTGGCAAACTTCGCTACCGCAGCTGCGGATCAGGAGCTCTTCCGCATCACACGCAGGAACCCCGGCCTCGAAGCGACCGGGATCTTCCAAACTTCCCGGACACCCTCCGAGCAGAGCCACCGCGGCGAGGGCGGTGAG
>QMMC01000079.1 GCA_003647065.1 Deltaproteobacteria bacterium | reverse complement strand
GTTGCGGCCGACGAGCTCGACCTGTCGATGACCACCGTCGTGGTGGCGCATGCGGACGACCCGGCGAAATGTCGCATCGGGCTCAGCGACGAGCGCTTGAAAGGCGACCCTGCACGCGGGTTGTTCATCCGTCTCGAACAGATCCACCAGGGGAAGACCGACGCGATCACCTGGGGCCCAATCGAGCAACTCCGAGATGGCGGGGCTGACATGGAGGGCGTCTCCATCGGCGCCGACCACGACGAAGACCTCGGTCGTATTTTCCACCAGGGCGCGGAAGAGCGCTTCGCTCGCGCGCCGCGCCTCCTCGGCGCGGCGTTCACGGGTTACGTCTTCGAGTTGGCCGACGAAAAAGCGGGGGGCCCCGTCGTCATCGACGATGGTCGAGACCGACAGGCGCCCGATCAGCACGGTCCCGTCCGCCCGCACGTAGCGCTTCTCTACCCGGAACGTCCCCGGCCCGCCTCCGAAGGCTTCGGCTTTGAATTCGACCTCGACGGCGAGGTCATCCGGATGAGTGATCTGGGGGACAGTGAGTCGAAGCAGCTCCTCCCGCGAGTAGCCGAGCATCCGGCACAAGGCCACGTTCGCCCCGACGATCCGCTCGTCGACGCCGACGAGAGCCATGCCGATGGGGGCATCCTCGAACGCTCTCTGAAAGAACTCCTGCCCGAGGGGCTCCGGTGCCCCCCCTTTTTCAGGTTCCTCAATCGCATCGAGTTCGTCCACCGGAGGCTTCAAACTATCTCATCCCCGGGGGGTCACGTGGGCGGCGAAGGTCTGCATGACGATCTTCCCGTCGCGAACCACGAGGGTGTCGACGCCCAACGCATAAGTGTTTTCGGGCGTCTCGGCGGACCACGTGATGTAGACCCAGTCCCCCCGGGCGTGGCTCGCATGCAGTTCGAAGGTGACACCGGGCTGGCCGAACTCCGCGAACATGCCCTCGAAGAGCGGCCTAATCCCCGCGAGCCCCTCGATGACGCCATCCGGGGCGAAGAAGACGATGTCCTCTGCATAGTCCGACAGGAGGCCCTCGAGATCGCCCGCCCCGAAGCACTCGAGATGGTGTTGTAGAATCCTTTCCGCGCTCATTTCCTATTCCCCCCGTATTGCTGGGAGCCTATCGCCTCGTGGCGCGAGCTGTCACGTCCACCTGCCCCGAAGCCGCCAACCGGGCAGGCCGTATCAGACTCCCGCCAGATCCCCCACGCCCCCGTGGACGACTCGCCAGTGCCTGTGTAGGTTCCGTCCCAGGATGGACCCCGCTCTCGCCGCACTCCTGGGAGCACTCCAAGGCCTGACCGAGTTTTTACCGGTCTCGAGCAGCGGCCACGTCTCGATGGGGGCGTTCTTCTGGGGCGTCCCGGATATGTCCCTGTCGATGGTCATCGTCGTGCATGCGGGCACCCTCCTCGCGACCCTGCTGGTCATCGGTCGCGACGTCGGCCAACTGGCCGCGCGGACCGCCCACGGGCTCTCGTCCCCCGCCGCGTTCCTGAAGACCGACGAGGGGCGTGTCGTTGCCGGAGTGGTCCTCGCGACGGTGCCCACCGCCATCATCGGCCTGAGCATCAAGGACCTAGTCGAGCACTGGTCGCGGTCGCCGACTTTCATCGCGTCCTGCTTCCTGGTGACCGCCGCCGTGCTCTGGACTACCCGCCGTTCAGCCGGTGGCGAAAAGGTCTCGCTCACCTACGTCGGGTACGCGCTGATCGGGGTCGCCCAGGGGATCGCGGTGCTACCCGGAATCAGCCGCAGCGGTATGACCATCGCCGCCGCCATGGCCCTCGGCATGAAGCCCGGCGAAGCCTTTCGGTTCTCCTTCTTGCTGAGCCTGCCCGCGGTGTTCGGGGCTGTCGTCCTCGAGCTTCGGGACCCCTCGGTCCTCGCCTCTCTCGGCACCGCCGCCTGGATCGCGGGCTCCGTGGCCACCGTGGTCGGCTGGGCCTGCTTGCTGCTCTTGCGGCGCCTCGTCGACGGCGGGCGTCTCTACGCCTTCTCTTTCTACCTGGTCCCGGTGGGCCTGGGTCTGCTCATCTGGGACCTGACCCGGACCGTGAGCCCGTGAGCGTTGTCAGTGGGAGTCAAACGATGAGCGATACCTATGCGGTGATCATGGCCGGCGGCTCCGGCACCCGGTTCTGGCCTGCCTCGCGGAAGCGTCGCCCCAAGCAGCTCCTGCCCCTCGCCGGTGGCGACGAACCGCTCATCGCGGCGACGACCCGGCGCCTCGAGGGCATCGTGTCTGCATCCGATACGCTGATCGTGACGAGCGAGATCCTCGCCGATGCCACCGCGGCCGCGGTCCCCGGGCTTCCCCGACAGAACGTGCTCGCCGAACCGATCGGACGCAACACCGCCCCTTGCGTCGGGTGGGCCGCAGCCCGTGTCGCCCGCGACAACCCGGAGGCGGTCATCGCCGTGCTCCCGGCGGACCATCACATCGCTCGCCCGGACGACTACCGCGCCGTCATCGAGCAAGCCATCGCCGCTGCCCGTGGCGGCGACCTGGTGACCGTCGGTATTCAGCCAAACCGCCCGGAGACCGGTTACGGCTACATCGAAGTGGGAGACGCCATCGGAGACGGCGTGCACCGGGCCCGACGTTTCGTCGAGAAGCCGAGCCGAAGCCGGGCCGAGCAATTCCTCGCCGCCGGCACGTTCCTGTGGAACAGCGGGATGTTCTTCTTTCGGGCCGACGCGATCCTCGCCGCCATTCGTCAGCACCTGCCGGGGCTCGGTGAGGCCCTGGAAGAATTCGACGAAGCCGCCGCGCGCAGCCCCGAGGCCGAGGCCGAGTGCGTGGCGGCGCGCTACGGAGACCTGCCGTCGGTCTCCATCGACCACGGGGTCATGGAGAAGGTCGACCAGGTCGCCGTCGTCCCGGGAGAGTTCGGCTGGTCCGATGTCGGGAGCTGGACCTCGGCCTGGCACCTCGCCGAAAAGGACGAAAACGAGAACGCCCTCCCCGCGGATGCCATCGTGATCGACACCAAGGGCAGCTACATCCAGGCGCCGGCGGGCAAGCTCATCGCAGTCGTGGGCCTCGAAGACATGGTGGTCGTGGACACCGAAGATGCGCTCCTGATCATGCCCAAGGCTCGGGACCAGGAAGTCCGCGACATCGTCGAGGCCCTGCGGGCCCGGAAAGACGAGCGGCTCTAAACAAAGATGTTCAATCTCGCGCGCGGCGGGGGATAGGACCTATCATCGCCGGCAGGGGGAGCACGGCGTGCAATTCGACCAGGTCACGAGCCTCGAGGGAAGGCGATTGGGGCGTTACCACCTTCGCCACAAGCTGGCCGAAGGGGGCATGGCGAGCATCTACCTCGCCCAGGTTCACGGCGAGCAGCAGTTCACCCGTTGGGTCGCGCTCAAAGTCGTGCACCCCGGCCGGGCGGAGGACCCGACCTTCGCGACCATGCTCGCCGACGAGGCCCGGCTGATCGCCCGCATTCACCATCCCAACGTCTGTTCGGTGATGGATTTCGGCCGGGACGGCGACCAAATCTACCTCGTCATGGAGTACCTGCACGGAGAGTCCCTCTCCGCGGCAGTAAAGCGGACCCGGGCCGCAAAGAAGAGCTTCCCGGCGTGGCTCGCGGCCCGAACCGTCGCCGATGCGGCGCGGGGGCTGCACGCGGCCCACGAGCTCACGGACGAGCACGGCGAGTCGCTGGAGGTCGTGCACCGCGACGTATCGCCGGGCAACATCGTGATCAGCTACGACGGCCCCGCCAAGGTAATCGACTTCGGCGTGGTCCGGGCGCGCGGACGGGAGACCAAGACCCAGGTCGGGGTCGTCAAAGGCAAGCTCACCCACATGGCGCCGGAGCAGCTCCTCGGGCAGGAGGTCGACCGCCGGGCCGACGTATGGTCGCTGGGCGTCGTCCTCTGGGAGACGACCCTCGGTCGTAAACTCTTCCGCGGTTCCAGCCCTGGCGAAACAGTAAGAAACGTGGCCCAAGGGCCAATTCCGCGGCCATCCGAGATTGCCCCCAACTACCCGCCTGCCCTCGAGCGCGCTGTCATGGGGGCGCTCTGCCGCAACGTCGATGAGCGGACCCCGACCGCGCGGGCGCTGGCGCACCGGCTCGAAGCCTACCTGTGCGAACTCGGGAGCCCGACCGGGCACGCCGAGGTCGCGAGTTGGATGCGCAGTGCCTTCAGTGACCGTTTGATCGTGCGTGACGCGCTGATGGATGCCCCCGAAGACAGCGGGCCCCTGGTCATCGACGGGCTCGTCGACGAGCAGACCCAAAGCAACCTGATCGAGGGCCAGGTCGGCACCAACTCGTTCACTGCGCCGCCCATCGAACCGCCCACCGGAGTCACCCAGATCTCCAATCCTCTCGCGGCGAAGGATGCGCCACGGACCGCAACTGTCGAAGAGGACATCGACCGCACCCTCGCCGAGCTACGCCAGAAGAAACGCCGCCGTGGCAATCTGATGCTGGCGTTGGGCGCCCTCGCGGCGGTGGTCGTGAGCGCCTTGGCGTACCTCGCGGTGAGCGGGCAGTCCTGAGAAAGGAAACAAGTTCGATAGGTTCGTTCCGTCCCGTCGGCAGCCGAGTGCATGCCGTCAGGGTTTCGGGTACCTTGCGCGGCCATGAGCGCTCATATCTTTCGCGAGTACGATATCCGCGGAGTCGCCGACCGTGACTTACCCACCGAGCTGATCACGGACCTGGGCCGGGCCCTCGGTACGTTCTGGAGCCGCGAGGGTCGAAAGCGCGTCGCTGTCGCCCGGGATTGCCGCCTCAGCTCCCCGCGGCTGCACGCGGCGCTCACCGAAGGTCTCCTCGAGACCGGCCTCACCCTCGTCGACATCGGGATGACGCCGACGCCCTTGATGTACTTCACCGTCTTCTCGCAGGACCTCGACGGCGGCGTGCAGATCACCGGAAGCCACAACCCCCCCGAGGACAACGGCTTCAAGATGATGAAGGGCAAAGCCAGCCTCTACGGACAGGACGTGCAAGTCCTCCGACAGATGATCGAGGCGCAGGACTTCGAGCTGCCCGGCGGCGGGGTGGTCGAAACGCTCGACATCATGCCGACCTACGCCGGCTACATACGAGGCAACGTGCGCATCGCGCGCAAGGACATCCGCTTCGCCATCGACGCCGGCAACGGCGCCGCCGGCCCCACCGCCGTGGCCGCGATGGAAGCCGCCGGCCTCTCTCCGGTCACCCTACTCTGCGAGCCCGACGGCGAATTCCCGGTCCACCACCCGGACCCTTCGCTCCCGGAGAACCTCGATCTCTTGCGCGACAAGGTCCTCAGCGAGGGCCTCGAGCTCGGCATCGCCTACGACGGAGACGGAGATCGCATCGGCGTCATCGACGCCCGTGGCGACGTCATGTGGGGCGACAAGCTCATGGTCGTCTACGCCCGGGCCCTGCTCAAGCAGCGCCCCGGCGCCGCCATCATCGGCGAGGTCAAATGCTCCCAGACGATGTACGACGATATCGGAAAGCACGGCGGCCGCCCCATCATGTGGAAGACCGGCCACTCTCTCATCAAGGCCAAGATGAAAGAAGAGAGCGCGCTCCTCGCGGGAGAGATGAGCGGCCACGTCTTCTTCGGAGACCGCTACTACGGCTTCGACGACGCGGTCTACGCGACGCTGCGCCTGCTCGAGATCGTCGCTGCCTCAAACCAGCCCCTGCACGAGCTCATCGCCGACCTCCCGGAGACTCACGTCACCCCTGAGCTTCGGGTGCCCTCCACGGACGACGCCAAGTTCGCGGTCGTCGAAAGGGTCCTCGCCCACTACCGCGAGTCCCATGACGTCGTCGACATCGACGGCGCCCGCATCCGCTTCGACGGCGGCTGGGGCCTCGTCCGCGCTTCCAATACCCAGCCGGTGTTGGTGATGCGCTTCGAAGCGGAGACCGCAGAACGCCGCGACGAGATCCGTCGCGAAGTCGAAGAGGTCGTGGCCCAGGCGTCCGCCTGAGGCCGCGAAGAACTACTCCTCTTCGAGCGCTCCGCCCACGGGCACGAGCTCGACGCTGATGTCAGCGCCCCGTTCGCCCGCCTCGTCGGTCCAATCGCTGGGACCGAGGAGGACGCGCTGGGCTTGGTGCCCCTCTGCCCAGACGAGCAACTCGACCGGCTGGTCGGTCCGCTGATTCTCAATGCGCACCGACGGCGCAAAGCCGATCAACTGATAAACCTTGGCCTCCCGGGGCGCGGTGACGACTCGCACGCGCCCCGTCTCCCCGGAGGGGCTGCCGAGAGCGTCCCGGGGGAGTTGGGTATCCCCGAGCACGAGGTCCTCGAAGGCCATGTCATCGACACTCCCCTGCACGGGAAGTTCGTAGAGCGGACCATCGTCGGTCGCCTCGTAGATGGCATCCGCCGGCACCACGGCGCGCGTGGGAGCCTTGCCCTCGGGGATGACCAAGAACTCGTGGGCGACTCCCACCGGGAGTTCCGCCGCGATGGCCGGGCCGCGACCGACGTAGCGAAACACCTGGGCCTCAGCCGGCGTCGCATCGACGGTGAGCACGCCGTAGCGCGCCGCGTGCTCTTCGACGATCCGGAGCTGTTCAGCGTTGCGCTCGTCGATCAAGCGGTCCTGTTCGCGTTCCTCCGGCGTTTCATTGCCTCGAAAACGGTCGACCGCGTCGGGTCGAAGAACCGCGACGCCGGCGAGGAGCCCCGCCGAGAGCAGGAGAAAGAGCAGCGCCCACCAGATGCCTCGGCCCTTCTTCTTGGCGTAGGCCACCTCTTCGAGGCCCGACAAATCGACCGAATCCTGTCGACGCGACGGGGGCTCCCAGGGGGCCTCCGCTACCGGCTTCACGGGCTCGAGCGCGGGGGCGCGGGCGGGGGCGGGGAAAGGACCTCCCGGCGGCGCGAGGCTCGCGACCTCGGCGCTGAGCTCGTCGAGGAGGTCGTCGGGCATGGGCTGGGTGGGCCGGTCCATCGGCGGCGGCGGAAGAGACGCGTCCTTGACGAGGGTGGCCTGCTCCTCGAACTCGTAGTCCTCCTCGGCGGTCTCATCGGCGCGGATCACCGCGCCCATCGGCAGGCCGCGGTCGAGGGTCACGGCCGACGAGTCATCGAAGCGCCCCCGACCTTCCGGCCGTCGACCACCCGCGGGCGCCTCGATGACCTGCGGTACCGGAGCAGAGACGGGCGCGGCCGTCGGCACCCGAGGCGCAGAGAGGGCTGAGCTTCCGCCGCCGAGGAGCCCATCGAGGGCAGCGTCGACATCGTTTTCCTCTGGGGGCGGCGGCAGCGACGACTTGCGCAGGTCACCATCCCGGGCGGCCTCGCGCAGCATGCGGCTCAGGACGCGCCGCGCAGCCTGACGATTGAGCGGAACCAGGGACGCTTCGAGCTCATCGCGCAAGCGCGAGATATCCCAGCGCCCGTCCGACGGACCGCGTTCGACGAGGTCGAGCAACACCGGAGGTACCCCGGGGCCCGCGGCCACGAGCAAGTGGGCCAGTACCTGCACGACACTCTTGGCGGCGTCGTCATTGCTCGCGCTGTTCGGCGGTGCAAAGACCGACACGGTCCCGTCGTCGCTGATGCGCACGTCGCGAATGCCGATCCGAGCCGGGCCCTGGATGACCGCCTCGCACGCCTCGAGGGCGACGAACGCGCCGATCTCGAACGGAATGCGAGCCTTCTTGCGCTTGAGAATCGTGACCAACTCGGCCACGGACACGCCGAGCAGGTCAGCCATCAGCGCCTCTTCCTTCGTTCACGGGACGTACTCTAACCCCTTTCGAGGCCAGGTAGCCCTTCACCTCGGCCACAGAGAAAACTCCGTCGTGGAATATGGACGCCGCGAGGGCCGCGTCGGCTCCTCCGTCGACCAATCCCTCGCGGATGTGCTCGAGGGTGCCCACCCCGCCCGAGGCCACCACGGGGATGGAGACCCCGTCCGCCACCGTCCGGGTGAGCTCGAGATCGTATCCATTACAGGTCCCGTCTCGGTCCATGCTGGTGAGCAATATCTCACCTGCCCCCAGTTTGGCCACCGTTTGGCACCAAGCGATGGCATCGAGGCCCGTCCCCCGGCGGCCTCCGTGGGTGAAGACCTCGAATACGGGGCCGCCGTCGGCCCCTCTGCCCGCGGCATCCCCCCCGGGCCGCCGCCGGGCGTCGACCGCCACCACCAGGACCTGGCGTCCCCAGGTCCCGGCGATTTCCTCGATGAGGGCTGGGTCCCGGACCGCCGCCGAATTGACGGCCACCTTGTCGGCGCCAGCGTTGAGTAGGTCCCGGACGTCCGCGGGGCGGGTCACCCCGCCGCCTACGGTGAGTGGCACCCCGACCGCGGCCGCCGTCCGGGAGACCACGTCGAGCAAGATCGGCCGCTCTTCATGGCTGGCTCCGATGTCCAGGAAGGTGATCTCATCCGCGCCGCCCTCGGAGTAGCGCGCGGCGCACTCGACCGGGTCCCCGGCGTCGCGGAGGCCGACAAACTGCACGCCCTTGACCACTCTCCCGTGTTTCACGTCGAGGCAGGGGATGATTCGGCGCGCGAGCATCAGCCCTCTCCCGAGAGCGCAGCTCGGGCTTCGGCGAGGGTGAATACCCCGGCGTAGAGAGCGCGGCCGATGATGGCGGCCCGGACCCCCGCCTCGCGGAGAGCGAGCAGGTGGGCCACCTCTCCGATTCCCCCGGAGGCGATCACCGTCGCATCTACCGCCTGATCGAGGGCCGCCGTGCCCTCGACGTCGGGGCCCTCTCGGGTCCCGTCGCGCTCGATGTTC
Source organism: Deltaproteobacteria bacterium (assembly GCA_003647065.1). Taxonomy (GTDB): domain Bacteria; phylum Myxococcota_A; class Polyangia; order Polyangiales; family B10-G4; genus B10-G4. Next base: position 10,815 of record QMMC01000079.1, on the reverse strand, counting down.
GTATAGAGCAGGGCTACGGGGCCGGGGCCCCAGGAATCGACCTCCCGGGCGACCTCCGTCGCGGGCCGTCCCGTGCCTTCGAGCCACCCTTCGACCGCGACCTCGCCGCCCCGGGCGTCGATAGCGACCACCACCCGGGAAGGGTCCTCGGCGATGAGCGCGCGAACCCAGCCCGGGCTCTTGATCGCCGCGGTGCCGAGCACCACCCGCGCCACCCCCGCATCGAGCCACCGCCGGGCCGTGGCTTCGTCGCGGATCCCGCCGCCGACCTCCACCGCGAGGTTCGTCGCCTCGACGATCCGCGTCACCGCGTCGACATTGACCGGCGCCCCGTCGCGGGCGCCGTCGAGGTCGACGACGTGCAACCAGCGCGCGCCTTCATCCTCGAATCGCCGCGCGGGCTCCGCGGGATCATCCGCGTAGACGGTCACCTCGTCGTAGCGTCCCTTGTGCAGCCGCACGACGCGGCCCTCGAGAAGGTCGATGGCCGGAAGGAGTTCCATAGTCACGCCGCCTCGAAGTGCTTAAGGAAGTATCGGAGAAGTGCATGCCCTCGGCCCTGGCTCTTCTCGGGGTGAAATTGGCAGGCGAGCACATTGCCCGAACGCACAGCCGCGCAGAAGGGACCACCGTACTCCGCCGAGCCCACGGTGAGGGACGTATCCTCGGGCTCGCACACGTAGCTGTGCACGAAATAGAACCAGCCCCCTTCGTCGAAGGGGGCTTGGTCGCCCTGGACCACGTTCCACCCCATGTGCGGGACCTTCAGCCGCGCGCCGGTCTCCGAGTCGCGGCGCTCCGTCGACAGGGCCACGACCCGGCCGCGAAAATGGCCGAGCCCCTTCGCGCCGGGAGCTTCGTCGCTTTCTTCGAAGAGGCCGTGCATGCCGAGGCAGATCCCGAGGTAGGGCGTGCCGCGGCCGAGGGCCTCGGTGAGCGCATCGCGGTGCCCGCGGTCGAGGGCTCGGGCGAAATCACGAAATGCCCCCTGACCGGGCACGACCAACCGCGCTGCGGCAGCGACCTCCTCGGGTTCGCTCACCACCACGGGGTCAGCGCCGGCATCGTGAAGAGCCCGTTCGACGCTCTTCAGATTACCGAGGCCGAGGTCCACGATCGACACGCCGGGGCGGCGCGTCATCCGCCCCCCAGGGTCCCCTTGGTCGAAGGCACGCCCGTCACCCGGGGATCGATTTCGACCGCCTCGCGCAGCGCCCGGGCAAAGGCCTTGAAGCAGACCTCGATGATGTGATGAAGGTTCTCACCGGCCACCAAGTGGAAGTGAAGGTTGACCTTCGCCGACCGTGCAAAGGCTTCGAAGAAGACCTCCGCGAGTTCGGTATCGAAGTCCCCGACCCGCGCCTTCGGGATGGGCACGTTCCACACGAAGTGGGGGCGCCCGGACAGGTCGAGGGCGCAGGTCACGCAGGCCTCGTCCATGGGCAGAGTCGCCGCGCCGTAGCGGCGCACGCCGACCTTGTCGCCGAGGGCTTCGTCGACCGCCCAGCCGAGGGCGACCCCGAGGTCTTCGGTCGTGTGGTGCCCATCGATGTGCGTATCGCCAAAGGCGTCGACCACGATGTCGAGGAGGCCATGGCGGGCGATCTGCTCGAGCATGTGGGTGAGGAACCCAATGGGCGTCTCCACGTCGCTTTTGCCGGTACCGTCGAGGGTCACGGCGACGCGAATGCGGGTTTCGCCGGTCTGGCGCTCAACCTCCGAGTGGCGTGTCATTGCGGGAGGGAGGGTAACAGATGAGGGCTAGCCGTCAGCCCTTCCTCTTGCCGATGTTCGCCGCGACGATCACGAGGCGAGATTCGATGAGTTGGTTGCCGGGCTCGTGCCCCTGGGCGATCTTCAGGTTGAGCTTGGCCGTCTGCCAATCCTCCGCTTTGATCGCCTCGAGGGCCTTCATGTAGAAGGGCCGCGCCTTGGGCGAATCGACGGTCAGGATCCCCGAGCCCATGGAGCGCCGCAGGGCGCGGGTATCCTCGAGGCTCGGGTCGTAGCGCAGCTTACCCTTGGCGAGCTGGGCGTCGTAGCGACGGCGGCTCTCGGGGTCGAGGAGAACCCGATAGGCCTCGGCCCCGCGACGGAAGATTTGCGCGGCCCGGGCGAGCTTTTGCGAGACTCCGCCGACATGGCGGTCGGGGTGGTACTTGAGAGCGAACTCGTGAAACGCCTGGCGGATCTGGTCGGCCGTCGCGCGCTGCTCCAGGCTGAGGAGGGTGTAGTAGTCGAGCAGCTCGAGGCGGTCCTGTGCTCCGCCCCCGCCCGACACCTCAGCGTCCGCCGTCCAGCATCGCCGCCTGGCGGTCGACGAGGCGCTGAACGTCGTCTTCGGCCATGCCGCCGACGAGCTTGATGCGGACGTCCTGCTCTTTGCCGGTCTCGACGTCCTTGGCCCGGACCGCGAGGATGCCGTCGGCTCCGATGACGAAGGTCACGTCGATTTTCACCCGACCGCGAGCTGCCGCCCGGAGCCCCGCGAGCTCGATCTCTCCGAGCCCCTGGTTGTCGTCGAAGCGACGCGATTCTCCCTGGAAGATGCGCACCTTCACGAGGCGCTGGTTGTCCTGGGCGGTGCTGAAGACGCGAGTCTGTTCGACCGGGATCGCCGCGTTCTGTTTGATGACGGCTTCGCAATAGCCACCGACGGTCTCGATGCCGAGGCTGTGAGGGGTCACGTCGAGGAGGAGCGGCATCTCGGGCTCGGGCGCATCCGGCGCGAGGGGCACGGCCGGCTCGAGGACCGAGAGGTCCGGCGCCCGCACGCTGGCCCGTTCGAGGGAGCGCTCCGCCACCTCCGGGTCGGGGGAGAACGCGGGGCCGACGGGGAGAACGCCCGCGTCTTCGATGGGCGCGTTGCCGAAGCTCGGCAACGGGGGTGGCGCCGCGGCGAAGGCCGGCGTCTCGAGGGTCCGGGCGCCGACCGGAACCGGCGGCCGGGGCGGAGAGCCAGCGCTATCGCCGAACTCCGGCAATGGCGGGGCCGGGGGAACGGCGGGAACGGGAGGAAGCGAGCCGAGGCCGGCCCCGACGGGCGGTAAGGTGCCGAGACCGGCGGGTCCGGAGGAAGTCGGCGGTGCCCCGGGCGAGCCTTGGGCGTCCGGAGGCGTGATCGCGGAAGTGCGCGGCGGCGCGATCTGGGAGGGCCGCGTGGCCTCGTGCTCGGCCCGGGTGATCCGTCGCAGCGCGACCTTGCCGAGGGATTTGCGCTCAGCCGGGGCCGTGAGAGCGCGGCCCTGGATGGCGGCGCCTTGGGCGACGACCAAGTCGGGGTCGATGCCTTCGAGGGGTGCCCGACCGAAGTACTCGGTGACCATGCGCTGGACGAGGGGCATGCGCGTCGAGCCGCCGACGAGGATGACGTTGTCGAGCTGCGTAGGCCTGATGCCCGCGATGCGCATCACGTCTTCGCAGACGTCGAAGGTGCGGGCGACGAGGGATTGGGCCATGCGCTCGAGGACCGGCCGTTCGAGGGCGAAGGTCAGGTCGAGGCTGATACCGCCATCGCCATAGGCCAGCTCTTCGATGCGCAACTGCACATCGGGTTTCTCCGAGAGCTGGCACTTGGCCCACTCGGCGGCGGCGCGCAGGCGCTCATACGCCTGCGCGTCGTCCCGCGGGTCGTAGCGGTGGTGCTCGAGAAACGCTTCGGCCATCTGATCGGCCACGAGCACGTCGATGTCATCGCCGCCGAGGTACGTATCGCCGGCCGTCGCGAGGACCTCGAAGACCTCTCCCGAGAGCTCGAGGAGGGTGACGTCGAAGGTGCCACCGCCAAAGTCGAAGACCGCGATGCGCTCCCGGGACCCGCGGCCGTAGCCGTAGGCGAGAGCCGCGGCGGTCGGCTCGTTGAGGATGCGCAGTACGTCGAGGCCGGCGACCCGCCCCGCGGCCTTCGTCGCCGAGCGCTGGAGCTCGTTGAAGTTTGCGGGGACCGTGACCACGGCCTGGGTGCACGGTTCGGCGACGTTGAACTCGGCGACGCTGCGAACCTGACGGAGAACGAAGGCGCTGATCTCACTGAGGGTGTACGTCTCCCCGCGCGCGCCGACGAGCACCCCCCCGGTCGGGCCCTCGGTCAGCTCGAAGGGGAATCGCTCCCGCGCGGTGCGCACCTCGGGGCTCCGGAACGGACGACCGATGAGGCGCTTGACCGAGTAGACGGTGTTCTGCGCGTCGAGGAGGCGACGGTCTCGGGCGGTCCGGCCGACGAGGATATCCCCGGACGGATGAAAGCTGACCACCGACGGGATGAGCTGGAATCCTTCGGGGTCCGCGAGCACGCGACTCTGCCGGCCATCGGCGATGGCGACGACGGAGTTGGTTGTACCGAGATCGATTCCGAGTACGGGAGCGGCCACGGCTTACGAGGGTACGCGAGTGGCCGGGCCGCGGAAACACCGATATGGTCTACCTCGGGCCCCAGGTGCCCCTCGGAGCCGGCGGTCAGAGGCCTTCGAGGACCGCGTCGATCCAGCGCCCGACGACCCGGGGAAAGGGCCACATCCAACCGTAGGCCGGTCCGATGAATTGGTGAATAATTCGGGCCCGGAGCGCCGGATCCCGAGCCGCCGCGGGGCCCTGGAGCTCGGCGGTAGCCCGGAGGGTCTCGGCGTAGGCCTCCCACTCGAGGCGCGCCCTCCCCCAGGCGAGGCCGAGAGGCAGGATCGGCAGGAGGTAAAGGGCGCTCATGCCGACGAGGGTGTAGCGGCGAAACTGCCGGAGGTGCACCGCCTCATGGCGGAGGGTGATGACCCGGTCGACCTCGGGCCGTGCCCCCCAGGTCGTCGGCACGTAGATGCGCTGACCGATGGTCGTGACGTACCGTGTGAGGTAGGCGCTCTGGCCGCCGAAGGTGAGGAGCACCAGCGCCCGGTCGATCCACCGAGAAAAACGGTCGTCAGCTTTGTCGATGACCCGGAGCTTCGGGAACTCCCGACGAAGCTCCTCGAGGTAGGTGGCGCTATCCAAGCACGGCCTCAGGCGTCGTCGCCCTCGCCGTCCGCATCCCCGGCGTCTCCGGCATCACCGGCGTCTCCGGCGTCTCCGGCGTCTCCGGCGTCTCCGGCATCACCGGCGGCGCCTTCGACGGGGACAGCGCCCTCCTCGCCATCGACCTCTTCTTCGTCATCGACCTCGAGGGGCTCGACGTCGACGACCTTCTCGCCGCTCTTGAGACGAATGATGCGCACGCCCTGGGTATTGCGCCCGGCCCTACGAATCTCTTCGACGCGGGTCCGAATGACCTGGCCACCGTCGGTGATTACCATGAGCTGGTCGTCCGGGCGCACCAACCGCAGCTTCACGAGGGAGCCGTTTCGCTCGGAGCAGTCCATCGCGATGATGCCCTTGCCCCCGCGGTTCTGGACCCGATATTCAGGGACCAGGGTGCGCTTGCCGTAACCGTTTTCGCTGATGGTCAGGACCTGCTGCTGCTCTTCGTCCTCGATGATATCCATGCCGACGACCTCGTCCCCCTCGCGGAGGTCGACGCCCTTCACGCCCCGGGAATCGCGCCCCATCGAGCGCACGTCGGCGACGTTGAAGCGAATGCTCTGACCGTTCTTGGTCCCGAGGATGATTTGCTGGCCAGCGCTCACCACCCGCGCCGCCAGGAGCGCGTCGTCCTCGTTGAGGGCGACGCCGATGATCCCCGTCTGACGCACCTTGGCGTAGGCCGCGAGGGCCGTGCGCTTGACGCGGCCCTTACGCGTGACCGTCAGCAGGTAGCCGTCCTCGGCGAACTCCTTGATGGGAACGATCGCCGCGACGCGGTCGGACGCGTCCATGCCGACGAAGTTCACGATGGCTCGGCCCCGGGCGGTCCGGGAGCCCACCGGGATGTGGTAGACCTTTTTGAGGTAGACCGTGCCCTTGTCGCTCAGGAAGAGCACGTCGGCGTGGGTGTTCGCCACGAAGACCGAGCTGATGAAGTCCTCGTCGCGCGTATCCATCGCGCGCTTGCCCTTACCGCCGCGGCTCTGGGCCCGGTACTCGGCGAGCTGCACCCGCTTGATGTATCCGGCGTGGCTGACCGTGACGACGACGTCTTCGTCGGCGATGAGGTCCTCGATGGAGATATCTCCCTCGGCCTGGACGATTTCCGTGCGCCGCTCGTCGCCGTAGCGCTCGCGGATCTCGACCAGCTCTTCGGTGATCACCTCGAGGAGCCGCGCCTCGGAGCCGAGGATGTGGCGCAGCTCGGCGATGCGTTCGCAGATTTCGCCGTACTCGGTCGCCAGCTTCTCGCGCTCGAGACCGGTGAGGCGGGCGAGGCGCATGTCGAGGATGGCCTTGGCCTGGCGCTCGCTGAGGAAGTAATCGCCGCGCTCCTGGGCGGTGGTGATCTCGGACTCGGGGCGCCCGGCGCGGCGGACGAAATCTTCGAGGCCCTTGAGCTTCAGCGCCATCAAGCGCGAGCGGGCTTCGTCGGGATCCTTCGACGAACGAATGGTCGAGACCACGAGGTCGACCTCGGTGATCGCCATGCCCAGGCCCTCGACGAGCTCCTGCTGGGCGAGGGCTTGGCGGAGGTCGAAGCGCGTGCGCCGGGTCACGACTTCGCGGCGATGAATGATGAAGTGCTCGAGGGTGTTCTTGAGGTTCAGGAGCTTCGGCTGACCATTGACGATGGCGAGCATGTTGATGCCGAAGGTGCTCTGGAGCGGCGTCATCTGGTAGAGCTTGTTGAGCACGATCTCGCCGTGGGCGTCGCGCTTGAGCTCGATGACGATGCGCATGCCGGTGCGGTCGGACTCGTCGCGGATGTCGCTGATGCCCTCGAGCCTCTTCTCGCGGACGAGAGCGGCAATCTTCTTGAGCGTCTCGGCCTTGTTCACCTGGTACGGGATCTCGGTGAACACGATGTGCTCGCGATCCCTCTTGCCCGGCATGTCCTCGATGATGGCGCGCGCCCGCATGACGCACCGGCCGCGGCCGGTATGCAGCGCCTGGTGGATGCCCGCCGTCCCGTGGATGAATGCAGCGGTCGGGAAGTCGGGACCGCGTACGCCGAGGCGCCCCTGGTCGTCGTCGACCATCAACTGGTCGATGGTGAGCGACGGGTCCTCGATGAGACGCAGGGTCGCGTCGACGACCTCGCGGAGGTTGTGGGGCGGAATGTTCGTCGCCATGCCGACGGCGATGCCGCCGGAGCCGTTGACCAACAGGTTCGGGAAGCGGCTCGGGAGGACCAGGGGCTCCTGCTCCGAGTCGTCGAAGTTCGGCCCGAAGTCGACGGTCTCTTTTTCGATGTCGGCGAGGAGCTCGGAGGTGAGCCGCTCCATGCGGACCTCCGTGTAACGCATGGCTGCGGCGGAGTCTCCGTCGACGGACCCGAAGTTGCCCTGGCCGTCGACCAGCGGATACCGAAGGGCGAAGTCCTGGGCCATGCGCACGAGGGCGTCGTAGACGGCCTGGTCACCATGGGGGTGATACTTGCCGAGGACGTCGCCGACGATGCGGGCGCTCTTCTTGTAGCTCGCATTCCAACGCACGCTTTGTTCGTGCATCGAGTACAAGATGCGGCGATGCACCGGCTTGAGGCCGTCGCGGGCGTCCGGGATCGCGCGCCCGATGATGACGGACATCGCATAGTCGAGATACGAACGCCGCATCTCGTCTTCGATGGTGACTGGGAGCTTTTGGGACTCGGCCATGGAGCGGCTGAATATCACGGGGACGCGCGCGCGCACACGCGTACCTGTAAGGGCTTTTCCGAACTGACAACTTTGTTTTCACCACTGACAACATGGTTGCCAACTAATTCTCCACGACCCCTTGGAAATACGAGGCTTTTGGGGCGACGAGTTCCGGCACCCTCCTTGCGTGCTAGCCTTCCCGCCATGATTCGCCAGAGCGCAGCGATCGTCCTGCTCACCGCCCTGGGGGCCTTCTCGGGCCTCGGGACGGGCTGCGCGACTCCGACCCTCCCCCTGCCCCCGCCGGCGTTCCTGACCGCCACTGTGCCCAACGCCGACGGCCTGGTGACCATCACCGGCGAAGTTCTGCCCGAAGCGTGGGTCTACGTGATCAACCTCGACCTCGAAGAAGGCATCATCAAGCGCTCGGAGGTCGACGGGACGTTCACGGTCCAGATCCCTGCCGATCCGGGCCATTACATCAGTATTTTCCAGGAGTCCGGGGCCGAGCGAGGCCCCCCCTTCGAGATCCGCGTGCCCGCTCCCTAGCCGCCATCGTCGCCAGTTCCTTGACCCTCTGTACGAGGCTGTCCTACATGTGAACACAGGTAGGCGCTTGTAGGAGGGACTATGGATTCGGCGATGAGAGATCTCGAGAGGCTCGAAGAGAGGGACGACGCCCCCGGACGGCGACTGGGCACCCTGCTCACAGCGGCCCTGGCCACGGTCGGGCTAATCTTCGCAATGGGCATCCTATTGGGGGGTGCCAGCGACGCCGAGGCCGAGGCCCAGGAAGACCCGCTCTCCGCCCTGGATCGGGCCGCGGGCTTCGACGTCGACGACGAGATCCCCGACGAGAGCGAGATCCCCGAGATCGACCGCCGGGCCCTCGCCTTCCCCGAGGTCCTCGCCGACTACGACGCGCGCCCGGAGGTCGAGGCCGCCCTCGCCGCCGCCGCCGCCGAACTCCAGCACCCCGAGCCCATTCCCGGCGGCGTCGCCCTCGGGGACATCGCCTCGGGCAGCATCGGCGATGCCCCGGTGCCCTCCCCCGCCGCCGCACCGATTCCGTTGGACGACAGCCTCCCCGAGGCTCTCCCGGCCGCCTCCGCCATCGGCAATACGCCGGCGGTCCTCGCCCGGGCCCGGAACCACGACCCCCTCGTCGCCGCCGCCTTCCCGCCGGCCACGCCGACCGCCCCCGTCGCCGCAGGCCAGGACGGCCGCTACACCATTCAGGTCATCAGCTACCAGCACCCGACCGACGCCGACGTCTTCGCTCAGAGCCTGCGCGCCCGGGGCCACCACGCCTTCGTCATGTCCGCCGACGTCCCGGACCGCGGCCGCTTCTACCGCGTGCGCATCGGCCCCTTCCCTTCACAGCGCGCCGCCGACGCCTACCGCCAAGAGTTCGAAGACGAAGAGCGCATGAACACCATCGTCGTGCGCCGCCGCGACGCGAGCTGACCGCTACGGCCAAGGCCGTGATGTTTGCCCCGAAGGCCCGCGCGATGCGCGGGCCTTTTTGCGTGGGTGCTATTGGGTACGCCGCCGGCACCGCAACGTTCCTACTCGACGAGGAGGTTCTTGAACGGCTTGCGGTTCTTCCAACGGTAGGTTCGGAAATCTCGACGGTCGGTCGAGAGGATTCGACCCGTCCCGAGTTCCTCGGCGAGAATGACGAGGGACGCATCCGCGAGATCCATGGGCAGCTCCCGATACTTGCGCATCAGCGTCTCGATCCGAGGCAGATGGGACGCCTCGAGGGAGAAGAGCTGAAAGGCGCCGTCCTTGGCCGAGCGAACGAAGCGAACCTCGGCGTCGACTCCGAGCCGTGACGCCAGGAGGTGGCACGTCTCGGTGAGGACCGGCCAAGTGCTGATCAGTGGTTCGGTCAGCCCGGCAAGAGCGTCCTTCGCAGCTTCATGGTACCGGTCTCGCCGGTTGGCCAAGGCCAGCCAGAAGCCCGTGTCGGCGAGGATCACTTGCGCGTCTTCTCTTCGAGGGAGTCGCGCAATCGGTCTTTGTAGCTCGTCGAAAGATCGGGGTCGTCCTCGCCGCAGCCGATGAAACCGGCTTCCTCCATGATCCGGGACACGTCGCCGGCTCCCTCCGCCTGAAATCGCTTGTAATAGAGTTCGATGGAATCCCTAACGATCTCTGTGACGCTCTGCCTCGTCCGCCGAGTCAGGTACTCCAGCTTCGCGGCGAGTTCGTCATCGATCCGCGCGTTGAGACGATTTGTCATACGCAATGTATGACAACGATAGCTTCCCCGGTCAAGGGGGGCAGTACCGTCTCGCCCCCTCCTACTCCAACAAGGACCAGGTCACGCCGGGGCGTAGCTCGAGGTGAACGTGGTTCTCGTGAGCCTCGTCGTGGTGCGGGGTGAGCACCACCTGAAACAAGTCGGCGTCGGCCGCCGCGCACACGAGGTCGCGGAGTAGGCGCTGATCTTCGTCGTCGCCGTCCCGGGCCGGACACGGCGCAACGCCGCGGCGCCGATCCTTCCAGGCCTCTTCGACGACGATGCGGCGGTCGTCGTCGAGGACGAGCTCGCCGAGGTCGAGGGCGAGCCCCGAAGCGTGGCCGCTCGGCCGGCCACTGCCCGAGACCGTGGCTCCGGGGCGATAGATCGAATAGTGCTCGAGGCTTCGCACGCCGGCGCCCCGAAGGGTCGGCGACCACGCGAGGACGGCGACGGCCACGCGGCAATCGAGGATCGATAGGCGCCGAATCCGTCGGCGACGACTGCGCGAGCCGTGCCCTTCACTGCGATGGCGCACGGTGACCCCAGCTATCGGGCCCCGAAGGCGGATGGGTTGCTCGACGCCTGGCGCTTGGTCCTCGTCGACCCGGTCGAAGGCGACGTCCCGACTCCGGAGAATGGCCTCGCACGCCGCCCGGTCCAGGTCAGCGATCCCGCGGCCCTCCGGGATGCGGGGTCGGCGGCGCCGCCGCCGCTGGGCGGGGGGCGAGGGAACGGATACGGCCTCGGACACGGCCTCGGACACGGACACGGACACGGACACGGCCTCGGACACGGACACGGCCTCGGACACGGCCTCGGACACGGACACGGGAACTCGAACGGGAACGGGAACGGGAACTCGAACTGGAACGGGAACGGGAACGGGAACGGGAACGGGAACGGGAACGGGAACGG
>QMMC01000078.1 GCA_003647065.1 Deltaproteobacteria bacterium | reverse complement strand
GGCCTCGCGAGTCGCCTCGAGTCCCTCGACTCCGTTGACTTCGCGGCTCTCGACGACGAGGCGTTCCTCGAACATCTGAGGGAACGTCAGCGCCTGGTCATCGAAGCGATGCGACTCCTCGACCGGGGGCGCACGGCCACCATCGCGGTCCTCACGGCCCTCGAAGCTACCATCGGTTCGATTCCCCGTGAGTGCTACCCGGCCCTCGCCAGTCCGCGCCCCACTCGGACTCGGCGCAAGTTGCACGAGCGACTGGCTCGCTTCGCCCAGAAGCTGGACGGGAAAGTTCCAGACAGCCCACGCGGTCTCACTCGAACTCAACAGAAGAAGTGGGCGGAGCTTTCGGCAGAGTTTGCGGGGATGCGGCCCCTCGGGATCGACGTGACCCCGTTGCCCCACGGCGGTCACGACGGGCGTCTCGCGGCGGCCCTCCGCGAGGGCCTCGCCGAAGCCGACGAGAGCGCCGAACGCAATCGCCGCAACGCCGTGCGCCGCCTCCTGGCGACGGCTCGGGGCAAGAGCTTCGGTCGGGCCCGAGAAGGAATCGTTCGGTCCCTCGGGGTCATGCTCTCCCGCGTGGCGAGCGCCAAGGGGCGAGTCGCCGAGGGGCTCTCGGCGGCGATGCTGCGGCTCCGAGGCGGGGCCATCGAGGCGGGACGTCGCCTCGAGGAACGGGGCCTCGTGGACGAGCCCGGGGACGCCTTGTACCTCCACCTGGCGGAGATCGAGCAGGGCCTCATGGGGGAACCCGGAGCCTACGCCGCCCGGGTTCGGCTTCGCCGGGAGGACGACGAGCGCTGGAGGTGCTACGAGGCGCCTCGACGGATCGATGGTCGCCGCACGCGCGACCTCTAACGGTTTTTTCGAGAGGAACGAGCATGACCGACATCCAGATCTTTGGAGTTATCGGCGCTGGCCAAATGGGCCGGGGCATCGCTCAGGTTGCCGCCCAGGCGGGGTGTGACGTGCTCTTGAAGGACGCCTCCCTCGGACACGCCGAGAAGGGGAAGGCGCGCATCGAAAAGGGGCTCGGCCGGCTGGTCGAGAAGGGCAAGATCGACGCGGAGACCCGCGATGCGATCCTCGGGCGCATCACGCCCATCGACGGCTACGACGGGTTCGCCGAGGCGCAGTTCGTCGTCGAAGCGGCGACCGAGCAGATGGACCTGAAGACGAAAATTTTTCAGGACGCCGACGCCGCGATGCGCGAGGACGCCGTCCTCGCGAGCAATACATCGAGCATCTCTCTCACGAAGCTCGCCGGTGCGACGGCCAGGCCCGATCGCGTCATCGGGATGCACTTCATGAATCCCGTCCCCGTGATGAAGCTCGTCGAGATCGTCCGCGCCCTGCAGACGAGCGACACCACCTATCAGGCCGCACGGGGGCTCGCCGAGAAGATGGGCAAGACGCTCATCACCACCAAGGATATGCCGGGGTTCATCGTCAACCGGATGCTCATCCCGTTCCTCAACGAAGCCTGCTTCTCTTTTCAGGAGGGCCTCGGGACCGTCGAGGACATCGACACCGGCGCCAAGCTCGGCCTCAATCACCCCATGGGGCCATTCGAACTCGCCGACCTAATCGGCCTCGATACGGTCCTCTTCATCTCCGAGGTGCTGCAGCGCGAGTTCGGCGATGACAAATATCGTCCCCCGGCGATTCTGCGGAACTACGTCGCCGCGGGCTGGCTCGGTCGGAAGACCGGGCGCGGCTTCTACACCTACGATCGCTGAGGAGAGACCGCGATGAGCGAACGAAAGCACATTCGCCTCGAGTTCGACGGTGGGGTCGCAACGCTGACCATTGCCCGGCCCGAGGCCCTCAACGCCCTCAATCCGGCGCTGCTCGCCGAGCTGCGCTCCGCCCTCGAAGAGGTAGCGGGCACGGGCGGCGTGCGCTGCCTCGTCGTGACTGGCGAAGGGAAAGCCTTCGTGGCCGGGGCGGACATTGACGCGATGAAGTCTCTCGGCCCCGAAGAGGCCAAAGCCTTCGCTCAGGAGGGTCACCGGACCTTCGACATGATCGAGGCGCTTCCGTGCCCCGTGATCGCGGCGGTCAACGGCTTTGCCCTCGGTGGTGGTTGCGAGCTCGCCCTCGCCTGTGACTTCATCTACGCCTCCGAGAAGGCCAAGTTCGGTCAGCCCGAGGTCAAGCTGGGGGTCATCCCTGGGTTCGGTGGGACTCAGCGTTTGTCCCGCCGCGTCGGGGTCGCAGTTGCCCGGGAGCTCATCTACACCGGCGCCATCCTCTCTGCCGACGACGCCCTGCGCGTGGGTCTCGTCAACCGGGTCTTCCTCGGGGACGCGCTCCTCGATGAGGCCAGGAAGACTGCGGCGACCATCGGCGAGATGGGCCCGCTGGCGGTCACCGCCGGCAAGCGGGCCATCCTCGACGGCGAGGACCGCGACCTCCACGAGGCAAATGCTCGGGAGATCGATCTCTTCGCGGGGTGTTTTGCGAGCGCCGACCAGACCGAAGGCATGGCCGCGTTCCTCGAGAAGCGTCCGGCGAAGTTCGTCGGGCGTTAGGCACGAGACACCGGGCCAAGACGGACAAGAAAAAGGGCACCCACCGGGTGCCCTTTCTCTTTGTCGGTGCCCGGAGGGCGCCGCGTCTCAGCGAATGTTCAGCGACCAGCTGTTCAGGGTGCCGGTGTCGCGGCCGGCGCGATCCGATACCCCGAGCTTCCAGTCCCCCTCGAGGGCGCCTTCGGGGGCCGGGTCGAGGGCGAAGGTGCGGTTGATGTCATCGGCGTTGCCCCCGGTGCGCTCCTGGAGAATCCACTGCTGTCCGGTGGGGGACGTGAGGGCGATGACTAGGTCGCCGACGTAGGGGTGGGTGATGTTGAGCGCGATCTGCGTCGTCGTCCCGGTCGTGCCCGCGGCGACCTCGGCGACCGAGGTGATGCCACCGTCGTCGTTGTCGGGGATGGGCATGTTGCCGTGGCCCGCGAAGGAGCCGCCATCCGTGGTCCCGCCGCCGTCACCGGGGTCGGTCCCGCCGTCGCCTTCGGGGGTGATGCGCAGCGTCCAGCCCTCGATGGTGCCCACGTCTCGGCCCGCAGAGTCCACGACCTCGAGGACCCAGTCGCCCGCGGCGTCGGCGCCGGTGAACCCAGCCACGTTGAAGGTCTTGCGCAGGTCGTCTTGGCCGCCGCCCTCGCGGTTGTGTACGACGCGCTCGTGGTCGCCGTGGTGGAGGGTGACCGTCAGGTCGCCGATGTAGGTGTGTCCGATGGCGACTTCGACCTGCACGCTGCCGACCTCGGCCGACTCGTTGACTACCGCGGTGCTCTTCGCGCCGGCGGCGTCGTTGTCGGGGATGGCCACGTTGGCCTGGCCGAGGACCTCGATGACGTCACCGGGGACGTCGGGGACCTCGGGCTCGCGGGACATCTGGACGAGCATGCGAACCTGGCCGATGTCGAGGTTGCGGACCGAGCTGCGCTCGATGCGGCTGGGGCTCCAGAGGAAGTCCGGCAGGTTCGCCTGGGAGCGGCCGAACCACTCGCCGCCGATGATCTTGCCTTCGGCGTCGATCTCGAGGATGTAGGTGTAGTTGTCCGTACGCTCGAAGCGGCTCGCGTCGGCGGGGGTCGTCGAAGCGCTCGATTCGGTGATGTACGTCGTGGAGGCGTGAACCTCGTAGAGGCTCTCGGCGTCGGGGTTGTAGATGTACTCGTCACCGTCGACGGTGAGCAGTTCGTTCGCCTTGGCGACGTCGATCTTTTCCATCTTCGTCACCTCGAAGGCGACGACGGGCTGGTTCCACACTTGGTAGTCGTAGGTGCGGTCTTCGGCGTACGGACGATTCATGATCCCGAGGTAGTTGCTCATGATGACGTGGAACGAGCCGGGGTTGGTGTCTCGGCATTCGGTCGCCGTGGCCCGGCCCTGCTCGTCACGCTCGACCTTGTTGTCGTCGTCGTTCCCGAGGTTGCACCGGCCGCCGATCATGTCGGCGGGGGCCCTGTTGTAGGCCGCGATGAGCAGGGCCTCCATGTCGCCGACCTCGAAGGTCACCCCGTTGTGGGTGACGGCGCGCTCGGGGCGCTCTTCGAGCATCGAAGCGGGTACCCACGCATGGCAGAGGCCAAACCAGGTCTCCGTCGCCCACTCTCCATCGTCGGCGTCAACGTCCGGTAGGCCTCCGGTCCGCACCGCGATGTCTCGGTCCCCCTTGTTGCCCATCTGGTTGCTGATGAGGCTCGCCAGGGGGCCGAGCTGCTCGTAGTACTCCGGGTCCCAGCTGTCGGTCGGGGCGGGGCGATTGCGATCGAAGGGGCGCAGCTCCATGAACTCTTCACCGGGCTCCCACCCGTTGAAGGCCCGGTCGTACTTCTCGGCCGGCGAGAGCTCGTCCTGCTGCCAGCGGTGGTTGATGCTGTCCTCGTAGGTCGGCCAGTAGGTGCTCGGCCAGGCCTCGCGATCGGCGCGGCCTTCGAGGGGCAGGTCCTCGAGGTGATAGTTCAGTTCGCCGTCGAAGCGGCTGGGATCGTTGCGGTAGTCCCAACGGTCTTCTTTACCGTCCGCGAACATCCCAGACTCGTCCTTGTCCCCGTGGGTCCCGTTGGCGGGCGCCACGGCGCAGGCGCTGAGGCCCAGGGTGGCGATCAAGGTGCCGGTGGCGGCGCGGCGGATTAGGTGTCGTACGTAGTTGTTCATGGCGAGTCTCCCCCGGGCGTCGATGGGCCCGCGACCCGCCTTTGAGCACATCGCGTGCCACCGTGCTTTCGGGCCATCGCGGAGCGTTTTGCACTCTGCCTGGTCACCCCAGTGGCCACCCCGAGTGATTTCCCACACGGGATCGGCTAGTCGCCTCGCCAGCTAGGTACGGAGGAGCTTTGGGACTCAGGGGGCCTCGGAGCCCGAGAAGACCACGTTGCCGTCATCGTCGACGGTGTCGTCACCGAAGGCTTCGCCGATGGTCATCTCGCAGTGGGTCACCAGGGTCGGGGGCAGGGCGTAGCTGCCGAGGTCGAGGGTGCGGAAGGGGTCGCCGTCGAACACCGCCGCGGCCTGGGCCGCGAGGCTGGCCTCGAACGACGCCCGGGCCGCAGCGCAGTCCCCTGCGGCCGCGTGGAGCTCCGCCCAGATCAGGTGAAAGTTCTGGGCGTCGGCCCCCATGCGACCCGCCGCCTCCGCTCGGGCCTCGGCGACTGGCAGGTCCCCCGCCTCCCTCGCGCGCCAGGCGAGGGCGACCATGGGCTCTCCATCCCAGGGGTCGATGAGGAAGCGGGCCTGGGCCTCGGCCGCGGTCATGGTGAGAATGGCTGTCGACGGCACGTCGGTCAGGTCGTGGAGAGCCATCGGGGCGGTGAGGAGCGAGACGGCCACGGTTGCACCGAGGAGGGCGCCGGTCGTCCGTGGAAGGGGGCTGGGTTTTGGCCCGGGGTCGTCGTCGAGGGCGACGAGGCGGTCCCAGAGCCCCGGGTGCGGCCGGCGGCCCCCCGTCGTCATCGGCCGCTGGCTGATCTCGGCGATCTTTCGCAGGGCCCGGGCGAGGCCGGCGCCGCCGAGGTGCGATTTGGTGTGGGCGTCGGCGCGCACCTCCATGCGCCGTGCGACGGCCCGGGCGTAGCGCCACAGGAGGGCCGCCGCGACGAGCAACGAGCCCAGGAGCACCGGGCCTCGTTCCGGGCCGAGGGCGAAGGCGATGGACAGCCCGGGGACCAAGGCGAAGAGCAGGAGCCCCGCAGCGCCGAGGCGGATCATGGCAATCCCGAGGCCCTCGGACAGGTGGGCCACCTCGTGGGCCAGGACCCCGGCGAGCTCGTCGTCTTCGAGCTCGGCGAGGGCGGCACCCGTGACCACTACGGTTTTCGCCCAGGGAATGGCGAAGGCGTTCAGGAAGGGCACGCTGCCGGTCGGGAGAATGAAGACGTGCACCCGGCCGATGCCCTCGCGACCCGCTGCCCGGCGGACCCTCTCCCGAAGCTCGGGGCTGGCCCGGCGAAGGCCGCCGGTGGCGAGCATGAGGAGGATGCCGCCATAGGCCGCCCCGAGGACCGAGAGCAGAAAGGCCAGCAGGGTCAGAGGGAGGTCCACCACGTACTCCCCGTCCACCGCGGCAACCAAGGGAAGCGAGGTGGTTGCGATGGCGACGGCAACGGGGCCGACGATGAGGGGGATGAGGCGCAGGCGGAAGGTGATGACGTCCCGCGCTGTCGGGCGCCGGGATGTCGGTTCTACGACCCGGGCCGCGACGCCCCCGGCCGCGAAGGCGACCCCTGCGACGAAGGCCCCAAAGGCCAGGCTCCGGGGGCCCCCGGGGCCCTCGACGAGGCTGGGCCCGAGGCGGGTGACTCCGAGCATCCACCCGAGCTGCACCTGAGCAAAGCCGACGATGACTGCGGCGCGGCGAAAGGGCACCAGGGCACGAAATCGGTCTTCGCCGGCGGCGGGGAGGCCTCCGAGGTACACCCACGTGAGGAAACGCGCGGTCGCGAAGGGCAGCGTGCACGCGATGCCCACGGCGAGGGCCGCGGGCATGAGAGCGTCGATCACGGGCAGCGCATGCATGGGACGCGTGGTTTACCATCCCCGCCATGAACCGACAGCCAATCGCTACCGATGCGGCCCCCGCGGCCATCGGGCCCTATTCCCAAGCCGTTCGCGCGGGCGACCTCGTTTTCTGCTCAGGGCAGATCGCCCTCGATGCCGCGACCGGAGCGCTGGTCGGTGAGGGCGACGTGGCGGCTCAGACCCGGCGCGTCATGGAGAATCTCAGAGCGGTCCTCGAGGCCGCCGGAGCGAGCTTCGACTCGGTGGTGAAGACCACCATCTTCGTGAAGGACCTGAACGACTTCGTCGCGGTGAACGAGGTCTACGCTTCGTTCTTCGGCGACGCCCCGCCTCCGGCCCGGGCCACCGTCGAGGTCAGCCGGCTACCGAAGGATGTGCTGGTCGAGATCGACGCGATTGCGATAGTGGTCGGCTAACTCACGGGAATTCGCGACCCGAAATTTCGCAGTCCGCGCCGCTCTCGCATTCCATCGAGATGAGGTCCTCGGTTGTGCGACTGCGAGCGGAAACAGCCGGGTAGGGCACAATCCCAGTGATGATCAAAGTGGCCGCGAGAACTGCGGCGGCGCCTCGTTCTTCCACCGAAAGGTCGGGGCACCCAACCGCGCCGGTCGTGGGTTCTCCAAGAAAGACCCGGCCAAAGAGCCGAAGGTAGGTGACCGCGTTGAGGGCGGTCACCAAGACGTAGAGAGCCGAGAGCCAGGGGTGGTGGTGAACGAAGCCGTGCGCGATCAGGTCTTCGGCGACGAAGGTGATCGTCCCCGGCAGCCCGACGACCGCCATGCCGAAGAGGAAATGCGCGCCGGCTAGGTGGGGGGCGCCGGCTACGAGCCCATGGAAGCGGTCGAGGAGCACCGCGCCGCGCCGTGCCCTGACCCCGAGGGCCATCACCAGGAGTCCCGTTCCGGCGACGCCCTGGGCAAACCAGAGAACCAGGGCTCCGTTGAGGCTCATCGCATTCGTATCGGCCATGCCCATGAACACCAGCCCGACCTGGCTCAGTACCAGGTAGGTCGCAGCGCCGAGTTGCCCCTTCTGGCCGAGAGCGACCAGGGCGAAGAACATGGCGCTCACAATGCCGATCACCGCCATCCATGGCAGGTCACGCGCGAACGCTTCGGGAAAGAGGGCGCCGAAACGTAGGATCAGGTAGGCGCCGCTCAGGGGACCGAGCAGCATGATCGACCGGGGCGCGCGGTCCTGGGCGACCAGCACCGGGAACCACACATGCAGAGGGAAGACGCCCATTCGCCCCATCGACGCGAACACGACCAGCGCGAAGAGAATGATATCGTCTCCGGGGGCTAGCTCCGGCGCGGCATCGGTCCAGAGGGCGGTAGACATCGCCCCCGCGTAGAGCATCCTCCCGAACACCGCGAGGACGGGGATCGTGGTGATCGCTGCGAGGATCCAGTGTGCGCGATGGCCGCGTCCGTCGATGCCGCGGTCGAGCCAGGCGCCGACCGGAAGGTTCATTGCCGCCCAGAGGAGGACGAAGAGCCCTATGTGCTGGGTCGCGAAGAGCACTGACGAGACGACGAGGAGCCACATGACGTCGAGGACGCCGGTACGTCGAAGGTCTCTCTTGGGAGCGAGGAAGAGTAGGGCCGCGGCGACTAGGTTGGTCAGCAGGGGGAGGACCGAACTCTGAACGTCCAAGGAGAGGAACGGTAGTAGCGGGTCGCGGAAGACCACTCCGTGATCCATGAAGACCAAGGCACCCGCGACGGCAGCGACCATGGTCGAAAGCGCCACTGAAAACGCCGCCCGTCTTCGCGAGGTGGCGAAGTGCCGCGTCGTGGAGGCGGCTAGGAGCCCGAAAGCAGGGATGCCGATGACGGCCGTCAAGAACGGCAGGGCACGAAGGATCTCTATCATGAGACTTTCTCCAGCTGCCGATCGGAGACGGTCTCGGGCCCTCGCCGAACGCCGCCGGAGCTCTTCGCCGAAACGAGACGCGCTTCCAGCCACGCGAAGCGCTGCGCGGTCCAGAGGATGGGCGCTACGACGAAGCGGTCTCCGATGTCATCGAAGTAAAAGCGGTCGAGGGCGCGTTGGTAGAGAAATGCCCCCAAGGGACCTTTGAACTTGCGCTCGATGTTGTCGAGCCACCGGCCAGTTTCGAACTCGTGATCGAGTGCACCCTGGAGGCTGTGCATCTCGTGCAGGATCGCGGGTGCTCGGAGAAGTTGCCAGATACGCAGGGTCGCGTGGCTCAAGAGATGGACGGTCGCCAGCCCCGGCAGGTGCAGGCCAACTTCGACGAACATGAGGCCGATCTGGGTCATGGTCGCGTAGGCGAGGGCGCTCTTGACGTCTGTCTGGACACGACCGGTCAGCGTGCCCAAAACCGTCGTGACTGCGCCTACGGCGATCACCGCGGCGGACGCCAGGGGAGCATCTTCGAGGAGCGGAGTCAGGCGAATCAGGAGGTAGACCCCCGCGTGCACCGAGAGGGCTCCATAAAAAATCGCGCTTGACGGCGTCGGGCCCTCCATCGCCCGGGGGAGCCAGCCGCCAAATGGAAGCTGCGCGGACTTACCCATCGCCCCCAACAGGAAGAGCAGGGCGACCAGCGTTGCCGCTCCGGTGTCGAGGTGAGCCGTGCCCGCCACCCAATGCCCCGGCCCGAGCTCGGGCTGGAAGTTCGCGTTGTGGGCGAAGTGGTGGAGCATGATCGTCCCGGTGAGCAGGCCGACGTCACAGATGCGATAGGTGATGAAGGCTCGGAGCCCGTTTCGGACTGGGTCGGACCGTTCGTGGAAGAACGCGATGAGCAGCGCTGAGGTGAGACCGACGATCTCCCAACCCACGAAGAGGAAATCGAGGCTCCCGGCTGAGACGAGGATCAACATGCCCGCGGCAAAGACGTTCAAGAGCAAATAGAAGCGCGGGTGGCCTCGCTCTCCATGGAGGTACGTCCGCGAAAAGTAACCAATCAAGGTTGCCGCCCCGGTGGTGAGGGTCATCAATGACGTCGAGAGGCGGTCGAGGAGGAAGGTGATGCGAAACGAGTGCGAACCCACCTCGAACCACGGCCCGAGGTCGACCAGGAAGGAATGGGCCCCTAGAAAGGACCAGGTCATCAGGGAAAGGGATGCCACGAGGCTCACGAAGAACGCGAAGCGAGTGATGTCGACGACGGCCCTTTCACTGACCGAATCACGACCCCATATGAGCGTCGCCAACATGGCGAACGCTACGACGGGGGCGGCGACCGCCGTGCCGACCAGGAGCGCGTGCAGTTCAGGCATGGACCGACGCCTCCGATGGCTCCTCGGTGGGAAGAGGAGCCTCCGTGGAGGGGAGACCGGCTAGGATCCGCGCCGGGGGCAGGTTGTCGCGAGTTCGCCCGAAGTATGCCGTCGATGTCGGGAAGGAATGCAGGGGCTCCCGGGGTTCGTACGGTTCGAAGCCGGATGGGCCGAGGACCGACAGCGCGCCGGTATCGGGGTCCATGGCGACGAGTTGGATCCAGCGGCCTTGGACGAGGCGTCCCACTTCAGGCTGCCGCTCCGCGATGGTGAGTAACGTCTCAACTTTGGCTTCGACGACGCAGAGCAGGCGCATCGGCTCATGGATGTCGACCATTTGGTGCGGCAGGCCCGTCCGTAGGTCGCTCTCGTGACCGTCCATCACACCGACCAGGCCCGTGACGTTGTGTGGCAGTTTCGTGCCCGACCCGTAGACCCGCTGGTCCACGTAGCTGAAGTAGTACTCGAGGTTGATTCCCGCGCCGACGGGGACGACGCTGGCGAGGAGGCGCTCCAGGATGCCGGAATCGGGATCGGCGGCCGGGTCGTAGGACACGAGGAATGCCCGTCGGTCGAGAAAGAGCCCTCGGTTTGGCCATCGACGTCCAACGAGGCACACCGCGTTCGTACAGTGGCCATACTCGGGCCGGGGCTGTGCGAGGTCCTGGGCGCGCGCCTCCATTTGCCTGAGGGCGATTGCTGGGGCGACACCGAGGGGAGTCGAGGTGAATCGTCGCGCTCGTTCGAGGGCGTCGACGGCCCGAGCCCGGTCGAGGGCGTCGCGCGCTTCCACGAGCAACTCGGCATGGGTGTCGGGCACTCGGTGGAGGTCGAAGAGGTCTACCGCGTCGTCGGAGGTGTCGTGAATGCCGCCCACGAAGAAGGTGCCGTCAGGGATTTCGATCCCGTGATCACGAAGGCCGGCTCGAACCTCATCGCGCCCGAGGAGGTCTGCGAAGAGCCGCGCGTTGGGGCCTCCCTTGCCACCGCTGCAGGCTCCGCACTCGTGGGCCGCCTCGTGGGGGTTGTTCATGGAGGTGGAGCCATGGCCGAGGACGATCACCAAGGGGGCGAACGCCCGGGTCATGCCCATGTCCTCGAGGACCCCCGCCACGCGCTCGACGGCCTCCGGTACGGAGAGCCCTTCCGGTAGGGGTGTCGTTCTGCGCAGCACTTCGGTTTCGCGCAGGGCGGTCAGCCGCGTGCGTGGGGGCGGCGCCAGCTTGTCCCCGAGCCCATCCCACAGGAGGTGAGCCGTTCGGGGAGCGAAGATTCTTACCGCCATGGGCAGGGCCTGGACCGCGCCAGCGAGCGATAGACCGAAACCGCGGAAGAGGCTTCGTGTACCCACGTGACCGGCGAACCCCAGCTTTGCAGCGAGGACCCAGCGCTTCCTCCAAGAGGCATCCACCGCCTCATCCTCGGCAACCTCGGAGATTTGATGCGACGGTGACATCGATGCCGGGCAGAGCGGAGATCCGTGGGCGGCCGTCAACCCGCGGTAAGAGATGGCCAGGCCATAGTAGCCGGCGATCCCGAAGGTCTCGTAGTGTGGGTCGAGTTCTTCGAAGTGACGGCGGAGCGATTCCTCGCGGTCGTCAATGCAGCAAGCCAACTGAATCCGTGCCTTGGCCGGTTCGATGCTTCGCTGGAGCCGTGCGTTTCTCGCGATGCCATCGAGAATCTCGCGTCGATAGGTACGTTCGTAGGCCTCTTGAAAAACTCTTCGGCGTTCCATGCTCCCAAAGTGGTGCAGCGCCGAGGTGAGCGTCGTCCCTTCCGCGGGCCCGAGTTCGTTGATCGCATCGAGGCTCATACCTCCCAAGAGGAATAGCCAATACACCTCGTGAGCTGCGACGAGGGGGGACGGCGCCTCGGGGAGATGGTCCACCTTGCGGATGGCGGCCACCGCAGCCCGCTCGAGGGTCAGGCGTACCGCTAGGTAGTCCATCAGCGAATACGGGAGTGATCGCATGCGAAGCGCGGGCTTCGTTTCCAGGCGATAGAACATCCCCGCCCATCCGGGCAGCGCGAGGAGAGTCTCGGTGAGGTAACTCTCCCAGTCTTCATCGGCCACGCCGAGGGCCCGGAGGGATTTCAGGACGACCTCGGAGGCGCTCCGTTCGTCCTCGTCCATCGCCTCGATGGTCTCTCGCCATTGGTGTCGGGTTCTGCCGGGAACACTCGACGTGTGCAGGGCGAGGAGCCGGACGGCCTCGAAGAATCCCTCTTCCCGACTCGGCATTGGCCAGTACGCGAGTCCCGTGTCGAGGTAGGCCCCACACAGCCGGATGAGGGTGGATTCGATCTGCTCGTCGACTCGCCGGGGATCCATCCCGAAGGCTCGCGACCGTACACTATGGACCGGCGCGGGCGGCTCCGGCAGGTTCGCGGTGAGCTCCAGTGCGCGGGCAAAGTAGAGCCGAAGAACGAGGGGTGTGGGATCCTTGGCGATGAGATCCGAAAGTCCATTGGCCGTCAGGCGGTGTCCGAACTCCCCTTCGAGAGTGGCTTGATCTGCGAGGCGCAGGAGCCGCGACGTCAACCACTCCAGCTGCTCTCCCTCGATCTTTTCCCGGAGGAGCCGCCCGGCCGCGAGCATCCGGGTCCGCCACGCAGGACCATCGAACGAGTTCGGGACCCTGTTCAGTAGCTCTCCTTCGGCGATGGCCCATTCCATGTGGGCTGCATCGAAGGTCGGGGCGCCATGCAGCAGGAGAGCTCGCCGCATATCACCGAGCGTCCACTGCCCCGGCAGGGCGAGGGCGCGGCCGTCCAACTCACGAAGGCATGCATCGACGTCCTCGAGTTGAATTCGCCCACTTGCGAATTCGCGTCGAAAACGTTCCTCGCTCATGTAGGGCTCGGCTCCAAAGACCCGATGCCCTTCGCGAACTGCCTCGTGAAAGGGTAGGTGCTCGAAGACGTGCAGCGTGTTGTGGTGCACGAAAGCGCCGATCGGCGCCTGGCCCGGAAGGAGATGAGCCGCGGCGTCGACTGCCTGTGCCAGCCGGTCGAGGGAGCGTCGGGTGTCCGGTGGTGGCCGAACTCCGCCTCGGCTCTGGACTGTGGCCGGGGCGCTGCTCATCGGCTCTTCAGGTGTGCGCTCAGGGGATGGGCGCTGAGCTTCTTACGCTCGGTAGCGCTTTTTGCGATCTCGATCCGGCGGCCTTCGTTGACCAGGTGCTCGATCTTCTCCATCACGGTGTGGTCGACGAGGTCCGCGTGCTCGAAGTCGAGGACGACCGGAAGTCCCTTCTCCCTGGCCACGTCGAGCTGCTTTCTGAGGCCAAGGTAGTTCGTGAAGATGGCGGACCCACGAACACGGATGCGCATGCCCTCGGTGTCGGTCTCGATGTCGAGGGTGGGCTTGAAGAGGGACCTCGGGGACGCCCCGTTCTTGATGTGGATCAAGATCTTGATCACGATCCCGGCGCCCACTCCGAGCAGGAGGTCAGTCGCTAGGGTGACGACGAACGTGGTCACAAACACCAGCAGCTGCTCACTACCGATGCGGTAGGTCTTCACGAACTCCGTGGGAGAGCCGAGACGCAGGCCGGTATAGACGAGCATCGCGCCGAGAGCCGCGAGGGGGATCTTCGTCAGCACGAAGGGTAATCCGGCGACGAAGAGCAAGAGGAACGCCCCGTGGGAGAAGTTGGCCCAGTGCGAGCGGGCGCCAGAGTCGATGTTCGCTTTGCTACGGACGATCTCCGAGATCATCGGTAGCCCGCCGAGGAGTGCGGCTAACATGTTTCCGATGCCGGTCGCGAAGAGGTCCTTGTTGAGGTTCGATTCGTGGTGGGCGGGGTCGAGGGAGTCGACTGCTTTGACGCTGAGGAGCGACTCGATCGAACCGACGAGGGCAAACATCACGACGTATTTCAGGGATGCTCCCGAGGTGATCACCGAAAAATCTGGGAACACGACGGCGTCGGTGATTCGAGCTGGGAGGCTGACCAGGAAGCGCGGCCCAATCTCGTGGTCGATGCCCCAGAGGGTGTAGTGGTGCGCGTGAGACAGGTCGAAGACGAGGGCTAAGGGGATGGAGACCAGGAGCACTACCAGGGGCGCTGGGAACTTCTTGACCCGCTCCCAGGGCAGCATCGGCATGCCCAGGAGAATCAGCAGACTGATCCCGCCAATGAGAAAGATTTCGGGCTCCGCGTGCATCAGGCTCGAGGGGACCTGGGCGAGGAGTTCGAGGGTCTCTCCAGACTCCGGAGTCACGCCCATCACGACGTGGACCTGTTTGCCGACGATGATGACGCCGATGGCCGCGAGCATGCCGTGCACGACCGAAGACGGGAACATGTCGCCGAGGGCACCGGCCTTCATCAACGCCAGCACGACCTGGATCACTGCCGCGACGAAGCCGACGGCGAGGGCGCGACGGTAGCCGAGGGTGAGGTCGCCGCCGCCGAGCTCTTGCACGGCTCCGTAGGCGATGACGATGAGCCCCGCCGCCGGGCCCTTGATCGTCAGCCGCGCGCTGCCGAGGAAGCTGACGACCATGCCGCCGACCACGGCGGTGATGATGCCGCTGATGGGGGGAAAGCCGCTGGCCATCGCGATGCCGAGGGAGAGCGGAAGCGCGATGAGGAAAACGAGGAAACCGGCGAGCACGTCGGCTTTGACGGATCTGGGTCTGGCCTCGCCGGAGGGAGGGGCGCTGGTGGGCATGGGCCCCCAATCCGCAATCCATGTGCCAGGCATCAAAGGCGGGCCATTGCATTGCCCTGGGCTTGCGAGCGTGTCGAAATGACCCGAGGCTCTGAGACGACGGGTCAGATGGATACGGAGGATTCCCGCGAGGGCTCGTTGCTCGTCGATTCGCTCTGGCCCGAGCATTGCGTGGGAGTGAGATGAACCGTGCGTATCGCTCTCAAGATTATGGTGGTGGTCACGGTTTGGACATCCCTCGTCCTCAGCGGCTATGCCTATTTTCGCATCGAACGAGACCTCACGCTCCTCGAGAACGACCTTGCTCGTGACCAAGAGCTCGCCGGGCGCATCTTGCAGGAGTCGATTCGGGAGGCTCTCGGCCGCGGTGACGTCGACGCGGCCCGAGCGCTGCTGACCGCGGTGGAGGAGCACGAGCAGTACGCGGACGTCGAGTTGCTCCTATGGAATGACGCGGGCTGGCAGGGGCCGACGGGGCTCTTCCCGCCCGACCTGGTTGAAGCTCGTGTATTGGATGGGCAGACCACGTACTGGCCTGACGAGAACGATCCAGAACGCCTGGTGGCCTACTTCGCGGTGGGAGAAGTAAACGGCGCCGAGGGCGCGTTGCAGGTCGAGGTTTCCCTCGCCAGCGAGATGACGTTCCTGAAGAACACGCTCGTCGAACTCGGGGCCGTGCTCGCCATGCTGGCGATCGCGAGTTTTGGCCTCGCCGGAGGCATGGGGTGGTTCTGGGTTGGGCGACGGGTCGAAAAGCTCGCGACCATGGCGCGCCAGGTTGGAGAGGGGAAACGCGTCGAGCATGTCGTCTTCACGCAGCGTGACGAGCTGACGACGCTGTCTCTCGAGATGAACCGGATGAACGACCTCCTCGAGGACGCCCGGGCGACCGCCGACAAGGAGGTACAGAGACGAGCCCGCCTCCAGGCGGAGCTCCGCCACGTCGACCGGCTGGCGACGATGGGCATGATGATGGCCCGGGTCGCCCACGACATCGGCACCCCCCTCAACGTCATCGCCGGGCGTTCCCGCCGCATCGCTCGGGGCCGAGTCACTGGGCCCGAGGCTCAGGCCGAGGCGCAGATCGCGGCCGACCAAGCAGCGCGAATCTCCGAGTCGGTCAGCCAAATGCTGAAGCTGTCGAGGCGCGACGGCGCGAGCCGCGCCCGAATCGAGGCGAGCCGCCTGCTGGAGCACGTCCGGACGCTCTGCGCTCCGGTGGCCCGCGACAAGCGGGTGGCTCTCGTCCTCCATGAGGACGCGGCAGAGCTCTTCTTGCACGTCGACGCGCTACAGGTCGAACAAGCGCTGATCAACATCACGATCAACGCCATCCACGCTTCGGACGAGGGCGGCGAGGTCGTTCTTCGCGTCGAGAGCCGCGGGGAGATGGTCTGCTTCTCGGTCAGCGACGGAGGCCCGGGAGTGTCCGACGAGGCGCGTGCGCAAATCTTCGACCCGTTCTTCACGACCAAGCCGCCAGGTGAGGGCACTGGGCTCGGGCTGCCCATCGCCGCGACCATCATCCGCGACCATGGCGGGGAGCTGGAGATCGACGACGACTATCCGGCGGGCACGCGCTTCGTCGTTCTGCTACCTCAGACGCCTCGGGAGAATGCGGTATGAGCCGGAGAATCCTCGTCGTCGACGACGACGCCTCGATGCGTAGCCTGCTCGTCGACGACCTGAAAGATGCGGCCTGGGATGTGCGCGCGGCCAGCTCCTCTGAGGAAGCCATCGGTGAGGTCGACGCTCACGTCTTCGACGCGGTCGTAACCGACCTGAACATGCCCGGAATGAACGGCATCGAGCTCTGTCGTCGTATCGGCGAACTCGAGCCGGGCCTCCCCGTGATCGTCGTTACGGGTTTCGGCAGCCTCGAGACTGCCATCGCCGCCATTCGCGCCGGCGCCTACGATTTCATCACGAAGCCCTTCGAGGTCGAAGCCTTGGTCATGGTTCTCGAGCGCGCCGTCCGGCTGCGTACTCTCGAGCGAGAAGTCCATGACCTTCGGGTGAAGGTTTCCGCCCCCCAGAGGTTCAACCGGCTCTCCGGAGAGAGCGCGGTGATGGTCCGCCTCCGGCAGGAGATAGCTCAGGTCGCGGGGAGCACGGCCACGGTGCTCATCCGCGGCGAAAGCGGCGTCGGCAAAGAGCTGGTGGCGCGATGCATTCATGAGAACAGCCCCTTCTCGGAGGGGCCGCTGGTCACCATCAACGCGGCTTCGACGCCGGCCCAGCTCATCGAAAGCGAACTCTTCGGCCACGTGAAGGGCGCATTTACCGGGGCGGTGGCGAAGCGAGAGGGGCTCTTCATGCGAGCCCAGGGCGGGACGCTCTTCCTCGACGAGATCGGCGAGATGCCGCTGGAGCTGCAACCGAAGCTCCTGCGCGCCCTCGAGGATCACAAGATCCGTCCCGTGGGCAGTGACCACGAGGTGACCTTTCAGGGGCGGGTCATCGCCGCCACCAATCGCGACCTGGAATCTGCGATCGCCGACGGTCAGTTCCGTGAAGACCTCTTCTATCGCCTGAACGTCCTCGACCTCGACATCCCGCCCCTGTGCTCCCGGGGTCGGGACGTCCTGCTCATCGCCCAGGAGTTCCTCGAACGCTTCGCAGAGGACATGGGCAAAGATGTGCGGGGCCTCAGCCCGGCCGCCGCAGAACGGCTGATGGCGTATCCATGGCCCGGGAACGTGCGCGAGCTTCGCAACTCCATGGAGCGCGCCGTGGCTCTAGCGGATCACACCGAAGTCGTGCCCGCGGACCTGCCCGCACGCATTCGTGACTACCAGCGGAGCCACGTGCTCATCGTCGGTGAGTCTCCGGACGAGTTGGTCTCCCTCGAGACCGTCGAACGCCGGTATATCCTTCGGGTCCTCGAACTCGTCGACAACAACAAGACTGAAGCGGCAAGAGTTCTCGGGGTCGGCCGAAAGACCCTCTATCGCAAGCTGGAACAGTATCGGGCAGAGGACTGACGGCCGCTCGCGGCTTTCAACCAAACGGGTCCCTGAGCCTCAGCGTCTGCGTGCGGTCGGCGCCGACGCTCACCATGCCGACCTTGGCGTCGGCGAGCTCTTCGATGCGCCGGATGTAGCTGCGCGCGTTGTCGGGCAGGTCATCGATGGTCTCGCACTTGGTCAGGTCTTCGGTCCAGCCCGGGAGCTTTTCGTAGACCGGGGTGAGGTCTTCGAGGCCGTCGTAGGGCGGGGTGTCGTAGCGGGTGCCGTCCCGGCCTTCGTAGTGGGTGCAGATGGAGATGTCGCCGAGGCCGGCCAGGATGTCGAGCTTCGTGACGGCGAGCTCGCTCATGCCGTTGATCTGCACGGCGAATCGGAGCGCCGGAATGTCTAGCCAGCCGCAGCGCCGGGGTCGTCCCGTCGTCGCGCCGAATTCGTTGCCGGCTTTGCGCAATCGCTCGCCGTCCTCGCCGTGAAGCTCGGTCGGGAAGGGCCCGCCGCCGACCCGGGTCGTGTAGGCCTTGGTGATGCCGACGACCCGGTCGATTGCAGTGGGCCCGAGGCCGGCGCCGGCGCAAGCGCCCCCCGCGAGGACCGTCGAGCTGGTGACATAGGGGTAGGTGCCGTGGTCGACGTCGAGCATCGCTCCCTGGGCGCCCTCAAGCAGGACGTTCTTGCCATCTTTCATCGCATCCCAGAGCAGCTTTGCGGTGTCCGTGATGAACGGCCGGAGGCGTCCGCCGTACTCGGCGTAGAGCTGAACGATGGCGTCGACATCAGGCACCTCGCCGCCGAGGGCCGCGATCACCGGGCGCCAGGCTTCGATGTTGGCCCGGACGCGCTCGCCGAGGGTCTTCGCGTCGACGAGGTCGCCGATGCGGATGCCGCGGCGGGCGACCTTGTCTTCGTAGCAGGGGCCGATGCCGCGCTTCGTCGTGCCGATGGCCCCGGCGCCGGCGTCCGCCTCGCGGAGGCCGTCGATGAGTTTGTGGTGGGGCAGCACCACGTGGGCGCGATCACTGACGAAGACCCGCTCGGGGGCGAGGTCCCGGCGCTCGAGTTCGTCGATCTCGTCGAGGAGGACCTTCGGGTCGAGGACCGTGCCCTGGCCGATGACACACTGCGCCCTCGGTTGAAGTGCTCCGGACGGCACGAGGTGCAGCACCACCTTTTCGCCGCCGACCACGAGGGTATGGCCGGCGTTCGCTCCTCCACCGTAGCGGACCACGACGTCGGCATATTGCGCATAGAGGTCGACGACCTTGCCCTTGCCCTCGTCGCCCCACTGGGCGCCGACTACACATACGACCGGCATTGGCTCATCCTCTCGTCGAGTCGTCTGAGACGCATATGGCGCTCATGGGTTTCGTCTGCTCGACGGCGGCATCGTGCCCCAAGGCTCTACGAAGGTCCACCGGAACGGCACCTTCGATATGCGCGGTTAGGAACTCAGCCAAAGCAAGAGCCCGGCGGCGTCATCCTCGCTGACGTCGCGCCTCGCGTCGTCCGAAAGCCGTAGCGCGCTGATGGAACTCGCGAGGTCGACGACGGCGTCGTAGCCCCACGCGCGAGCGAAAGCGAGGGCACCGGGGTGGTCTTCTTCCGAGACGACGGCGACTTCGGCGCCCCCTTCCCGGAGCGCGGCGACGAAGGCACCATCGCCGCCGCCGAAAGCAACCACCCGGGGCGGAGAGGAAGGCACCGACCGGGCGTTCGCCGCGGCCCATTCGAGGTTGTCGAGGTCGGTCGCGAAGCCCGTCGCGGGCATCGGCGCACCGAAGCGACCGAGCAGTTCGTCGTAGCGACCACCGGCTCCGATGGGCTCTCCGGGGCCTTCGGCGAGCAAAGCGAAACTCGCTCCGGTGTAATACGCCATGCCCCGGGTCTCCCCGAGGTCGACCGCGAGGCGTGAGCCGTAGCCGGCGGCGTCGAGGCGCTCGGCGAGGGTCCGGAGTTCCCGGAGCTGCCCCTCGACCAAATTCGCCGGCAGCTGCGCGGACCCGTCGCTCAAGATTTCCGTCCCTCCATAGAGGTGGGGGAGGGCGGTGAGGGCGTCTTTCAACGTGCCGTCGACGTCGACGCGGCCGAGGACGATGCGCAGCTCCGCATCGTCTTTGGCGGCGAGGGCCTCCTG
>QMMC01000077.1 GCA_003647065.1 Deltaproteobacteria bacterium | reverse complement strand
TCGTCGCCGCCCAACGTCGGTCAGTCCCGCACTCTGCTTCTGCACACGCGCCTCGGTCGGGGAGAGTAGTCGTCGAGGACCGGCGAGGGCAAGGAATGAGAATCGCCCTCCCTCTTGAATCGAACGCCCCCGAGGCCCATCTATAGACCTGTGACGAAGCACCCACGGCTGCGTTTCGCGGTACTGATGCCGCTCCTCGTGCTCTCCGGGGCCCTCGGAGCCGCCCCCGCTAGGGCCCAGGAGTTGAATGACGCCCGGCGGATCGCGATTGCCGAGCGTCTCAGCCGGTCCACGGTGACCATCACCGTACGACGCCGGGGCATCGGTTCGGGCTTCGTGGTGGGGGCCGAGCGCTTCATCATCACCAACGGACACGTCGTCGAGGGGGCCGGCCGGCGCCCGGTCTCGGTCCACTTCCCCGGCGGGGAGGTCCTCGATGCCAACGT
The DNA here is from genome assembly GCA_003647065.1 of Deltaproteobacteria bacterium. Lineage (GTDB taxonomy): Bacteria > Myxococcota_A > Polyangia > Polyangiales > B10-G4 > B10-G4. The sequence goes on along the minus strand of QMMC01000077.1, from coordinate 19,205 downwards.
CTTGGTCATCGACGCCCGGACCGACCTCGCCGTTCTTCAAGTCGCGGGCCGCGCCCCGGCCCCTCCGATCGCCCTCGGGGACTCGAGCCGGGTCCGGGTGGGCCAGTCGGTCCTCGCCTACGGGAGCCCCCACGGCCTCAGCGGCACCCTGACCCAGGGGATCGTCAGCGCCCTCCGCGACAACCTCCGGGGCGTCGGGGACGGGCGCATCACCGGCCTCATCCAGACCGACGCACCGATCAACCCGGGCAACTCCGGCGGGCCCCTGGTGAACGCCCGGGGCGAAGTCATCGGGGTCAACACGTTGATCATCTCTCAGGCTGGGGGCAGCGAGGGCATCGGCTTCGCGGTGCCATCGAGGTTGGTCCGGAGGTTGATTCGGGACCTGCGGGACCGTCTGCAGAATCCCCGGGCCAGCGCGCCGCCGGTGCGAACGCCGGCCCCCGCAGCCGCCGCTTCAAACGCACCAGTGACCGCCGCACCGCTGCCGGTTTGGCTCGGCATCGAAGGGGATGCATTTTCGGGGTTCGGCATCCGGGGGATCCGCGTGCAGCGGGTGATCCCCGGTGGGCCTGCGGCGGCGGCGGGGATCCGCGGTGCCGAGGACCCGGCCCCGGCGGTCGTGCGCCGGATGAACGTGCCTTGGACCGGTTACGTAATCCTCGCCCTCGACGGACACCCGGTCCGCGGTTGGCCCGACATGATCCGCCTGCTCGGGGGGAAACGTCCCGGGGACCGGGCGACCCTCACCATCACGGTCCCCCAAGGCGGCATGGAGGGCAGCGCCGTGGTCGAACTGGGCGCGCCTCCAGCGTCGCCGTGAACCGAAAAGAGGCTATGCTGCGCGGCCAATGACCGCTGCGACTGAGTTCGAGGACCGGGACCACGCGATGGCGCACCTCGCGCACCTCATCGCGACGGCATCCGGGGCTCCCATCGACACGCCCCGTCTTGCCCTCGGGCCGGCCACCGAGGCTCTGGCCCTCGCCGGCGAGTTGCTCGGCCGGGATGACGGGGACGACCCCGACGAGGCCCGCCGGGCCTACCTCGAGGTCCAGCGAGCCAATGCGCTGCGCCTCGTCGGACGTGAACACGACGAGGAAGCCCAGCTGCTCTTCGAGGCGGTCCTCGCGCGGTCCACGGACGACCAACAGAACGCAGCGGCGCTCTTCGACCTCGGCCTCTTTCACAAATCCCGCGGGCGCTTCGCCGAGGCTTTCGACGCGTTCGCCCGCGCCCGGGACGCGGGGTTCGAAGGCAAGAACCTCTTCTTCAACCTCGCCGCCGCCGCCACGGCCCTCGGGCGCGGCGAGGCGGCCCGAGACGCCTGGGCGGCCCTCGGAATCGACCTCGAGGTCAACGCCGCGGGCATGCCCTACGGAGCGGTTCCCGGGCCGGTCGAAGTGCGTGTCCCGACCCGCGGAAGCGGCCACGGCGTAGCTCCGGTGGTCCCCGACGAGGCGCTGAGCTTCGAGGTCGTGTCGGTCGCCCCGATAAGCCCCTGCCACGGCGTGGTGCAGACGCCGACGCTCCGAGACGCCCCCGTCGACTACGGCGACGTCATCCTTTGGGACGGCACTCCAGTCGCCATGAAAGAGGTCGATGGACGCGCGGTTCCGCGTTTTCCGTTGCTCGAAATCTTGCGGCGGGGTGACGAGCGGCGCTTCCGCTTCGTGGCCCTCGAACAAGTCGCCGGTGACCTCGACGGCCTCGGCGCCGCGTTACCCGATGGCGCCGAGCTCTTCGCCCTCGAGGCCCGGGTGGAGGTCGTCTGTCCGCGGTGCGCCGCCGGGGATGCTTTCGTGAAACACGAGCACGGGACGCCGGAGCCCCACCGCATCATCTACGGCAAGCTCATCGCCGCGCCGGACCTCGGCCTCCCGTCGTTGAGTGACGCCCTCACCGAGGCCATGCGCGGCGCCGGCCGCGTCTCCCTCGCGGTGCCCGAGCTCTACGACGCCCTCGGGGACGCGAAGCGCGCGGGCCAAGAGCACCAAGCCTTCCGAGGCATCGAGCAGGTGGCGCTGCGCAAGGGCCTCGCCGGGACCCATTGATGCGCGACGCCGGACCGCTTCCGACCGAGCAGCATCGCTACGAAGACCTCCCGGAGCTTGCCCTCGCCGAGGTGCACTTTCGCCGAGAGCGCGTCTTCCTCGTGTTCGCCGGGCTCTTCCTCGGCACCCTGACGATGCTGAACATCCTGGGCATCACCCACTTCATCGACCTGTCCTTCGACTTCATGGGCGTGCACGTGCCGGTCCCCCTCGCGGTCGGCGTGCTTCCGTACCCGGTGACGTTCCTCTGCACGGACTTCATCAGCGAAATCTACGGCCGGCGCCGGGCAAACGAAGTCGTCTTGATGGGCCTCGTTCTCAACGCCTGGGTGGTCTTCATCGTGTGGCTCGGGGGCGTCCTGCCGACCGCGATCCCCCCGGGGGAGAGCGTCTTCATGCGGGTCCGGGAGCTAACCTTCGGGGCCGTCACAGCCTCGATGGTCGCCTACCTCGTCGCTCAGCTGGTGGACGTGCAGCTCTTCCACTTCTGGAAGCGGCTCACCAACGGACGCCACCTGTGGCTCAGAAACAACGGCTCGACCCTCGTCAGCCAGCTCGTCGACACCGTGGCCGTCATCCTCATCACCCATCACCTCGGGGCCCTGCCGATCGCGGCGGGCGAGCCCGTGGGGCCCCAGTTGGCTGCCTATATCGGCGCCGGCTACGTGTTCAAGATGGCCACCGCGCTCATCGATACGCTGCCGTTCTACGTCGGGGTGCACCATCTTTCCCGCTATTTACGCCTCGCCCCGGCCGGCCTCGTTGACGGTTCGTTGGCGCCCGAGTGAAGTCCCCGAAGGGGCGTGCTAAGTATTTTTCCATGTTCCGACAGGCAAAACTGGGCGTGGCCGTGGTGGCTGTGGCTCTCTCGGCATTCTCCCTAGTCGCATCGGCGACGGTCCTCGAAGAGGTTTCCCTCGAGGACATGGCCCTTCGGTCCGACGCCATCGTCCACGGTGTGGTCGTGAGTACGGGGACCCGCCTGGTGATGGACGATGAAGGGGCCGAGCCTCATACGTTGACCACCATCCGGGTGATCGAGTCGCTCAAGGGCGACCTCGGCTCGACGGTCATCGTCCGCGAGCGCGGCGGCGAGACCCAGGGGCGCGGAATGTGGATCGCCGGCACACCCCGGTACGCCGTCGGCGAAGAGGTCGTCGTCTTCCTCGAGCGCTGGACCACCCGCCCCAACGCCTTGCGCACCTTCGGTATGATCCAGGGCAAGTTCCGGGTGCGCCACACCCTCGGCGGTGGCCCGGCTTCGGTCGAGCGCGACCTCGACGGGGTGGGCTTCGCCCAGTGGGCCGACGACGGGACGATGAGCGTCGAACACCGGGAGGCCGGGCCGGCGGCGGCCCTCGATACCTTCCTCGCTTTCGTCGAAGGCGTAGTGCACGGAGGCGGCCGATGAAGGGCCTTCTTCTTCTCACCGTCATCGTCGCGGCATCAACCGTGCCCAACGTCGCAAGCGCCTGGAACTACATCGACTCGTCGGGGCCGCGCTGGTGCGGCGAAGCGGACTACGCCCTCCAGTCTCCGGGGTCCGCCGACATGGGCATCGGCACCACCGAGGCCGAGGTCCAGCGCGGCATGGACGACTGGTCGCGGGTCGCGTGCAGCGGGCTGCGCACCCGCTACACCGGCCAGACCAGCTCCTCGACCTCGACCCGCGACGACAACTCCGTCATCGGCTGGCTCGAGTCCAGCTGGGGTAGCAGCTCGAGCGCCATCGGCGTGACCATCCCCCAGTGGAGCTTTCGGCCCGGGGAGCGGCCCTGCATCGTCAACGCCGACATGGAGATGAACGGCGTCAACTACACGTGGATCACCGGCCCCGGGGACGGCCGCGGCACGGTCAACGCCTACTCCATCATTCTCCACGAGGGCGGCCACTTCATGGGCCTTGGCCACTCGAGCGTATCCGGCGCCACGATGGACCCCAGCTACAGCGGCGGCATCGACGCACTCACCGCCGACGACGAGGCCGGCATCTGCAACCTCTACCCGGGGACCGGGGTCGACTGCTCGACCGCTGGCTGCCCCGGCGGCTTCGAGTGCATCTCGGGGACCTGCGAGGCCATCCGGGGCGACGGCACGCTCTGCTCACCGTGCACCGAGAGCTCCGAGTGCGGCGGGCCCCAGGACCTCTGCATTCGCCTGCCAGACGGCAACAGCTACTGCACCACCGCCTGCAGCAGCCCAGCCGACTGCGGTGAGAACTCCTGCTTCGGCACGAGCGCCGGCGGCGGACAATGTGCCCCCGCCGACGCGACGGGCAACCCGACCTGCGCTGGCTTCATACCGACGGGCCCCGAGTGCACCACCAACGCCAACTGCGCGGCGACCGAACTCTGCGATGCCGGGGGGAGTTGCGTACCGCGCCCCGTCGACCTCGGCAATCTCGGCGACTCCTGCACCGCGGGGTCCGAATGCAACTCCGGCGAGTGCATCCCCTCTCCCGATGGGAGCTTCTGCTCCGACAACTGCGACTGGCTCGACCCCTCGAGCTGCGGCGCGGGCTACTACTGCGACGGCGAAGCCCTCGGCACCTGCGGGTCAGGGCGCTGCGTGCCCGGCAGCTCCGGGACCGGCGGCCTCGAAGCGGCCTGCGGCCAGGATACGGATTGCGACTCTCTCTACTGCGTCGACGGGGCCTGCGCCGAGCCCTGCACGCCCGGGGGCGTCGATGCCTGCGCGGAGGGCTACTCGTGCCTCCAGGGCACGCTGCCGCTGCCGTCCTGCGGATACTGCCAGAGGGCCGGGGCCGTCGGTGACGGCTGCGTGGAGAACAGGGACTGCGCGAGCGGTCAGTGCGCCGAGCGCGGTGACATCACCTTCTGTACGGCCTTCTGTGTGGATGAGATGGACTGCCCCGAGAGCTTCTCCTGCGCCCCCGCCGGGGACGTGAGCGTTTGCGCGCCGCCGGCGGACTACGTACCGCCGACCGGCATGACGCCCCCAGTCGCGCGCGATCGCGGCGGCTGCGGCTGCGACGTGCCCGGCGGTCAGCGCCGGGTGCCCTGGGCGCTCTTCCTCACCGTCCCAGCGTTGATCTGGCTGCGTCGCCGTCGTAAGGGATGACGTCGGGGCCGCGAGGCCCCATAGAGCGTCTTCCCTTTGACCGTCCCCACACCCAAGAGCCTCTTCGCCTACCTGAGGCCGCACCGGCGGTCCCTGGTATCGGGCGTGTTCTTGTTGCTGGTCACCAACGGCCTCGACAAGGCCATCCCGTGGCTGCTTCAGTACGCCGTCGACTCGCTCCGGGAAGGGCGCCTCGCCGACGTCGGGCGTTATGCCATCTGGGTCATCGCCATCGCGGCGGTGATGTGGTTCTTTCGGTCAGCGTCCCGGATCGTCATGTTCAATGTCGGTCGCGACGTCGAATACGAGCTGCGCAACGAGCTCCTCGGGCGGCTGCATCTGCTCGGCGGGGCGTTCTTTCGCCGCATGCCGACCGGCGACATCATGAGCCGGGCCACCAACGACCTCACTCAGGTTCGCCTGCTCACGGGCTTTGGGACCATGCACAGCGTCAACACGGTCTTCGCCTTCGGCGGGGCCCTCGCGCTGATGCTCACCATTTCGCCTACGCTAACCCTCTGGGCGCTCTCGCCGATGCCGATCTTCGTCGTCTCGACGCGGTGGTTCGCCAAACAGATGTACGGCCGGAGCCGGGACGCCCAGGAGGCCCTCGCCGCCCTCGCGGACCGTGCCCAGGAGAACCTCTCGGGGATCCGCCTGGTGCGCGCCTACGCCATCGAAGACCACGCCGAGAAGATTTTCGACGAGGCCAACGAGCGCGCTCTGCATCACAACATGCGCTTGGTCATCATCCGCGGGGTGATGTGGCCCGTGATGATGGCCCTGAGTTCCATCGGGACCCTGGTCGTCATCTGGGTCGGCGGCTCCATGGTCGTCAGAGATGAGCTCACCATCGGTCAGTTCGCGGCCTTCAACGCCTACCTCGCCCAGCTCATCTGGCCGACGATGGCCCTCGGTTTCATCCTCTCGGTGCTCCAGCGGGGCCGGGTGTCCTACAAGCGCGTGCGCGAGATCCTCGACGCCGAGCCCGAGATCGTGGAGGCCGCGGAGCCTCTGCCCGTGAGCGGCGAGGGGGCCGTCTCGATCCGGGGGCTGCGCTACGAATACGACGGTCGCGAGGTGCTCGCGGGCGTCGACGCGGAGGTGCCCGCCGGCGGCTCCCTCGCGGTGGTCGGGCGAACCGGGTCCGGCAAGTCCACCCTCGCGGCCCTGTTGCCACGCTTGCTGCCCACTCCCCCGGGGGCGGTGCATCTCGACGGGGCCGACGTGACCGAGGTGGAACTCGCTCCCCTGCGCAAGACGATCGGCTACGCCCAACAAGAGCCGTTCCTTTTCTCGTCGACCATCGCCCGCAACATCGCCTTCGCCCTCGACGACCCGGAGGACCCGAACACCGAAGAACAAGTCCGCCGGGCCGCCTCCGAGGCCGCCATCCTCGAAGAGATCGAGGGCCTGCCCGACGGCTTCGACACCGTCGTCGGCGAGCGCGGGGTCCAGCTCTCGGGCGGGCAGAAGCAACGCATCTCCCTTGCCCGGGCGCTCTTGAACGAGCCCGCGGTCCTGGTCCTCGACGACCCGCTCTCGGCGGTCGATGCGCGTACCGAGGCGACGATCCTCAGGGCCCTCGACCGGGCCGGGGAAGGGCGCACCCTGATCCTCGTCACCAACCGCATCGCCGCTGCCGCGCGCACGGACCAGGTCGTCGTCCTCGAGGGAGGCAAGGTGGTCGAGCGCGGCACCCACGCCGAGCTCAAGGCCGGTGACGGTCTCTACGCGCGCCTCGCCCAGCGTCAGGCCCTCGAAGAGGAGCTCTCCGGGCTATGAGCACCGAGGCGAGAGGAGCGGCCCCGCAGGGCGGGCTGATGGTCAGCGGCTTCCACGACGAAGCCGAGGTCGAGGACGACCAGGACATGCGCCTGCTCGGTCGCCTGCTGCCGTTCTTGAAGCCGCACGCGATGCTCCTGACCTTTGCGTTCTTGCTACTGCCGCTGACCGCCGTCGCCTCCCTCGTTCAACCCTACCTCGTCAAGCTGGCCATCGACGCGGCCCTCGTCGAGCGCAGCACCAGCGCGCTGCTGACCGTCGTCATCTACTTTGCCATCAGCTTGGTCGGGGAGTTCGTGACGCGCTTCGGCCAGGGCTACCTGATGCAGCTCGCTGGGCAGCGCACCATGGCCGACCTCCGGCGCACGGTCTTCCGCCACATGCAGGGGCTCCGGGTCGGGTACTACGACCGAACCCCCGTGGGCCGCGTCGTGACCCGCGTCACGAACGATGTCGACAGCTTGTCCGAGTTCTTTGCATCCGGGGCGGTCACCGCCGTCGGCGACGTACTCATGCTCGTGGGCATCGTGGCCTTCATGTTTTACCTCGACTGGGAGTTGGCCCTCCTGGCCCTCGCCGCGATACCGCCCCTCGGAGCTGTCATCGCCATGTTTCGTCGCTACGCGCGGCGGGCGTTTCGTGACATCCGCGCCCGCGTCGCCCAGCTCAACGCCTACCTCGCGGAGCAGGTCAGCGGCGTGGCCGTGGTCCAGGCCTTTGGCCGCGAAGCGCGCTGCCACGACGAATACCGATGGATCAACGCGGGGTACCGCGACGCAAACTATCGTGCGATCCGCTTCGACGCGCTGCTCTTCTCGGTCGTCGACTCGGTGGCGACGGCGTCGGTGGCCATCGTCCTCTGGTACGCGTCGACGCGGGCAGAGCTCGCCGACCCGACCGTCTCTGCAGCCTACATCGGCACCGTCGTCGCGTTTTATCAGTACATCCAGCGCTTCTTCGTGCCCATCCGGGACCTGTCGACGAAGTACACGCTCATCCAGCACTCCCTCGCCGCCGCCGAGCGGGTATTCGGCTTGCTCGATACCGTCGAGCCGGATGCGCCGGTGCGGCCCGCGGACCAACGCGACACGCCGCCGGAGGTCTCCCCGGAAGTGTGCGCGGCCTTCCGCAACGTGACCTTCGGCTACCGGGAAGGGCACCCCGTCCTTCACGATGTCTCCTTCGACGTGCGCCGCGGCGAGACCTTGGCCCTCGTGGGCGCCACCGGCTCGGGCAAGACGACGACCACCTCGTTGCTGCTGCGCCTCTACGATTACCAAGAGGGCCACGTGCTCCTCGACGGCGAGGACGTGCGCGACATCGAACGGCACGACCTACGCGGTCGCTTCGCCGTCGTGCAGCAGGACGTATTCCTCTTCTCGGGCACGGTCCTCGAAAACATCGCCCTCGCCGAAGAGGTCGACCGGGACCGAGCCCGAGACGCCCTCGAGCGGGTTGGCGCCCTCGGCATGCTCGACCAGCGGGAGGGCGGCCTCGACGCCAAGGTCGAAGAACGCGGCCAGAACTTCAGCGCCGGCGAGCGGCAGCTCATCGCCTTTGCCCGAGCCCTCTACCGCGACCCCCAGATCCTCATCCTCGACGAGACGACCGCCAACATCGACAGCGAGACCGAAGCCAAGCTTCAACACGCCGTGGCGGAGCTCGTCGAGGGGCGCACGTCCCTGGTCATCGCCCACCGTCTGTCGACGATCCGCAATGCCGATCGCATCTTGGTCTTCCACCAAGGCAAAATTGCGGAGCAGGGCACCCACGAAGAGCTCCTCGCGGCCCAGGGGATTTATGCCCGGTTGCACCGCCTACAGTTCGAAAACCCCGACGAAGAGGCCCCTGCGTCGCCTCCGGCGTGAGGTGAAGCGGGGGTATCCCCGTATGAGGATAGTTAAAATGAGTCCCCGGCGAGCTTGAGCCGACCAGCCCGAGGGCGTTATTCTTCGGCGCGAAAACCCGGGTTTCCCGTGGGTTTTCGCGAGCAAGGCGCGATGCCTCCCGTCGTTTACGGCAAATACCAACTTCTCGAACTTCTAGCCCGGGGGGGCATGGCGGAGGTCTTCAAGGCCAAGAGCCACGGCGTCGAGGGGTTCGAGAAGATCCTCGTCATCAAGCGGATCCTCCCGGACCTCAGCGAGAACCCCCAGTTCGTCGAGATGTTCATCAACGAGGCGAAGATTGCCGTCACGTTGAGCCACGCCAACGTCGTCCAGGTCTTCGACCTGGGCCGGGCCGACAACACGTACTTCATCGCGATGGAGTATGTCGCCGGCTTCGACCTGGCGACGGTCCTGAAGCAAGGCAAGAAGCACGGCCGACCGCTCCCGCCGGAGCTCGCCGTCTACATCATCAGCGAGATCGCCAAGGGCCTCGACTACGCCCACCGCCGCCGCGACGCGAGCATGCGGCCCCTCAACATCGTGCACCGCGACGTGTCGCCGCAGAACGTCCTGCTCAGCTTCGAGGGCGAGGTCAAGCTCACGGACTTCGGCATCGCCAAGGCCCGGACGACGGTCGACGACGGCGAGGAAGACGGGGTCCTGAAGGGCAAATACGCCTACATGTCCCCGGAACAGGCGAACGGCCGGGAGGTCGACTCCCGGACGGACATCTTCGCCCTCGGCATCTGCCTCTACGAAGCTCTCGCCGGCCACAGCCCCTTTGCCCACGAGTCGGCGTACGAGACCTTGAAGCTCGTCCGCGACGGCGAGTGCCCGCCGGTGGACGAGGTCGCCGACCAGGTCCCCGAGGAACTCTCTCAGATCGTCTCCCTGGCGATGAGCCCCGACCCCGACGAGCGGCACCCCAATGCGGGTCGACTCTACGAAGACCTGATTCAGTTCCTCTACTCGAGCGGCCGGCGGGTCGGCGCCCACGACCTGTCGCGGTACCTCGACGAGTTGCGCGAAGCGGGGGAGCGCAAGGACGTCGACGACTCGAACGAGATCATGGCGTCGTTCCACGTCGACGCGGCGGCGATCTCCCACGAAGGGCCGGACGCCACGCCCGCCGAGGCCCCGAGCAGCAAAGGCACCGGCGCCGGGAGTCGGCCCGGGAGTCGCCCACGGAAGGCGTCGGCGACCTTCGGAGCCGCAGAGCGCCGGGACGTCACCGGCCTCGCGGTGCTGATCGAGCCCCAGGACCAAACGCCCCCGAGCACCATTCACTCACTGCTGAAGCGCTTTGGGGGCACGATCACCGACGAGGCCAAAACCTCGGATGGCCGCTGGCTCATCGTGCTCTTCGGATCCGTCGACGCCGACGGACGCGACACCGAAGCGGCGACGCGATGTGCCCTGCGCATCTCCCGAGCGGCGGAGGCATCGCGCCAGGGAGCTGAATACGTCGGGCTCCGGGTCGGGGTTCACACCGGGCGCTTGCACGCGGACTCCGAGGGCGAGGTGTTGACCGACGAGGCCTATCACAAGCTCCTCGACAAGACCCGGGGCCTCGCTCGTCGGGGTGATCCGGGGCGCGTCATGCTCAGCCCCGCCGCGCACCGGTCCGTGCGTACGCTCTTCAACTTCGACGATGAGAGCCACGAGGGGGGCGCGGCCGTCGCCCTCGGCGAGAAGAGCATGGCGGAGGTGCACGGGAAGTTCGTGGGCCGCCGCAACGAACTACGCCGCATCGGCGAAATCCTCGCCTTCGCCAACCAAGGGCGCCGACGCATCATCGCCGTCGTCGGTGAGCCGGGGACGGGGAAGTCGCGGCTCATTTCCGAGACGGTGCGGCGCTTCCGTCTCGGTGGTCACGACGTCGGCATGCACATCGTGAACTTGACGCAGCAGGGGCGGGACGTGCCTCTGTCCGCCGTTCGCGAGATGCTCCAGGTCGTCCTCGGCATCGACGAGCTCGACCCGGCGCCGCTCATCCGCGACAAGGTGGCCCGACTCCGGGAGCTGGGCCTCGCGGCCGCCGAAATTCGTTCGGTCGGCATCGCCCTCGGCCTCGACCACGACGATACGGCGGCCGGGGCCGTGCCTGGGCGCCGTCCCCTCGTCGCCGGCATCGCCCGCATCGCGACGCGGTTGGCCGCGGACCGGCTCACGGTCTTCGCCTTCGACGGCGCCGAATACATGGACGAAGAGTCCCAGGGCCTCGTCACCCGCCTGCTGAGAGACTCCCCGGACAGCCGCCTCGGCGTGGTCATCGCCTACCGCCGGGGCCACGTGCACCCGTGGTCGGACCTGCCCGGGTACCACGAAATCGAAGTCGGGCCCCTCGCCGACGAAGACGTCATGCGCCTCGTCGGGGATCGCCTCGGGGCCGAAGAGGTGCCGATGGACCTCCTCCGAGACGTCAAAGCCAAGAGCGGCGGTAACCCCCTCTACCTCGAGGAGTACCTCGCGGCCCTCGAAGACGCCGGCGCGCTGGTGATCAAGGACGGGAAGATCCATTACCGCCACGACATCGCCGAGGTCGAGGTGCCGAAGACCCTTCGGGGCATGGTCGCGGCTCGGGTAGCGCGCCTCGGTCAGGTCGAGCGGCAGCTGCTGTCCGTGGCTGCCGTGGTCGGGCCGCGCTTCACCGCCGACATCCTCACCCGCGTCGCCGGGCTCACCTCGCGGGCCGTGTCCCGGTCCCTCAATGTGCTCGAGACCCGCACCATCGTCGTGCGCAAGGGGCCGAGCGAGTACGAGTTCACCCACGAGCTTCTCGGAGACGTGCTCCGGGACAGCCTCACCCTCGAGGGCAAAAAGCAGCTGCACTCGGCCGTCGCGTACGGGCTCGAGGAGCTCTATCCGGAGCGCACCGAGGAGCTCGCCGAGCGCCTTGCCCATCACTTCCGCCTCGGCGGTGACAAAGCCAAAGCTACCGACTACCTCATCCGCGCCGCCGACCGCCTCGAGACCGAACACTCCCTCGACGCTGCGATCGGCAACCTGACCAAGGCCATCGACCTCCTCGGTCAGACCCAATCGCCAGATCGGGATCGGGTCCTGAACCTCTACCGACGGGTCGGTGAGCTCGCGTTCCGGAGCCGCAACCTCGCCGAGGGCGCCGAACAGATGGCCGCGGCCCTCGATCTGGCCGAGGAGCTCGGCCGGGACGAGTTCGTGGCCCGCTTCGCGATGATGCGGGGCCGGCTCCTAGTGCATGCCAACGAGTTCGAGGAAGGGCGCAAGTGGCTCGAGCGCGCCCGAGATGTTGCCGGTCGGCTCAGCAACCGCGAGCTGCTCCGCGACGTCACCCTGGCCACCGCCGAGGGGTACAACAAGAACGGCCAGTACGTGAGCGCCAGCGGCCTCCTCGAAGAAGCCCTCGCGCTCTCCCGGGACACGGGAGACCTGAACGCGCAAATCCGGTGCCTCATCCCGCTGGCCCTGGCCATGGCGGCGGTCGGCGATGAGGACAAGGGCCGGGGGCACCTCGAGGAGGCTCGCCGCCTCGCGGGCATGCACCCCGACCGCTACACGGACATCGAGCTCATCAAGACCGAAGCCCTGATCGCCTTCTACCTGCGCCAGCATCAGGGGGTCGTCGATGCCTCGGCCAAGGCCCTCGAGCTCGCGAAGGAGTGGGGGTTCTGGTACGAGGCGGCGGTCAACGCCCACAACCTGGGCGAGGGCTACCTACGCCTCGGGGACTTCAAGCGAGCGTTTTCGAACCTCCGGTACAGCTACGAGCTCGCCAAGGAGCACGGCGCAACTCGCATCGAATTCATGAATCTTCGGGTCCTCGGATTCATCGATGCGGTGCGTTTCGAGTCTCCGGAGGGCCGGCGCCGAATGGTCGAGGCGACCGAATTCGCGAAGCGCCACGATTATCACTGGGACTACGTGCAGTCTCTCTACATGCTCGGGATCGCCGAAGCGCACCTCGATGACCCGGAATCTGCGCGCCAGCACCTCCGGGAGGCCATGCGTCTCGCGGCCGAACTCGGCGATTCCCGGAACCGGGTCGACGCCGAAACCGCCCTCCGGGCCTTGGATGCCGGCGATCCGCTCCCGATGCCGGGGTAGGCCGTGACCGATTGGTCCAGTGTAGGGCGAGCGCTTACCCTTTCCACGGGGCGTGCAGTCGGTGTAAAATCCGGACGCTGCTGCGGCCTCGGGTGGGGAGGCGGCACCAAGTGTTTTCATGCGCGTTCGTCATCTCGGGTCATTGGTCGTGTTGGTCGCTCTGGGCTTGCCGGTTTCCTCGGCCTACGCCCAGGTCCAGCTGTCGCCGGCGGAGCGCCAGGCGGCCGCCGAAGCCGCCTATGACCGCGGCACCCGGGCGTACCGCGGCGGGGACTACTCCCAGGCGGCGCAGTGGTGGGAGACCGCCAACGAGCTCGCTCCGGCGGCCGCGGCGGCGCTCCAGGCGGTTCGAGCGCATCAACGCGCCGGCAACTTTCTCCGCGCCGCGACCATGGTGCTCTTCGTTGGAGAGCAGTACGGCGAAGACCAGGTTCCGGCCCGCTTCCAGACGCCGGTAGAACGGGCCCGGGCCGAAGGGGTCGAGGTTCGCGTCTCGTGCGAGCAGTGTGAGGTCGAGGTCGACGGGGAGCGGGAGATCTTTCGTACTCTCTTCCTGAGCGCCAACGTTGAACACACGATCGTGGCCACCTTCGAGGAGGGGTCCACGGAGGATCGAATCACGGGGCAATCGGGCAACTCCCGCGACGTCGAACTCCTCCCCCCCGAACCGGAGCCCGAGCCCGTGGTGGCACCGCCGCCGGTGGTCGCCCCACCGCCAACGGCTCCAGCGCCCGAAGAGTCGTCGGGCATCTCCCCGGTTTTCTTCTGGACGGGCCTCGGCCTGACGGCTGCGACCGGTGGAGTGGCCATCTGGTCCTGGGTCGACACCTTGGACGCCGCCAACGACTACAACAACGATCCCACTCAGGAGAAGCTCGACAACGGCCGGGACCTCGAGCTGCGCACGACCATCCTCGTCGTGGCGACCGGCGTTATCGGTGCCGCGACCCTGACGACTCTATTCTTCACGGACTGGTCCGGCGACGAGCAGGACCCGTCGGCGGCCTCCCTGGATTACTTCGGCGTGGCACCCCTCGCCGAGGGCGGCGTCAGCGTCGGGGCCGGGGGCCGGTTCTGATGAACAGCCCCGCCAAAACGGGCAAGAAGGCCCGCAAAGACTGGCTCGTTGGCCAGCGGATCGACCGCTACCACATCCTCCAGCGCCTGGCCTCCGGGGGCATGGGGGCGGTCTACGTAGCCCGGGCTACCGCTAAGGGCGGCTTCGAGCGCCTGGTGGCCATCAAGGTGCTGCATCCTCACCTCGCCGACGAAGAAGAGTTCATCTCGATGCTCCTCGACGAGGCCCGCCTCGCCGCGCGCATCCGGCACCCGAACGTGGTGGCGACCCTCGATGTGTCGGACTGGGAAGACCTCCACTACCTCGTCATGGACTACGTCGAGGGAGACCACCTCGCGGCGCTGCTCACCCGCGCGTTCAAGACGAAGACGCGGCTCCCCCTGCGTCCGGCGCTACGGATCATCTACGAGGCCATCGCGGGGCTCACCGCTGCCCACGAGCTCACCGACGGCAGCGGAAACGCGCTCAACCTCGTGCATCGCGACGTGTCTCCGCAAAACATCCTCGTCGGCGTGGACGGTATCTCCCGACTCACGGACTTCGGCGTAGCCAAGGCCGAGTATCGGCTGTCTTCGACGCGCCAGGGGACCTTCAAGGGCAAGCTCGCCTACACGGCCCCGGAGACCGCGAGCCAGGCCCACGCAGAGCAGCGGTCGGACCTCTTCGCCATGGGCATCGTTCTCTGGGAGGTCCTGACCACCCATCGGCTCTTCAAGGCCGAGACCAACGTCGCGACCCTGAAGAAGCTCCTCGACGAGCCCATCCCGCCTCCGTCGAGCATCAGCGCCGACCTCGCACCCTTCGACGCGGTCTTGAAGAAGGCCCTCGCGCGGCCCCTCGACGAGCGCTTCCAGTCCGGGGCCGAGATGATGGAGGCCCTCGAGGAGGCGGCGACGGCGACCGTCGGCATGGGCACCAACCGCGAGGTCGCCGCCCTCGTTCGGGAGGTGGCCGCCACCAAGTTGGCGAAAGAGCAGGCCGCCATCCGTGAAGCGGTGGAGCGCCTCGGAGGGGAGGCCCCGAAGGCCTATTCGACCGGCCAGCATGGCGCCCTGGGCGCTAACGGGACCCCCAGCCAGCCGCCGACGATTGCCGCCAAGAGCGTCTCGGAGCTGATCAGCACCGGGGGGCCGGCGGAGCCGCCTCAGGTGACGAAGAAGAACACCCATCCGGCGGTGTGGATTTCCGTGGGGGTCCTCGCGGTGGCGGCGGCGGTCGGGGGGACGGTGGCCTTCATGAGCAACGGAGATGCCTCCTCCGTGGAGGCTCCGCCGGCTGAGGAGACGCCTGCGCCCGAAGAGGTCGTGGTCGAAGAAGTCGTGGTCGAAGAGGTCGTGGTCGAAGAGGTCGTCGAAGAGACGGCCGAAGAAGAGACGGCCGAAGTCGACGAGATCGAGGCGGCCGAGACGCCTGAGGCGCCGGAGATGCGCAGACGGTCGAACCGCGGCATGCGCCCCCGCATGCGCCGCGCCGCCGACGACGACGTGCTGTCGAATCCCTACCGCTCCAATTGATGTCTTCCATGCAGCCCGTCCTCGCCCTGTCCATGGCTATCGGGACCTTCTCGATGGCCGGCATGGGCTGCAAGGCCTTCGACGAGTCCCTCCTCGATGACGCGAGCGCTGAGTGCAATCCGCTGCACCCCGGGCCCCGGCCCAACGCTGGCGGGGACGGGGCCGAGCAGCTCTTTGCCCTCCGGGACGTCACCCTCGACCAGGGCATGGCCTGGCGAACCACGGGGTGGGATCTCGACGACATCTGCACCGATGCGCCGGAGTTCGAGACCGAGTGCCAGCCCCCATCGGCCGGCGACGAAATCGAGGTCGACGGAGTATCCGGGACCGACAACGTCGTCGCCCACGAGGTCATCCCCTTTGCCATCGTGTTGGGAATCGAAATCGATCCTCCCTTCCGGGCGCACATGGACCAGAGCCTCGGAGTGACCCTGCTTCGGGTTCGGGGCTACGATGGTTCGGGCAACGACGACCGGGTCGAGGTGACCTTCGCCCCAGCGGCCTTCGGTACGACGCCCCTCGCCGACGGGTCCGCACCGGCGCCCCCCACCGACGGGACCCTGCCGCCGCCCCCGGCCTGGGATGGGCAGGACTACTTCTGGGCCGACGAAGCGGCTTTCGTCGGCGGGGATCCGGAGTCCCCCATGATCCGCGATGACAACGCTTATGTCGTGGATGGCCTGCTGGTGGCTCGACCGACCGACCGGGCGTCGTTCTTCCTCACCGCCGAGGGGCGCACCCTCGAGGTGATCTTGTCCGGAGCGCTCCTGACGGGGCGCTTTGCGGCGGACGGACAGTCCCTCGAAGACGTGGTGCTGGCGGGGCGATGGGACCGCAACGACCTCGTGGCGACCCTCGGTGGCCTCGATATCTGCCCGGGGACGTCTCCCTACGACCGAATGCTGCGGCTCCTGGAGCTCCAGTCGGATATTCGGGTCACGGCTGGCTCGGGGGGTCCAACGGTGAGCTGTGACGCTCTCAGCGTCGCTATCGGATTTTCCGGGCAAGGTGCGCGCCTCGCGGGGCTCGCACCGGCGCTGCCTCGGCCGGTGAACTGCGAGTAGGGCGCCATCCCACATCGCCGAGTGGGTCTGGGGTTTGGTACGCTTCGAGGATGATGCGTCTCAACTCCCTTAGCTCCTCGTTCCTCCTGCTGTGCTCGATTGCTCTCATCGCCGCTGGTTGCGGCGACGACGGGGCCCCTCCCGCCGATGCGGGAGATGCGGGTGGCGACGCGGGGCCCGCCGAGTGCGGCAACATGGACCTCGAGGGCGACGAGATCTGCGACGACGGCAATACCGACGACGGCGACGGCTGCTCCGCCAACTGCGCGAGCCTCGAACGCTGCGGCAACGGCTACGTCGACACGCCCACCGGCGAGTTCTGCGATGACGGCAACTCGGTCAACGGAGACGGTTGCTCCGCCGACTGCACCAGCGACGAGAGCTGCGGCAACTCGGTCGTGGACCTCGGCGTGGGTGAGGTCTGCGACGACGGCAATACCGATGACGGCGACGGCTGCTCCGCCGACTGCATGACCGGGCCGACCTGCGGCGACGGCATCGCCAACGGCGGCGAACTCTGTGATGACGGCAATACGGATGGTGGCGACGGGTGCTCCGCGGATTGCTCGAGCGACGAGAGCTGCGGCAATACGGTCACCGACGCCGGCGAAGAGTGTGACGACGGCAATACGGATGCCGACGACGGGTGTTCGGCGACCTGCACCATCGAGCGTTGCGGAAACAGTCTGCTCGAAGGCACCGAAGCGTGTGACGACGGCAACGCCGTCGACGGCGACGGTTGCGAATCCGACTGCACGTTTACCTGCGAGGCCGCCGCCGACTGCGACGACGGCGCGGTCTGCAATGGCGCCGAGACGTGCAATGCGACCTCCCACCTCTGCGAGGCCGGAAGCGACGCTTCGGATGCAACGGATTGCGGCGGTGGTCAGGTGTGCCGGACCGGCCTTTGTGTCGACCCGGTTTGCGGAAACATGATCACCGAGGCCGCCGAGGCCTGTGACGATGGGAACAGCGTCAACGGCGATGGCTGTGACAACGACTGCGGCTTCTCCTGCACCATGGACACGGAGTGCAACGACGCGGAGGCGTGCACCGGCGTCGAGACCTGCGACGTCGGCAGCCACACCTGCAACGATCCCGCGGATCTCGCCGACGGCACCGACTGCGGCGGAGGCAACGTCTGCAACGGCGGGGCGTGCGTGGCGGCGTCGTGCGGAAACGGCATCACCGAGGGGGCCGAAGACTGCGACGACAATAACGCGACCAACGGCGATGGGTGTGACAACGACTGCACCTTCTCGTGCACCGCGGCCGCGGATTGCGACGACGGGGACCTCTGCAACGGGGCCGAGACCTGCAACACCACGAGCCACCAATGCCAGGCGGGCAGCGCCGCCTCGGACGGGGCTGTCTGCGACCGCGACATGATGGCGGGGACCCGGGACATCTGCCTCTCGGCCATCTGCTCCGCGAGCACTTGCGGGGATGCCTTCATCGACACCGGCGCAGGCGAAGACTGCGAAGACGGCAACGTGACGCCCGGCGATGGCTGCGAAAACGACTGCACCTTCACCTGCTCCGCCGCCGCGGACTGCGACGACGGGGACGTGTGCAACGGGGCTGAGACCTGCACCGGCGCCAACATCTGCGCCGCTGGCTCAGATGCAACGGATGGCACGCTCTGCGACCGCGACATGATGGCGGGCACCCGAGACCTCTGCATCATGGGCAGTTGCCTTCTCACGGCCTGCGGTGACGGCTTCCTCGACACCGCGGCGACGCCGGCCGAGGTCTGTGACGACGGCAACCTCACCGCCGGTGACGGCTGCGAGCCGGACTGCACCATCACCAGCACCGGGACGGGCCCCACGGCGTTCCGGGTCGTCTCCCTCGACCTCATGCATCCGCACCTCTATGCGGATATCTTCTTCAGGTGTCGGGACATCACGGACACTGTTCTCATCGGCTCGTCCGTGAACGAGAGCCTTCAGGAGAGCGTGGACGACTACACGCTCAACTACATCACGGTCCACCGGCCTCTCGACATCGCCGTGGCGACCAATCCGCTCGATTTCATCGAGGGCACCTGCACGGCGGGAGCCATGATGGGCGACCCACCCATCTGCCAGGAGGGCGCCATGGGGACCACCGTGTCTTACGTCGGCACCAACAGCCCGGCCGGCATGACCTGCTACACCCCGGACCCGTCGCTCTACAACTACTCGGCACCAAACACCGCGTCGGGGCCGTGCTTCCTGACGGACCAGCATGACTTCCTGATCAACGTCAGCGGCGTTTTGATCCCGCTCCAGGATGCACGGGTCGCGGCGACCTACGCCGGCGGCGTGCCGCCCACCCAGTTGGTCAGCGGCGTCATCGTCGGCTTCCTCAGCGAGGCTGACGCCAGGGCCGCCATCATCCCCGACTCGGTCTCGGCCATCGGCGGCGACACCCTCTACGAGCACCTCGCCGACGGCGAGGCAGGGGGCTCATCCTGCTCGTCACGGGACGACTCGGCCATGTACATGGGCCAGAACGGCTTCTGGTTCTTCCTGAACTTCACATCCGAGGTAGCCGACTGGCGCGGCCTCTAACGGCAATCGCGCCCACTCACGCCATTCGCCTCCGGTCCCAATCCCGGCTCCGGTCGACTGGCGTCGCCCTTTCGCCTTCTTGGGACCGGCTTACGTCCT
>QMMC01000076.1 GCA_003647065.1 Deltaproteobacteria bacterium | reverse complement strand
GGCGCTCTTCTGGAAGACCGTGACCCGGAGCTCCCCCGCGCCAAACGTCTCTTCTCGCTGCTCGTCGAAGTAGATGACGTCGCAGTCGTTGGTGCGACAGAAGAGCAAGGCTCGCCCCGCCGCCCTTTTTCGGGCCGCATCGACGAGGACCGAGTCCGTGGTCACGGTGCCGACTTTGCGGCCGGCGTGACCGCAGCCGGGGCACGAGATTTTGGCCGTCGCGTTCACGCCAGCATTCCTCCGCGACCCGAACACGGAGGCCCCGGTCGCGGATTACGTCCATTCTTCTTCATCGCCGCCCCACTCCCCTTAGAGAACTCACCCACCGCGGGTTACTCGCCGGGGCATGCAGACGATAGGCCAAGTCGGGTATGGCCCATGTCTGGACAATTCGTGGCCAATGATCGCCTTGGACTTGATCGGCGGAAGTGGGTCTTCCAAATTGGAGGACATTACCCACTCCATAATGGAATGATTCAATGTCCATCCTGGATGGCCCCGAAAGCATCCCGTGACCGCCGCTAAGACCGCCGACCCAGCCTTTATCGCGCGCAGCGAACCCATGGGCCGGGTCCTCGACCTCGCCCGGCGAGCCGCCGCGAGCGATGCGACCATCCTCATCACCGGGGAGAGCGGGACGGGCAAGGAGAGGCTCGCCCGCTACGTTCACGACGAATCAAGGCGCAGTGCGGGGCCCTTCGTGCCCATCAATTGCGGCGCGGTCCCAGAGAATCTCCTCGAGAGTGAGCTCTTCGGCCACGCCAAGGGTGCTTTCACCGGCGCCGTCGCAGATCGCGAGGGCCTCTTCGAGGCCGCCGGCGGAGGCACCCTCTTCCTCGACGAGATCGGCGAGACGACCCCCGCCATGCAGGTGCGACTCCTCCGGGCGCTCCAAGAGCGCGTCATACGTCCGGTGGGCGCGAACCGCGAAATTCCCGTCGACGTGCGCGTCGTCGCCGCCACGAACCGCAACCTCGAAAACATGCTCGAGGCCGGGACGTTTCGGACGGACCTCTACTTTCGGCTTCAGGTCGTGCCCCTCGAGATCCCGCCGCTGCGCGTCCGAGGGGACGACATCTTGCCCCTCGCCCGCCACTTCATCACGCGCACCTGCGCGGCCAATCGATGCGGCCCATGTGCGCTCTCGGCAGATGTCCTCGACGTGCTCTACCGGTACCCGTGGCCGGGCAACATCCGCGAGCTCGAAAATGCGATCGAACGCGCCGTGGTCCTCGCCGAGGGCCAGCCGCAAATCGAAGTAGACGACCTGCCGCCGGAGGTCCGCGGACAAGCGCCGCCCGCGCCATCGCCACGGAGCCTGGACGACCGAGACGCGCCGGTCCTCACCCTCGACGAGGTCGAGCGTCGGCACATCCTCGAGACCCTCGAGCGCTTCGGGGGGCATCGCCGCAAGACCGCCAAGGCCCTCGGCATCGGCGAGAACACCCTATGGCGGCGATTGAAGAAATGGGGAGTCTTCCTGTGAGCAAGAAAACACGAGGGTCGCGGTTCGGGCGCCCGACCACCGGTGCTGAGCCTGCAGGATGACCTCCTGATACACAGTCTACTGAGCACGGTGATGGTTGCGCCGTTGACCTCCAGCATGCAACGCGGGCTCGCGATCGGGAACGTCGAAATCGCCCCAAGAGAAAGCGGCCAGTCGAAGCTGTCGGTGGCGTTGGTCTGCCAAGTGAGCACGGCAGGCAAATCGTTCTTCACGGACCGCGCCGGCACCTTGTCCGCGACTGCGACGGCCAAAGTAGACCGAGGTCTCGCACTCGCGTTGGGGATTGGCGTCGGTCGCATCTAGTGGACTTCGGGCCACAGGCGTGTGACGCCGCCGGCCGTACGATCTACTCTAGTGCGCCGTCGTCGAGCCAGCGCACGCGGCGCGCGCTCCTCGTCCGAGGCGAACGGGCCGCTGCCGACTGGGAACTGTTGAGCCGGCGGCCAGCTCCCGCGCCCTTCGAGGGTCACGTCTTCCATTTCGTCCAGTGAGGAGCGTTTCGCGGTGCACGCCAGGAGGCGGTGAAGGCAAGCGGCGCGTGGTGCGCGCGTCGCTAAATGCTCGTTGACCCAAGGTCGGTCAGTCTCCGGGACGGCTGGCTATGGGGCAGTCGCGGTGGCCGACGGACGGGCGCTCGAGATGCGGGGGTGGATGACAGCAGGAGAAGGGTCGAGGGGGCGGAGCAGACGCGGAGCGGAGCGGGCGAGGGGCGCGCTGTGGGCGCCTTCGTCGCACGCCGGGCGCACCGGTGCGGTGACCGACGGCGTCGATCGGGGCGCTTTGCGCGCCCTGTTCGGTGTCATGCGGCCACCGGCGGTGCGCGCTCGTTGGGCAGGGGCTGCGCGCGGAGCTGCATGGTGAGCTCACCGCATCGAGGGCGGCGGCGCAGGCCGACGCCGGTGAGGCGGAGGACCATCGCCACGCCGGGATCATCACTCGAACAGGATCACGTCAGCGACTGCTCGACGCGGAGGACAGCCCCGTCTCAGGTTGCCTCCCCCTCTTCCTCCGTACCTTCGCTGCCCAGCTTTCTGGCTCCGCCGAATAGCAATGCGAGGACCGGGAGGACGAACAGAGTCAGGAGGGTCGACGTGAGGATTCCCCCGATGACGACCGTCGCCAGCGGGCGCTGCACTTCACTACCGACGCCCAGGGACACCGCCATCGGAATGAAACCCACGGCGTCCGTGATGCCTGTCGCGAGGACAGGACGCAGGCGGGTCTTTGCGGCCTCGATGATCGCCTGTCGAAGGGGCATGCCCCGATCGGCAAACTCACGGATGGCGTCGAGCAGGATCTGCCCGTTCAACACCGCGATCCCGGCGAGCGCGATGAAACCGACGGCAGCGCTCACGCTGAAGGGGATTCCTCGCAGCCAGAGCGCCAGAATCGCCCCGACCGCCGCGAAGGGGATGCCCGAGTAGATGATCACCACGTCTCTGAGACTCTTCATGCTGAAGAACAGCAATATGAAGACGAGCACGAGCACCGCTGGAACGACGATCGCGAGACGAAGCTGAGCCCTCTGGAGGTTCTCGAACTGGCCGCCCCACTCGATCACGTAGCCTTCCGGCAAGACCACCGTGGCCTCGACTTTCGCCTGGGCCTCGGCGACGAACGACGCGGGGTCGCGGTCGCCGAGGTTGCACTGCACACGAATCAGGCGTCGTCCCCACTCCCGGTTGATAGTCGAGGCACTGTCATTCGCCTCGACGTTCGCCAGGCTCGACACCGGCACGCTGGCCCCCCCGGCGGAGGGCAAGCGGACGGACGCGATCGCATCGGGGTCTTCGCGGAAGCGCTCTGGCAAGCGCACGACGAGAGGGAAGACGCGCTGGCCTTCATACACGTCACCCACATGGATGCCGCCGATGGCCTCCACGAAGTCCAACACCTCGCGACCGGCGACCCCGTAGCGTGCGAGCCGCCTCTGGTCCACCGAGATACTCACGGTCGGTTGGCCGGAGATCTGATCGACCGAGATGTCCTCCACGCCATCGATCGTGACCAGCACGTCTTGCACCTCGTCCGCGAGCCGCAGCAGTTCGTCGAAATCGTCGCCGATGACCTTGATTCCGATGTCCGAGCGGATGCCCGACACCATCTCGTTCATCCGCATCTCGATCGGCTGCGTGAAAATGATGTTGACGCCCGGCACCTCCGCGACGAGGCGTTGCATCTCGGTTACGAGTTCGGCCTGGGTCGTCGCGCGGGTCCACTGGTCGCGCGGCTTGAGCGTCAGGAAGAGGTCGGTGAGCTCCAGCCCCATGGGATCGGTCGCGACCTCGGCCGTGCCGATGCGGCTCCATGCGTGCTCGACCTCGTCGGGGAATTCCTCGAGAAGCAGCGACTCGATTCGCGTGTTGCCCCGGATCGACTCGTCGATTGAGACGCCGGCCAGTCGGATTGTATTGGCGACCAACGCCCCCTCGCTGAGGTGTGGAATGAACTCTCCCCCAAGGCCCGGCGCCAGAGCGCCTGCGACCAGCAGAAGCACGATGGCGACGGCTAGCACGCGCTTGCGCGCGCTCAACGCGGCAGTGACAGCGCGGCCGTAGAGGTCGGTGAGCTTCCGGGCGACGACTCCTCCTTTCTTGGGGGGTCGGCGCGGCAGGAAATAGTACGAGAGTACCGGTGAGAGGAACACGGCCGTCACCAGAGCGCCGAGGAGGGCGAAGATGAAGGTCCAAGCCATCGGCCGGAACAGTTTGCCCTCGATGCCCTCGAGCGTGAGCACGGGCACGAAGACCAGGACGATGATGCCCATGCCGAAGATGATGGGTCGAACCACCTTCGCGCTGGACGAGGCGACCACCTTCAGCCGTTCGTCGTTGGTGAGGGGGCGCCCGAGGTGACTCTGTTGCTCTTGAAGCGCGCGTAGGTTCGACTCGGTCATCACGACGGAACCGTCGACGAGAATCCCGAAGTCGATGGCGCCCAGGCTCAAGAGGCTCGCTGCGATGGCGAACTCGTGCATGCCCTGGACCGCGAAGAGCATCGCGATGGGGATTGAGGCGGCCACCAGGAGACCCGCTCGAAGGTTCCCGAGCAGCAGGAGCAGGACCAGTACTACCAGCCCTGCAGCGACCAGCAGGTTGTGCTCGACCGTCTCCATGACCTGGTCGACGAGAGTGGTCCGGTCGTACACGACCTCGACGAGGACGTCGGGCGGGAGGGAGGGGCGGAGGGAGTCGAGCCGGGCGCGGAGGTGTTCCGTCACGACTTGGCTGTTTTCCCCCATGAGCATGAATGCGAGACCGAGCACCACCTCACCCTCACCGCCGGCCGACACCGCGCCGCGTCGAATCTCGGCCCCGATCCCCACGGCGGCGACGTCCCTGATCAGAACGGGCGTTCCGTCGCTGGTCCTGATCACGATGTCCCCGATGGTGGATATCGACGAGACGCGGCCGACGCCGCGGACGACGCTTGCCTCTCCGGCCCCGACGATTTGCCCGCCTCCGACGTTCGCGTTGTTCTGGCGGAGCGCCACCATCACGTCATCCAACGTCAAGTCGAACGCAATCAGCGATTCAGGTTCGACTACGACCTGGAACTGTCGTTCCAGTCCTCCCCAGGAGTTGACCTCCGCCACGCCGCTGACCTTCCTCAGCTCCGGTTTGATCACCCAGTCGTGCAGCGTCCGCAGTTCCTCGATGGAACGGTCCGGATCAGTCGAGCGAATGGTGTAGTGGAAGACCTCGCCGAGGCCCGTCGCGATGGGCCCCAGCGTCGGGCGACCGACGCCAGATGGCAGCTCGACTGACGCCAGGCGCTCCGCGACGTACTGACGCGCGTCGACGGTCTCCACGTCATCGTCGAAAACGACGACGACCTGCGACAGCCCGAACTTCGACACCGATCGCATGCTCTGCAGGCCGGGGAGCCCACCGATCGACAGCTCGACCGGCAGCGTGATCTGTTGCTCGATCTCCTCCGGGCTCAACGCAGGCGCGACTGTGTTGATCTGCACCTGAACTGGCGTCGTGTCTGGGAATGCGTCGATCGGAAGTTGTAGGAGGCGAACGACGCCCGCAGCGCAGGCGATGCCGAAGACCACCAGAACGAGCAGTCTGTTGTTCAAGGCGGCGTGGACGAGTCGTGTCATCGCAGCACCTTCATCGGGTCAGTCATCCACACAGCCGGCGCCGAGGCGTGATGCGAGGAAGGCGGACTTGATGACGAACGCTCCGCCGATCACGACCTCGTCTCGGCCTTCGATGCCGCGGAGGACTACGACCTCGCCGGTCGGCAGTCGATCGCCCAGGTCGACGCGCCGCGCTTCGAAGAGGTCGGGCTCCCTGCGCACGAACACGAAGGGCAGATTCTCGATTCGGCTGATGGCCGACGCAGGCAGCCGCAGAGCTCCGGAGTGTCGATCGATGATCGCCGTCACATCTGCGAACATCCCGTGCCTGAGGGCTCCCTCTGGGTTCGGCACCACGGCCCGCGCACGCACCGTGCGTGTGCGTTCGTCGACGAGTGGGCCCACCCAAGTAACGCGGCCTCCGATAACGACCCCCTCTTGTCCTTGGACCGCCACTTGGATCGGGGTGTCGACGTGGATGCGCATTGCGTGTTCCTCGGGTACCGAGATGTTGACCCACATGTTGTCGAGGTCGGCGATCTCGAAGAGAGACGCGCCGCCCTCGACGGCCTCCCCGAGGACGGCGGTGCGCCTGACGATCGTGCCGCGAAAGGGGGCACGCAGGGGCAGCTCCGAACGCGCGTCCGCGATCGACGTCAGCTGACGCGCGGTGAATCCCAGATTGAGAAGCCGTTGGCGAGCGAGTCGCATTGCGGCCCGGGCCCGGCTCTTTGCGGCCTCGGCTTCCTCCATGTTGCGCCGAGAGCCGATATTCTCTTCCGAGAGTTGGCGCTGGCGCTCTGCAGCCGCCTGACGTAGTTGCAGCTCGGCTCGCGCGGAGAGGTAGTCGGCTTTGGCGGTGGCTACTCCAGGCGAATGGACCAGGGCGAGCACCTGGCGCGCCTCCACCACCTGGCCGAGATCCGCATCGACCCGCTGGATCACACCGCCCATGAGAGCGCTGACCTCGGCCAGGCGGTTCCCATCGAACTGAATCTCCCCGAGCAGCGCGATCGAGGTGGATGAGTCCGCGCGCACTGGACCCGCGATCGTGAGGCCCGCGAAGTCTGCCGAACGGTCCGACGCCAGGCGAACCAGCAAGGCCTCGCCCACCGGCAGCGTGGCGGCGAGCTGTGGATGGCAGATGCCGCATTGCTCCTCAGGCACCTGGTGCTCGTTGCACATGATCACGTTTTCTGGCGCTTCGTCCGGCTGAGGGCCTGCGGCCTCAGCGCGTGACGGGTCGCACACAATACACTCGTCCTCGTATAGGCCGTGCTCTTGGCAATAGGGTCTGTCCGGATCGCGAAGGTCCGGATGGCACAACCAGCAGCGGTCTTCGTAGCGACCGTGTTCCGCGCACCAGAGTCTTCCCTGCTCGCGCCTGGACGGGTCGCAGATGAAGCAGGTCTCGCCGCCTTCGTGCGTGTGGGCTGCGGGCGTCATCGCCGGGTTCTGCTCCTCGGAGATGCTCACATCCTCTTCGCAGCCGGATGCAAATGTCCCGGCCGCAACGAGACCGGCCAGCGCGAAGTGCCACAGCGCCGTGTGTGTTGGCGTCACGGCGTGGATCCTCCTGGTGCGGTCCTCTCCGCGCGCGACGGGTCGCACAGAAAGCACTCGTCTTCGTAGAGGCCGTGCTCTTCGCAGTAGGGTCTGTCGGCGTCACGCAGCTGGGGTTGGCACTCCCAGCAGCGGTCTTCGTAGCGACCGTGCTCCGCGCACCAGAGTCTTCCCCGCTCGCGCTTGGTCGGGTCGCAGATGAAGCAGGTCTCGCCACCTTCGTGCGTATGGGCTGTGAGGTCCTGCGCAGCAGCCTCGTGCCCTGCGTGCTCCTGGTCGTGCGCCGCCGTCTCCTCTTCGCAGCCAGACGAGAGGGCGCCGAGGGCTAGGAGCACGCACAGGGTGATGTGGAGATGATGGGTTCGTTCAGAGAGACGGACAAAGTTCACGGTGAGTTCCTCGTTGAATTGGGCGTGCAAGACATCGACGGCTGCCGGAGGCAGGAGCGGGAGCGCCCGCGTGGGGCGACGGGGACACCGCCAACGGTTACGTGGGCGGTCTAGTGCTCGAACGGCGCTGGAACGACGAGCGACGCGCGGTCGCCACACGTCCCAGGATCACTGCGCTCGCTCTCGTTCAGGCGAACGATCGTGGAGGGTGATAGACCCTCTCGATGGGATCGCGGGGATGCAAGTCGCGGAGGATCGCTGGCTGAGACCGTCGCTGCCACGGGGCCGACTGGACCGTCGGTGCGGCCACGGGCTGCACTGAGACCGCTGTGCAACACAAGCAGCCGGAGCACCTCTCCGTCGGACGCTCGGGCCGCGTTGGAGACAGATGCATGCATTCGATGGCGTTGGCAGATTGAGTAACAGCGCCTTCGGAACCCGCGAGGGACTCGAGGAGCTCACACGGCACCCCGGACAGCGTGACGCCTGCGAGCGCCACGATCACGACCATGGACTTCATCCGCGTTCTCCCAGCGCGGCGATGGCCCGCGCCTGAGATACGAGATCGAGGAGCTCGTGCCGTCGTAGAGAGTAGAAGGCCAGTTTGCCGCTCTTGCGAAACCCGATGAGCCCCGCGCGCCGAAGTGCCTGCAGTTGATTCGAGGTGGCCGAAACGCTCAATCCCAGAACCTGCGCCAAGTCACACACGCAGAGTTCATCGACGGCGAGAGCCAGAAGCACCCGAAGACGCGCTGGACCACCGGCGAGCTTCAGGAGGTCGGTGACCGCGACGATCTCCGGCTCCGCCCAAAGCGCCGCCCGCGCACGCTGAATGCGTGCCACGTCGAAAGTGAAGACTTCACAGTCTGCACCTTTGTCTGAGGCTGAAACAAGACTCTCCAACATTCGCGAAACTATCAAAACGAGTGCGAATGGTCAACGCTAGGTGTGGGTTGCGCTTGTGGTTCCTCAAACCCTCGTCCGCCTCGCGAGCTGTCGGCGACGGACTGGCCGCCGGAGGCGCCGGACGGGTCGGCGACCCCCAACGTCCGGGGCGTCCCGGCGATTCGATCGCGCGGAGCGCCTGGCTCGAGCTCGATATGGATGCGTCGCCCTGAAGCGCTCGCCCTGGCGAAGAGCACGCCCTCAATGGCGGCCACCCGAGCGGCGAGGGAGCGCGCACCCCGTTCATGGGTCGCCCCCTCGAGGGGGATCCGAGTCGTCAGCTCGGCGCTCACCCGTCCTCGCTCTCCTCCACTCCCTCGAAGAGCCAACCGTAGAGCGTCGGCAGCGCGAAGAGCGTGAGGAAGGTCGCGGTGACCAGGCCACCAATGACCACGGTTGCTAGCGGGCGCTGCACCTCTGCGCCGGCACCCGAGGAGAGGGCCATCGGCAAGAAGCCGAGGGCCGCGACGCTCGCAGTCATCGCCACGGCGCGAAGGCGGCTCTCGGCGCCTTCGCGGGCGGCCTCGACGGCGGTCTTGCCCTGAGCCCGGAGCTTCTTCACGGTCGTGAGCAGCACGACCCCGTTGAGGACCGCGATCCCGAAGAGAGCGATGAATCCGACCGCGGCGCTGATCGAGAACGGCATCCCGCGGAGGGCCAGGAGTGCAACGCCGCCGACCGCCGCGAAGGGAACGTTGAGGTAGATGAGCATCGAGGTCTTGAGCTCTCCGAACGCCATATAGAGGAGGACGAAGATGAGGGTGAGGGCGAGGGGAACCGCGATGGCGAGCCTCGCCGCCGCCGCCTTGAGGTTCTCGAACTGCCCTCCCCACGCGATGACCGTACCGGGGGGCCGGTCGACCTCCTCGTCGATGTGGCGCTGGGCCTCGGCTACGAAACCCGCGAGGTCGCGACCGCGTACATTGACCTCGACGATGGTCCGGCGACGCACCGCCTCGCGGCTGATACTCGCTGGGGAATCGACGATCTCGAGGCTGGCCACCTGAGCCAACGGAACCAGAACGCCCCGCGCCCCCGAGACGGGCAAGAGACGCAGCTGGTCCAGGTCATCGCGGAGCTCTCTCGGCAAGCGCACCTGCATTCGATAGCGCACCTGGCCTTCGTAGACGTCGCCGACACCGCGTCCGCCGATGGCTTCGATGGCGTCGAGGGCGTCCCGGACCCGAACCCCGTAACGGGCCGCGGCCACGCGATCGACGGTCACCTCGAGGGTCGGCAGGCCCGCGAGCTGCTCACCGCGGACGTCGCTGGCGCCGGGGACATCACGGATGGCGGCCTGAACGTCGAGGCTGATGCGTTCGAGATCTGCGAGTTCGTCACTGTAGATGGTGATCGCAACGTCGGACCGGCTGCCGCTGATGAGCTCGGCCATGCGCAATTCGATCGGCTGCGAGAACGAATAACCCTGGCCCGGCAAAGTCTCCTCGAGGCGTTCGGACATGGCCGCGATGAGGCCTTCGCGGGTGTCCGCCGTCTCCCACTCGTCGGGCGGCTTCAGCATGATGATGACGTCAGAGATTTCGACGCCCATCGGGTCGGTCGCGATCTCGGCGCGGCCGGTCTTGGAGATGACGGTGGTCACTTCCGGGAACTCCCGCAACACCGCTTCGAAGCGGGTGGAACTCGCGACGCTCTCCTCGAGGGATACGGATGGAAGGCGGAGAATTTGCACAGCGAGGGCGCCTTCATCGAGACGGGGAATGAACTCGGCCCCCATTCTACTGCCGACGACCCCTGTGATGGCGAGGGCAGCGAGGCTGACGCCGACGACGATCTTGGGCGCGCTCATGACCGTGCGGAGCATGCGCGGGTAGACCCGATGCAAGAGCCGGACGAGGAACGGTTCTTTCTCTTCAGTGTGGGCGCGCATGAAGGTCGCGACCAATACCGGGACGAAGGTCAGGGACGCGACGAAAGCGCCTCCGAGAGCGAAGAGGACCGTGAGCGCCATCGGCTTGAACATTTTGCCTTCAATGCCGGCGAGGGTGAGCAAGGGCACGTAGACGAGGACGATGATGGCCTCGCCGAAGAGCGCGGCCCGGCGCACGTCGAGGGTCGAGTTCAGCACGACCTCGGACGCCTCCCGATAGGTCATGGGTCGGTCCCTGCCCTTAGCCGCTGCGGCGAGATGCACGACCGCGTTCTCCACGACGATGATTGAACCGTCGACCACGATTCCAAAGTCGATGGCGCCGAGGCTCATCAGATTCCCGCTGAGACCGAGGGCCTCCATGGCGGTGAATGCGACGAGCATCGCGAAGGGGATCGCCGCTGCGACGATGAGCCCGCCGCGCAAGCTCCCGAGCAACAAGAAGAGCACGCCGACCACGAAGAGCGCCCCCTCGGCGAGGTTGGTGGCGACGGTGCGGATGGTTCGTTCGACGAGCTCAGAGCGGTCGTAGAAGATATCGATCACGACCCCCTCCGGGAGGGAGCCCTCGAGGCGCGCGAGGCGCTCCTTCGCGGCGTCGACGACCTCACGGCCATTGGCGCCTATGAGCATCATGACGATGCCCGTGACGACCTCGCCGCGAGCGTCACGGGTGACGGCGCCCTGCCGCAACATCGGGGCGAAGTGCACCCGCGCCACGTCGCGGACCCGTACCGGAACGCCGGTGTGCTCGCGCGTGTCGATGATGATCTCGGCGATGTCTTCGAGGCTCTGAACGCGGCCTTCGCCGCGCACCAAGAGCTGTTCACCAGCCCGGGTGAGGTACCCCCCACCCGCCGTCGCGTTGTTTTCTTCGAGGGCGGAGTAGAGCTGCGACAACGAGACGTTGAGAGCGCGCAACCGATCGGGCAGCACCTCCACCTCGTAGGTCTTGAGCTCGCCGCCGAAGCTGTTGACCTCGACGACCCCTGGAACTCCGCGGAGCTCGACGGCAACGAACCAATCGAGGATTGAGCGGAGCTCCATCGGCGTATGACACGCGTCGGTGTCCTCGTCGTCGCTCGGACACATCCGATCGCTCTTGACCTCGAACTGGAGGACCTCTCCGAGGCCCGTACTGAGGGGCCCCATCTCGGGCTGCACGCCCGACGGCAAGCCGTCCCGCGCCTGGACTAGGCGTTCGGACACGAGCTGCCGCGCGCGAAGGAGGTCGGTGCCCTCTTCGAAGACGATGGTCACGGCGGAGAGCCCGAATCGGGAAATGCTCCGAATCTCTTCGACGTCGGGGATACCGCTCATCGCGGACTCGATGGGGAAGGTGATGGTTCGTTCGACGTCGACGGGGCCGAGTGAGGGAACGTCAGTCAGGACCTGCACTTGGACGTTGGTGACGTCGGGGACGGCGTCGATCGGAAGCTGGAGCGCGCTGCGCAGCCCGACGGCGACGACGAGGCCGACGCCAACGAAAACCAGGAGGCGCCACCGAAGACAGAGTTCGAGAAATCTTTTCATGATTGGCTCTTCCTCGACTCAGTGTTGGTGCACGGAGAGTTCGTCCATCGACATGGCGCTCTTGAGCGTGAAGGCGCCCGCGATGACCACCTCGTCACCCTCGTCGAGGCCCGTGAGGAGCTCGTAGAACACACCAGCGCGGCGGCCGATGCTTACAGGAACGGGGCGAAATTCGCCGTCCTCGTCGCCGGGCACGAAGACGGTCGTGGTGCCGTCCATGGTGACGACCGAGCTCGTCGGAACAGCGAGAGACAACAGGCCGTCTCCGACCAGCTCCACCGAGCCGTACATCCCGCTGCGCAAGCGCGGGTCGATTTCGTCGAGGGCCACCCGGACGGTGAGGCTGCGCGTGTCGGGATCGATCGCGGGGGCGAGGTACTGAATGGTGCCCGTGAGCGCGAGTTCCGGAAAAGCGTGCGGACGGAATACCGTCGAGAGGCCCTCGGACACGCGAGCGATCGCGAGCTCAGGCACCTGGACGTATACGCTGATCGCGGTTGGGTCAGCGACGATGAAGGCGGGTTGAGCCGGGTTGGCCGCCTCGCCGGGGGTCGCGTGGACCTGGGTGACGACCCCAGCGATGGGTGCGAGAAGTCGGAGCCGGCCACCTTGGCCCGAACCGAGGACCCGAAGCTGTCGGGAGAGCCCCTGGGACTCCGCCCGGAGCCTCGCGACAGAGGACTCCGCTTCGATCAACGCGCGCTGAGCGCCGATGCCCTGTTCGACGAGTTGCCGGTTGCGTTCGAGGACGGTCTCGGCAGCACGCAACTGCGCTCTTACCTGCGCGAGCTGGGCGGTCGCCTCGGAGGCGGTCCCGGATTCGACCAGGGCCATCAGCTCTCCTTCCTCGACGCGGTCTCCGAGAGCCACCTTGATCTCGGCATAGCGACCGGTGGTGAGAGGTGAGACATGGGCAGTGCTGAGTGGGTCGAAATTCACCTCTGCGGGGAGCCCCGCACCTCCGGTGAGGGCTCGCCGGGAGATTGTCCCGACAGCGATTCCGCTGGCTTCGATCGCCTCGGGCGTGAGGCGAAGCTCACCTTCATGCTCGCCGTGCTCGTCGCCGTGCTCGTCGCCGTGCTCGTCGCCGTGCTCGTCGCCGTGCTCGTCGCCGTGCTCGTCGCCGTGCTCGTCGCCGTGCTCGTCGCCGTGCTCGCCCTCTCCCGACGACTCCGTGGGGCAACCGGCGACTGCCAGAGCGAAGACCATGGCGAGTACCAAGCGAGTCATTTCTTCGAGGCCCTTCACTGAGCACCGCCAACGTGAGTTGAAATTTCTTTGCCGACCTGTGCTTCGAGGGCCGCGACGGCGCTGAAGTAGTCGACGTGGGCGCTGAGCGCCTGTTGTTGAATGCTTAGAAATCGCTGAAGCGCGACGGAAACTCGCAGGAGATCGATTTCCCCGAGCTCGAACGAGCGACGCAACATGGTGAGGTTTTCTTCGAAGCGGGGAAGAATGTCGGAGCCATAGCTCTCGACCCGCGCCGCGGCAGCGTCGACAGCGCTGCGCAAGCGTTCGAGGCGCGCCTCGATGACTGCGCCTATCGCGTCTTTGCGCGCCTCGGCGACATCCCGGGCGGCCGAGGTCCGCGCGCGCTCGGCCTGGTTGACCGCGAAGGCTGGGATCTCGAAGAGCAGTCGCCCCATGACGACGTGTTCGGCGACACCGCCACCGGGGGCGCCTTCGTACCCGTATTGGATCCCGAGGTGGGGGCTCGGAAAGGCTTCACGGCTGGCGAGGTCTTCGCGCAGCTCTGCCTCGCGGACCGCAGCGCGACGAAGGACGAGCTCCGGATTGTGTTCCAACGCCAACTCGGTGAGCTGGGCTAGGGTCGGCGCCCGGTGGGGAGCAGTCAGAGCGCCCACGGGCTCCGGCGGTGACGCGACGGGCCACCCGGAGATCTCGGCGAGGAAGAGACATGCGTCGCGATACGTCTGAAGCGCCGCGACTGCGCGCTGGCGAGCCTGGGCTAGGTCCGCCTCGGCCAAGCGCTCGATCAGCGCGGCGGCGTCACCGGCCCGAACGCGGCGCTGGGCGATGTCGAGTAGTTGGGCCGAAAAGGTGACCAGCCGTCGCTCGAGCTCGGTCCGGCGACGGGCCGCGAGGGCCGCTCGATAGCCCGCATGGATCTGCTGGTGCACGAGCCAGTGGGCACGCGCCAGACTGCCCTCGCGCGTTGCTCGTGCAGCGCGGGCAACGTCGAAG
This sequence comes from Deltaproteobacteria bacterium, assembly GCA_003647065.1. Lineage (GTDB taxonomy): Bacteria > Myxococcota_A > Polyangia > Polyangiales > B10-G4 > B10-G4. Next base: position 5,601 of record QMMC01000076.1, on the reverse strand, counting down.
CGCAGGGGACGCTGCCCCGCGATTTCGATCTGCTGCCATAGCTGTGCCTGGGCGTTGAGGTCCGTCGCGGCCCCGGCGTTCGCCGCGATGCGAGGCCCGAGGCCGAGATTCAATCGAGTGTTGCTCGGCAACCACGGCGCTGCGGCCCCAAAGTCCGCGTCCGCCAAACCCACTTCCGCCTGAGCGACCGCGAGGGCGGGGGCGCTCCGCTCGGCGTGGTCGAGCAATTCCTCGAGCGAAACCAAAGTGCCGCCGAGGGTCACCTCCTGAACCTCGGCGCCGAGCTCCGGGGAGAGTCCCCCTCGGTTCAGCCCCGGTGCCTCTTCTTGAGCCCACGCGACACCCACGCCGCCCGTTAGACTCACGACTACCCATAGAGCGCTCATGGCGCTCGTCATCCTACGCATCGAATTCACCTCATCTGACGGGTCTCTGCCGTGCAGCTCCTCGAGAATCGCGAACGACCCCCGAGAATCCACGCATGACGGCGCGCAGCCGTCGCGACCCTAACGGTCGGACGGACTACCCCTGGCGCGCCGGGACCTCAGGCCCTTGGTGGACGCAGCAACCGTGCGCGGGTGCCCTTGGGCCCCGGTCGGTGCGCGTCAGAAACCCAAGTGCCGTGGACCGGAATCGAAACCGGCACCCTGTCCACGTCAGGCGCGACGGTGACGGCGATCGAAGTGCAACAGCCGCAGTGGTGTGAGAGCGGAGTGCACCCGTGCTCGGGGCAGGCGTCCTCACCTTCCTCGTGGTCGGAGTGCCCATCCAGCGCGATATTCACGCTGTCTTCGGCGAGCTCGACGAGGCCCGGGCTCATCGAAAAGGCGAGGGCCAAGAGCAAAATGTTGCGGACCACAGACAAGGTTACGTTCAGACGTTAAGAAAAGTGGGTGTTGTCGTCAAGGCGACAGAATCGTCAGTGTCCTTACGGGGCGGCTTCCATGCGATAGCGTGCGCACCATGACGACCGCGCCGCATCGGCAATCTCTGCCCACCCGCCTCTTCTTGGTGACGGCCATCGTCGCTCTTCCTCTCTTTGGACGCCTCGCGGCCGGCTGCCATGAAGAGGATGGTTTGCCGGAGGTCACCCGATGCAGCGCCGAGAGCGCGTTGCGCTGGACCCCCGACCGCATCGCCATCTACGACGCCAGCTCTTTCGAAGAGGTCGGCGACGGGGCCTCGGTCGCAATGATCACTGGCGCCCAGGGCTCAGACATGGTCGGCCTCGAGTTGACCGTCTTCGGCGACGCCATCCCCGGCTGCATCGAGGCGCGACTCGGCCTCGACGGCTACTTCGACGAGGCCGGCCCTCTCCGACTCGAGACCAACGCCGACGGGAGCGCGAGCGTATTAGTATACGGACTCGCCGAGCTCGCTGGACCGTCGCGAGCCACGGCGACCGTCGGGGATCTGTCCGTCGCATTCGACGTAGACGTCGTTCGCTGACCGCGAGCTTCAGTTGGCTCCGATAGGGGCGTACGCTCTCGCACCATGCGCACCCTGACAGCGATCGCCGGTAATACGCAGCGCCTCGACGGCGGCTCGATGTTTGGCAACGCACCGAAGGCGGTGTGGCAGCGCTGGATCGAGCCTGACGACGACAATCGGATCCCCCTCGCCTGCCGGGCCATGCTGGTCCGCGAGGAAACGCGCACCGTTCTCTTCGAGACGGGCATCGGCGCGTTCTTCGAGCCCAAGCTGAAATATCGCTTTGGCGTCCTCGAACCGGGCCATGTCCTGCTCGAGAACCTCGAAAAGGCCGGCACCCCCCACGAAGAGATCGACGTGGTGGTCCTGAGCCACCTGCATTTCGACCACGCCGGAGGCCTGCTCTCGCCCTGGACCGAGGACGGGGACCTCACCCTGCTCTTCCCAAAGGCCCGCTTCGTCGTGGGCCAGGAGGCCTGGGACCGCGCCCGGCACCCTCACCCCCGAGATCGAGCCTCTTTCATCCCCGGCCTCAACCAGCTGCTCGAGGAGAGCGGCCGCCTCGAGGTCGTGACGGGGGAAACCAGCGAGGTCCTCGGGGATGGCTACCGATTCCACTACAGCCACGGCCATACCCCGGGGCTGATGCTGACCGAGGTGGCCATGGCCGGGGGCCCGGTCGTCTTCGCGGGAGACCTCGTCCCGGGCATGCCCTGGGTCCATCTGCCCATCACCATGGGCTACGACCGGTACCCCGAGATGCTCATCGATGAGAAGAAGGTGCTCTACGAGGCGCTGGTCCCCAAGGGCCTGCGGCTCTTCTTCACCCACGACCCCGAGACCGCCCTGGCGAAGGTCAAAGTGGACGAGCGAGGACGCTATCGGGGCGCCGAGGGCCTCGCCGAACCTCGGGATTTGGAGAGTTGAGGCTGTCGACCAACGGTCACCCTGGCCCGTTGAAATGACTGGTCTTTTTGCGCGCGACAGCAAATCGTCAGTATACCGACGATTGGGGATCGCTTTTTCCTTAGTAATTCTAGGATGTGGCTGCGGGGACGACTCGTCACCTCCAAGTACAGTTCCGTCCTCATTGGCCGCTCCAGCGACCCCGAATCCCCCGCCCGGCTCCTCCATCCACCACTCCCCGGAAGAGCCCCCGGAGGAGCCCCCGGCATGCTCCGCCAGCGCACCGACGTTGGTCGATCGGGACGCCGAAGAGGTCACTGGGGTCGGCCTCTCGATATCCGCAAACGGGGGCATCATCTTCGCGCTCGAGGGAGGCGCCGGTGAGCACCGCTTGCGGCGGCTCCCGGTCACCCCGGGGGGCGAGCCAGAGGGCGCGGCGACAGAGAGCCCCACGGTCAGCGGAGCCCAGCTCTTCACCGCGAGACCCCTCGGAGAGGATCACCTCTCCATATTGCTCGAGACCTGCGAGGGCAGATTCTGCCTCTCGGCAGAGCTCTGGGACCATTCCGGCGCCTCTCGGGGGACCGCCCTCGCGGGCCCCCTGCCGGCGTTCACGACGGTCAAGAACGCGACGACGGGGCGGGAGCTCATCCTCGGCCTGGGCCGGGAAGGGGCACCTCCGGAGCTCGTGCATTTCACCCGGACCCCTCAGGGCATCTCCTCGAACCAGGTCGAGCTGCCCGGCGCCGGAGAGGAACGAACCGAAATGCTCGGGATGAGCGGCGACGGCGAGCGATGGGCCGCCATCTACCGCGTCGGTGCAGCCGAAGGTCACGGGAGCGAGGTTCGCCTCGCATCCTCGGCCGCGGCGCCGCGAAGCATCGAAGCTCTGCACGACGCGCTAGCCATCGAATCGATGAAGATCACCGACGGAGGCGTCGCGGTGATCGCGGCATTCGAGTTCAGCCGACCGCGCTTCATGACCCTCGGCCTCGGCGCCGATGGTGAGGACGACGACACCGAGCCCCTGCTCGTGCCCCCCGGCGCCCTCCCCCCGGTCTTCGAAGGAGCACGCCGCGCTTTTCTCCGCGACGACGGCGACCGTCTCTTGCTGGATGTCGAAACCGGTGCCGGGGACCCAATTGCGCGCCGCATACCGGTGCTCTCCCACGTCGGGTCTCCACGCCCGCCGGCCGACGTCACCCGCCAGGGAGACGCCTTCCTCATCGTGACGAGGACGGATGCTGACCTCGTGACCATCGAGGTGACGTGCCGCGAGCCATCAGGGACCCGCGACGCTGTGCGCCAGCGGTAGGGGGCGTGATCTGGATTGACGGCGTGGGTGGGGGTGCCGACACCTGCGGGAGCCCGGACGGATGCGCCTTGCCCACTACGGAGACCGGGATCGCGCTCGACGAGGCATCCGACCGCCTCTTCATCACGATTCGCGTCCCAGGCGAGGCCGGACGTCTCGGTGTATGGGATGTCTCCACACCGGCGACGCCCACGGAGACCACCAACAGCAGCACCCGGCCGACGGTCGGCGAGTTTCCCGCTTGGGTGTTCGTGTACTAGACCGGCTGCCCCACCGGCCCGTGGCCTACTCCGCCGCAGCCTCTTCCGTAGGCTCTTCCGTAGGCTCTTCGATTGCCGGGTCCATCGCCGCGCGGGCAAATGCCCCGACGCCGAGGGCCCGGTGGCAGGTGGCGCAGGTCGCGAGCAGACGGCCGAAGTTCTCGGTCCGGTCATCCCAGTCGGTGGACTCCTTGGCGGCGCCAGCGAGCTCGTGGACGTGGGCGATGATGGCGTCGATGCGCTCTGGCTCGAGCACGCCGTGGGGCAGCTCTTCGGCGCGCAGCTGAACGTCTCCCATGACCGTCGCCCCATCCACGTAGGTCTCGAGGTTGCGGGAGACGATGCCTTCCCACATCCGCTCGATGGCCCAGCGGTGTCGCTGCATCTGGTCCTGGAGGGCGTCTCCGTCGGGCCCCGGGGGCATCGCGAACTCCGGGCCACCCTCGACGTGCTGGTGGCACTCGCCGCAGTAGTTGAGCATGCCGGCGAAAGCCATCGACGCCTCGCTGAGGGTCGTCGCGTCCGCGAACGATCGCGCCTCCTCACGCATGCCCTCGAGGTTCGGGCGGAGAGGCGTCGGGACGGCGTCGAGGCCTGGGTCGTTGTCCGCGAGCCAAGCCATCGCCGCGCGCGCGCCTTCGATGTCGTCGCCGACGAGCGCTTGCCGCGCTTCGCGAACCTTGAGGAAGTGTTCCCGCATCAGGTCGCCGGTGGGCCCGGGCTCGAGCTGGTCCGATCCCGGCTCGTCGTCCGTCGAGACTTCTTCGACGGGCTCGGTCGGGGCTTCGGGCTCGTCGTCGCAGCCGAAGACGGGCAGCACGAGCGACAGGATTGCGAGGTGAATCAAAGCGCGCATGGGCGAGAGAGTCGCCTATGGGTGCGTAAACTCAACGAGAAGTCGCACACACCCATCAATCGGCGTCTTTTCCCTGGCGCCCTAGCGGACGATGACCGCCCAGCCGTTCAACGTGCCCTCGTCGATCTCCGCCCCATCCACGACCTTCAAGGTCCAGGTGCCGCTGGGGTCGCCTTCGAAGGCATCGCCCGTCGCGTCGAGGGAGAACTCATCGACGAGATTGTCCGTGCTACCGCCGGTCTCGTTGTGAAGCGTCCAGGTTCGGCCGCCGTGCCCAACGGTGACGGTGAGATCGCCGATGTAGGTGTGGGTGATGTCCACGCGGATGGCCACGCCACCATCGGTCACTCCGGACACGTCGGCCGTGCTGGAGATGCCCGTAGCGTCGTGGTCGGGGATCGCCATCATGCCAGCGCCGTTGAAGACCGTCTCGTCGGTCGAGGGCGGAGGCTCGGGGGTTCCGTCGTTCGTGCCCACGGTGAGCGTCCAGGAAACCAGCTTGCCGACGTCGCGGGTCGCGTGGTCCGACACGTGGAGGGTCCACTCACCGGCGGGGTCGATCCCCTCGAAGCCGACGACGTCGAAGGAGGCGTCGATGTCGTTATTGCTTCCGCCTTCACGGCTGCGCACCGAGCGGGTCACGCCGCCGTGGCTGAGGGAAATCTCGAGGTCACCGACATAGGAATGGGTGATGGCGAGCTGGATGCCGACGACGCCTACGACGCCGGAAGCATCGAGGTTGGCGACGCTCTTCACGCCGGCCGGGTCGTTGTCCGGAATCTCCAGGTCTCCGGCGCCCGCGGCGACAGCCTCGTCCCCGGTGGTCGGCGTCG